>JAOZKN010000017.1:0-9046 GCA_029935315.1 Desulfocapsa sp. | reverse complement strand
CCACACAATAAAAGTTCTTTTACTGTGTGGTGTTTTCTTTCTTTTTTTGAAAAAGACACACATCCCGCCCAGACAACAGCATTTTCGTTTGATATTTTACAGCAATCCATTCCATTGTCTGTTTTGAGAAGAAACAGACATGGGTTAAATCATCCTTATAACGCCACGTTGCAAAAGAGTTTCTGTCCAGGGCCATTCCCGTCATAATCCCCAGCCAGCCCCCGGGTTTCAGCAGTGACCAGAGAAGATCCAGATCAGCAGATGGATCATGACAATGCTCCAGTACCTCACTTGCCGTTATAAAATCATACTGATTACTGAGCGAGAGCGATTTTCTATCCGGAGCATAAAATGGATCGTATATTTTCATACGACAACCTGTCTCCTCAAACATACGGGATAGCGTTGGTCCAGGACCTGAGCCAAAATCCAGACCTTGAGCGCCTGTCATTATTCTTTCACGCAGCGGAATATACAGACGACTGAGGAATTTTCGATATCCTGCATCTTCAGGGGAATTTTGATGTTTATCGTACTCAGCCTTTTCTTCTGCCCGGGAAAGATGGTATGCAGGAGGCACATAAATCAGAAAGCAGCACTCACATCGATAGAACTCACGTGAGTTATTCGCATAGAAACTGCTGCACCCGGTGGGATGGCCACAAAGGGGACACTGGCCGTTACTCTTACTCATTACTCCCCCAGATATCCAATCTACTCAGGAAGAATTTCCTGTTTCAGCAGACAGCAGGAAATTCGATGTTCCGGGTTGCCCTGGGCATCATAGCTGATAGTGTCTGGCTGCAAGAGTTTATTCATAACACAGCCTTCTGCGATATTAAGCTGGAAGAAATTATCTTCGGTCAGTCCTGGACTTACAATGAGTTTATCATCCCTAATAGTGAGCGCATGGATGGGGTGATCTTCGCACAAGGGACATCTGTACACCCGCCCATTAGGGAATATAAAGTAGTTTTCAGCAACAATCCCTGCACACTCAAATTTTTCATCTTTCTGGAGAAACACCTTGGGGAATGTGACATGGATACCGGCATCAGCAGCCTGAGCAGCCACAGCAGGTACAATGGCCAGCCATTCGTCAGGACTTACCTGCCAGTTGAAACCATCTGTGTTTTCGCTGGCAGAATTCCCACGCAGACCGATTACCTGAATGAAAAATCGTTTTATGCCAATTTCTGTGAGTAATGGAATCATGCGGTGTAAATGCTTAATGTTCAGGCTGGACACTGTATAGATAACGGACACATTATACCCGGCAGATACAGCTTTTCGCATATTGGCAGTGCAGATTTCATAGACCCCTTCTCCACGTATGGGATCATTCACTGAGGCATCAGGTCCATCAAGGCTGAAGCTTAAAAAATCAAGCTGCTCAGGGCTGGACTTTTCCAGCAGGTCATGGAATAAATAGCCATTGGAATCAACTGTCACATCAAAGCCAAGCTCTTTTGCTTTTGTAATACCGTGAACCAGATCGGGGTGCATGGTGGGCTCACCACCCAGGAAAATCACATTTGCTTTCTTTGCGGGATCTGCAAACAACTCCAGCCACCGTTCCATGGTTGCCCGGGACAGCATCTCGGTACCATGTTGTTCTTTATTGATATAACAGTGACGACAGGAAAGATTACAGGCTGTCAGGATATGAAAGAAAATATTTCGTTCGCCGCTTTGAAAACCGACTGTTCGTGCTCTTGGGCTCATAAGCTTATAAATTTAACAGGTTAAAGTATATTGGGAAAGGAGTGAATCCTTCCAGTAGGTATTTTCAGGATTCATAAAGAATTGCTTGAACAGATCCAGACTTTCCTTGCGAAGAATATGAGGGATGATCTCAATCTCCATTTCCTGATAGAGTGGATTCAACTGCGCCAGTGGTAGATTTGTGCCCCCGCCCATCACATCTTCATAGGCATAAACAAACTTCCGAATACCATTTAAGATCATGGTGGAATAACACATTAAACAGGGTTCCATGGTGGAGTAGACCGTAATTTCTGCCAGGGGAATATCCGGTGGAGTGGCGAGCAAACCGCGCAAGGCCAGGATTTCTGCATGGTCAATCTCGTTGACCACCTCTTTTTGTTCCCTGCTATGGGCACGTTTTCCACTGGCAAGAATCGTATCTTCATACACAAAAATTGCCCCCACGGGGAATTCTCCCGATGCCAGGGCTTCCTCTGCCTGCTCCAGCGCAATGCGCATAAATTGTTCGTGCTTCTTCATAACAGCTTCACTTATAGCTTACGCCCAAAATGCAAGACTGATTTTGCTATTGAAATACCTGTCTGTTCCTGCACGTAGTCATGCCCCTTATCAAAAAACGGCAGATAGGTAAGGTTTGCATCAAGGGTCTGAAAACGAACGTGGGGCAATTTCGGTAAAAGTTTCCGTTTGTTCAAAGCAGAACCGGCAAAAACGCTTTTCAGAGCCTGAATCGCCTCTTTCCTGAGCAAAGTTACCGGATGCAGCTTTACTGGTACCTGCTGTTCTCCGTGCGGAATACGTGCCTGAGCCAGTGTCATATTCTTGCCAAGACGCAAAAAGGTGCTGGGCCTTACCTTAAAGGCCGGCAGCAAAAAGCTTAACTCCCGTTCCCGGTGCCACCCCTGAATAACCAGAGGCTGGTTCGTCACTCGCAGAAAGTCGGCAAAACTTTTCATCTCAATGCCACTGGTACGAACAGAAAGTTTCCAAAAAGGGAGATAATACATCTCTTTGAATGCGGTTTCAACGCTGTTCCACTTTATTCTTTGAAACCCGCCCTGCTTTTCTTCCCACGAAGAGTGACAATTCCTGCAATTTAAAATCAGGTTATCGCGGGCACCGGTCAACGAATCCCCACAGTGGGGACAGAGGGTTGCGAGAAAATGGGGTGCCCAGGAGGACTTATATTGCATGCTATGGGCCTGCAGTTTTTCAATTGCATCCCCTTGCCCAAGGGCCGTGTTGGTCACCGCATCGTAGAGTACCTCCTGATCAATATAGAGTGGCAGATAAATGCAGCTCAGGGTCTCACCCACATACGCCCGGTGATAAAAAGGTGCCTTTATGTTTTCAGAATCGATAACAGTGAGCAGGGCAGCCCGCTCAAGAAGTGCCTTGGCTTTAATGGTCTGGCGCAGGAAATGTCCATTTACTTCATCGGTTACCAGTGAAACGGGCATGGCCTGAGGACGCAAGCCTAAAGAATGCGGTAACAGAGAACCCTGCAAACCCTGTTGCGTGGTATCCACCACCTTGTATTTTAAATGCTTTCCCTTGCAGTAATAAATATTTCCTTTAAAACGAAGATACGGCGCATACAACATATCCTCCCGTCGTATATGATCCGGCGCCTTGTCCGGAAGCACAAAACGAAGGGGCCCCCGTGTGACCATAAAATTCTGCACGTCACAATAAGGGCAACGAATTACCCTGTCCGCTTCACTGAGTTCTATTTCTGCACCGCATGAGGGGCAGTTCTGGTGGATTGTCAGATCCATCTTGTCTTACCTGAACAGTTCATAAAACCTGAAATCCTTACAATCTTTCTCCGCACTGGTTACAGAACATTGCTCCAGGGATATTCTCACTGTCACATTTGGGACAAATTTTGATCTGTGGCTTCTCACTACTGGCATGACCGCACCTGGAACAGAATTTTGCACCTGGAACCAGGTTTTTGCCACAATTCACACACTGACTGAGTACAAGTTGCTGGTGCCCGCATAAGGGACAAAAACGAGCATCAGCTGGTATCTGACCCTGGCAATCGGGACAGGTAATCCGCGGTTTCCCTACAGGAGCCTCTGCCCCTTGCGGAGCGTGCTGGCTTGCAGCAAACATACCCGGCATCATCATTCCCATACCGAGGCCAATCCCAGCGCCTGCTTCCCCCTGTCCTTCAGCCGCCTTTTCCATGGCCATGGCAGCTTTCATCTTGACGAATTTATCAATATCCTGAATCACGCTCAGGCGACTCTTATCATCTATGGCCTTTTGCACCTCCTCCGGAGGAGTAATGGAAGTGATATAGAGATGGCTGAGGCGAAGTCCAAAATGGGCAAAATCGCCAACCAGTCGTTTCTGCAGTTCAATTGAAAGCTCATCAAACTTACCGGCAAGGTTGAGTATGCTATCCAGTGTTTCACCAAGGTAATCATTGAACCTGGAAACAATCACCCGTTTCAGATAGTTCGCGATTTCATCAGTTGTAAATTTCCCCATGGTTCCAACCAGTGAATTAATAAAAAGCACCGGCTGTACAATCTGGATATTAAAGATACCATGGGCACGCAGACGAATCAGCCCAAGCTCACTATCTTTAAAGGCAACGGGATTTCGGGTACCCCATTTTAAATTTGTAAAATATTTTAGATTGGCCATGTACACTTCAGCCCGCAAGGGAGAATTTCCACGCCATGGGATAGAAAGAATTTTGGTAATAATGGGGAGGTTTCCGGTTTTCAGGGTATGCCGCCCGGGACCAAAGGCATCACAGGCCTTGCCCTTGTAAAACAATACCGCGGCCTGACTTTCACGGACGGTGAGTTGTGCACCCCATTTAATTTCACCGGAACCGGATTCTGGAAGCCGATGAACCAGCTCTTTCCCTGTTTCGTCAAACCATTCTATATTTTCAAGAAACATTGCACTGTCAAATTCGTTCATTCACTTTCTCCCTGCCTGTACAGTTAAACGTATAATGGAATAATCGATAAGTTCGTAAAAAGGTCAATTGAGAGATGGCTAAATAAAAAGCTTAAGATGCGAGGCGTGTGTTTTTTGTTTGATTCCGGCGTACTAAAGTACGTCGTAATTAAATAAAAAATATACCCCAAGGGCACTTCCTGAAGGGCGCACAACGAAGCAGGTTAAGAATTTTCACCCGAAAAAAGGGTATAAATACAACGCCATCAATAATTGCATCTTCAAACAAAGAGAATTATAGTACATGATCGTTTGAGACCAAAGAGAATTTCTCAAAATATGACGGTATCACAGAAAACTACAATTGAGAGACATCATGGAATTGAAAGATAATTGGGACGAAAAATCAGCAATGCAGGTATTGCGACACCCAACAGTGGATGCAAAACTCTGGGCTGAAGCCGTGGAGTGGCTGATACTCTATGGCCCCGATGAAACCAGAGAACTGCTGTTACAGGCCTCGGGGACTGCAACCCATGAATGTTTCCCTAATTTACAGGCAAAGGGATATGCAGCGGACGGCCAGCCTTGTTACAACGTTGAAGATCTGGCAAAAAATTTACAGATCAGCAGAGATGAAGCGGAAACAATGATCAAAGAAAAGGAAAAATCACACCAGATTCATCATTTCATTGATGAGAAAGACACCATGAAAGTTCAGTAAAGCTACAGATCACAAACTCGTAAAAATCAAAATTTTGGATGGCTAAGTAGATAAGCGTAGACTTCGAAAAACTTCATATTCGAGGAACGCGAATTTAATGGAATGAGACGTACTTAGGTACGTCGTAATGACAGTAAATTTGTACCCCAAGGGCACTTCATTCAGGGCGCGTGACGAAGAAGATGAAGAGTTTTTACGACGCCATCACAGATCACGTACTGCCAGAACTCTAGCATCTACTGTGGACATGGGATAGCCCCAGTCTTTGTTTCCGTACTCATAGTCAAAGCTTGCAACTTTTGCCTGCTGTTTATCAATTGCCCACTGGCAACATGCAGAAACTGTGATTGCCGGTAACATATAATAATCACTGACTTCGGCACCATCCACCCGATACAGAGTCGCAAGTTCGCCCTGAGTGGGCATACGCCAGTCAGTAAATCCGGCATATTCCAGCTGTTCACAATAGTCTTTGGCTGCTGGCCAGCTAATATCAGAACCATTGTCACTTGTCTGCCACATAAGGCCTGTTTCAGCATCTGTAAAAACAGTATCTGCACCTGCAAGGGCATCAATGCAGCAAAAGAGCATCCATACAAGCAACAAAACCACAGCACCGTTTTTTTTCAGCATAGTTTTTCCTTAAAACCAGGGATCATCAAACACTTCTGAACTGTTATCGATGACGGTATCGGTCTCAAAGGTCATTGCCTCTGTTCGTCCGTCATGAAAAATCACATTCATATTTGTTGTAAAAGGAAGTTCAGGAACTGACCCTTCAGAAACGATAATCTCGGGGCTGTTAATCCATTTTTTCACACTGGTCAGCATGGTTTCCATACCAATATGTTTCCCATTGGTTTCAATCTTTTTAATGATTCCGTTTGGATCCGGTACTTCAAGGCTTAGCACATAGACCTCGTTTGCATAGCGGGTCAACACAACACTCCCGATTGTATCTGGCTTCGCAGGAGCAAACCAATCAATTTTCTGGTATCCCACATATCCTCCGGCAGCAACCATTGTCAACACAAGAACAGTAGCAAAAGCCTTAAATGCCTTTTGGGGAGCAGGAAACCAGGATTTTCGGATAAATGAAGTAAAATGAAGAGCACTTCCCATTTTCTTACAGGCAAGCACACAATCCCCGCAATTACTGCATTCTGTCTCAAGACTATCGAGTAATGTCTTTGGGTGCAAACTGAGGGTACAGGCCATATCACACCGCTCATAACCGGGCTTACAAATACATTTTTCTGCGTTAAATACAACCCGCAAACGTTTTCGATTAAGGAGTTTGGTAACGATGATCAGGACAGACTGCGGACAGACATAACGACACCAGAGTCTCTTTCCAGCAATAAATTCGATGACCAGCAGACCAAGCAAAAAGAGAAAGCAGAGAGAAATTACATCCTGGCCAAAATAATACTGAAAAAACCGGGAATACCAGGCAGCAGTGGAAAGCTGATTCAAGACGGGGGTGGTTGACAGAAGAAAAAAACCTATAAACCCAAGACAGAACACCAGTACTTTCACTTTAAATCCAGGCATTACCAGGGGCAACCCTTTGTAACTCCTCGGCAGGATCTTTTTTTTCAGTTTTTGCGTCCACTCCGAAAGTAAACCATAGGGACATATCCATGAGCAAAAGACGGTACCAAGGCAAAGGGCAAGCAAAAGCGGCAAGAGAGTGCCTATAAAATTATCCAGTGTAAAATAAAAATTTTTAATGGTTAATTGCAAAACTGCCAGAGGATCGGCCAGTGGAATTCCAAACATATGGAAGGACAAAAAGTTACCATAGACCATGGAATATCTGGAACGATTAAGCAGCGGAATGATAATAAAGGCCAGGGCCACAAAAATTTGAAAAGCTCTCCGATATGTCTTCAGGTCACGCTTTTTCATCACACATCCTCCCCCGATGCCACTTCCCTGTCCTTCTGAAATCTGGTGGGAGTCACCACAATGGCATCCACAGGACAAACATACTCACACAACCCACAACCGGCACATTCCCTGGTGATAATGGGATATTCGCCGGCCTCAAGGATCATCGCCTTCCATTTGATCGGACAACGTTCATAGCATGTCCTGCACAGTAATTTTTCTGTCCACGTTAAACACTTTTTTTGGTCAAGCTCAGCAAATCCCATGCGAACATCATAAATATCCACATCATGCAGGGCATCGGAGGGACAGATCTCCGAACATCGCATACACAAATGGCAGGGTGCAGCTTTTGGATTAATCTCAGGGGTTCCAGCCATAAAAACATTGAATCCCCGTCGCATTTTAATGCAATCAAAGATACACACCTGTGCACACTGTCCGCATTGCAGACAACGAGCCAGAAACTCTTTTTCATCTCGGGCACCAGGAGGCCTCAGAAAATTGTCAGATTGCCACATAGTGAGTATATACCTATAATAAAGTACTAAAAAAACCAGCTGTTAATTGCCGATAAAAGCAATCAACAGCTGGCCTGACTTAACAAACTATCGATTATCCTGTCTGGGTTCCATTTTCATATGCCTGGTAGCAGACAAATTGCTTGTTAACTTACCATCGTCACCAATCTCATCTTCAATGGTCAGATAAGTGGTGTAAACAGTAAGCACTCCTTCAATTTTATTTATCCTTTTCATCACTTTTTCGATGATATCGGAAGGAGATTCTACCACAGCAACAAGATAGGCATCCTCATGTATGCCATAGGTAGTAAGCTCCTTCATGGAGCTTACCTCTTGCTCCACAGCAGCAAGATCATCTTTCAGACAGTGGACTAATATTCCTGAGATAGCCATCGTTATGCCTTCTTAATACGAACAGCACAAATTTTATATTCCGGCTGCTTAGACCCTTTATCAAAGGCATTCAGAGTTAGTTTATTAATCATAAGATTAGAATCATACCAGGGAACAAAAATAAGTCCCGGAAGACACACATCACTCACCCTGGCCTGGAACGTCATGGTATCACGACGGGTTTCCAGTACCACATCATCACCATTTTTGATACCAGCCTTCTTAGCATCTTCAAGATTAACCTCCACATAGGCACTTGGAAAGGAACGTCTAATTTCCGGTACCTTCATGGTCATTGTTCCAGTATGCCAATGGTCAAGAACACGGCCCGTGGTAAGTACCATTGGATACTCTGCATCCGGCTCTTCAGCTGCGCCTTTATAGGGTCTGAACCAAATAGTGGCTCGACCATCTTTTTTGCCGTAGAAATGATATTTGTTTTTATAGTCCAGTGGAATATTAGGATCTTCCCCACGAACGTAACGAATCTTTGTTCCCGGATGATCTTCCGTTGGACATGGCCAGAGAATACCGGATTCTTTTTCCATTCGTTCGCGAGTCATACCGCTGAAGTTATAAGGAGTCGCAGCACTTACAGTTTTCCACTCATTCCAGATATCATCCACATCTTTAAAAGGAATAACCTTAGGGTCAACGCCCATGCGTTTGGCAAAATCCAACAGGATATCAACATCAGATTTACATTCTCCCATGGGCTCAACCGACTGTTTGAGAAGTGAGTAACGCCTCTCAGAACAACCATAAGTCCCACGTTTTTCACACCAGAATGAAGGAGGTAGCAAGACATCACAATATTTTACAGTTTCAGCGTCCATAAAGGGTTCACTGAGTACCATAA
>JAOZKN010000084.1:9505-12575 GCA_029935315.1 Desulfocapsa sp. | reverse complement strand
AGCGTTTTCCAGATGCATTTCCTTTATGATCCTGTCAAGTTCACCGGAGGCACGCAAGGCTTCAACTTTTTTCTCTGTCTCTTCTACTTTATCCGAATGCTCCACACCAACAATCAGGGTCGTAGACTCATCTCGCAGATATGCCTTATCGGTAACGGCAAGCCCATTAACCCTGATAATGGACTGCAGGGTTTTGACATACTCCATACCCCGTTCCGAATACTTATCCAGTGTCACGGCAAGGACAAGCCCGGTCGCGTCCTTCCCCTCTTTGCGCAAGAGTGCACGTTTGTCGCGCAGTTTCTGGTAGGCATTGTGAGTGTTGAGATTCTGCATATAACTTCTCACCGAATCAAATGGCCAGTCATAGGCTGCCACACCATAGTTCCCTTTACTTGCCCGATGTTGCTGAGGCTTCATACCGTCACCACTGAAGGTCCACTGCCCAAAAAGGGCATTCCCTTGCACCGCAAAACGAGATGTTCCGTAGCCACTTTCATAGGCCGCCTGGCCAAGGGCCAGTGATGGCGGGATCGCGTCCACTCTTTCAAGTAAGGCGGCGAGTTGTTTCTTCAGGGGGGCGATATCCTGCACACCATATTGCCGGGCAAGGGTCTGGAGCCGACCCTGTTCCTCTGCACTGAGCGCTTTGCCTTTGTTTATTTTTTCGCTGAAGAGTATAAGCTTCTGCCGTTCTTCTAAAATCAATTCATTGGCAAGAAGAACCAGGGGAGCAATGCCACGGTAGAAAAGTTCTTTTTTGATAGCAACAGGTACCTTCTGAGCCTCTTTCTCCCAGCGTTTACTGACCACAGCCAGTATGATGCGCGGGACATCAAGATCCTTGTCATGGTTCTTCTCTCCCCAGAAGTTTTTGCTCTTAAAATATGTAATGGTGTCTTCAATTTCACCGGCATGAACCATAACTTCATAGCTGCTGCTTTTCGCTGTGGCAGAGCCCGGAGAGTGTAAGCAAAGCAGACAACAAAACATGGTAAAGAAAGACACCGTCATGACTGTAGAATGTTGAACTGTGCTTTTGCTAATTTTATGATTTGCCATAGCAACTCCTTGTTTATGATAAGAATGATTGAACAATGTGATAATACCTGTCTATTTCGTTGTTATCAATCTCAGCCAGGGCTGACTGTACCAGAAATACCTGCCACTCTTCTTATCAGGAGCAGTACAGTTATAGCGGGAGCGTCCGGTCGGCAGATCGGTTCCCGCCTGAATCTGGAAACGTTTGCCAGGTTCCAGCCACTGTATTTTCATTTTCTCAGCACTGAAATAACATGCAAGCTGATCCAGGTTGGCACTGTTTTCGGCAAGGGTAATTGTCAGCTGTGGCCTTTTATTGCTGGTTACCGGTTCCACAGGTTCCTGCTTAAGAACAGGCATGGCTAGAGAAAAAGCCTTTGTTCGAAATGCTGCCATCTCGGCATAGGCCTCGGCAACGGGAAAGCGGGGAAGAGCTGCCCTGTCGTTTAAACTACTGACGCCACCTGAATGCTGGCCAAAAGCGGTATAACCAAGATCTTTAATAATCTTCATTAATTCGAGGTTATACTCACCATAGGGGTAGACGTACAGCGCTGGTGCGGATCCAAGTTTTTCCACTAATCGTTTTTGGGCTCCGTTAATATCATTTACCATCCGCTCTTTCCATGCTTTCTCTGATTCTCCTTCTTTTTTTCTCACCAGATAATCATGGTACTGGCTGTGATTGGCGAAGGTTGCACCATGTTGCTGCATCTCCGCCATCTGCTGCCAGTTCATATAGGCGGGAATACCCTCATCAACCACACCGGTGGCGACAAAGACTGTAAACGGATAGCCTTTGGCCTTGAGACGTGGATAAGCCTCTTTGTACACCGAGAGATATGCGTCATCAATGGTGATGGCGATACTCCTCTCCGGGAGTGGGCTGTTCTTTTTCAAGGCCTCTACAATTTCAGTAAGCGGTAGCACTGAGAAATTATTTTTGTCAAAGAACTCGAGCTGTTCTTCAAATTGTTTGAGAGTTATATTAGTACTGGGGTAGCGTGATTCACCAAAACGGTGATACATAAAAATGACAGCCTGTGCGCCCTCCTGTCTGGCCATGGCCACGGAAACAGGCAGAAGTAAAGAAAACACAATAAAGAAACATATAAATTTCTTATTTTTCATCACGGCGTCCGCTCACTTACAATATGAATTTCCTGCTGCGGCAAGACCATACTCACGCTGTCATCAGCCTTAAACGCCTTCACCACCTGGATCCAGAGTTCACTCTGTGCATTCAGGAAATCCTCATTTTTCGTCCAGCAGAGAGCTGATATGCTCATGCCGGCAGCACTGGCCGTCATCACACGGGCAAGGGGTGCCGGATCTTCCAGAACCCGTTCATCTGCATTCATTATTGTAATAATCTGACCTCGTACCTTTTCTATATCGGCATCCAGATTAATAGTCAGATTCAATGCTATACGACGCTCAGCTATATCGCTGAAATTTAAAATTTTTGATGCCAAAACCAGGGGATTGGGCAGAAAAACCATGGCTCCATCAAAGGTACGAATAGTCGTGTGTATGGTTGAAATATTATCCACAGTTCCCATGACTCCATTTACTTCAATCATCTGTCCTGTCATAAACGGCAATCGTGGTAAAAAAGGAACCAGGAAAAATACAGCCACGGCACCAATCAAAACGGCTATTATTGCAATTTTACCAATGGCGCTGGTATCAATACCAACCTTGTTCACCACGACTAATGTGGTAACAACCAGAATCAGAACGTATATCGTGCCAAAAACAACTCTGAGCAGGCGTCTGTGTTTCACATAAGGAAAAAGAAACTTTGAAGTAAGTTTGTAGAGTAAAAAAACAGCGGCCATGCCGCCAATAATAACATACAGACTGTCAGTAATAAGAGTACTGTAATTACTGACCTGATCCACAATATGAGAAGCCCCTTCAAGTGCCGAGACAACCGGCTGTGCTTCAACTTCGGTGGTAGTTTCCATATCCCTGTTCTCCTGATGAGGCTGAGAATTTACTTAAGCATTTTCCTGAGTGCCTTTTT
>JAOZKN010000084.1:0-9405 GCA_029935315.1 Desulfocapsa sp. | reverse complement strand
ACCCTTTTTATTTTTCTTTCCCTTACCGCTCATATCGTCACCGTCAAGATCAAGATCAACCAACTTATCGACCTTATTCACCGATGACTGGACCTGACCACGATTGAGTTTCAAATCCTTGTTTTTGGGTTTAGCAAAAGCAAGTGTGCCAGAACTCAGAAAGATCAAAAGGAGCATAATTGTGACTATTGTTTTCATAACAGAGTTTCCAGTTTTCAGGGTTATTTAATATTTTATGCCTTTAAAACACCCACACCCAAACGATGGGTAACATAACTTTATACCGGCAGTCTGGATATCATCAACCTCAACAGTGCCACCTCAGTAAAAATAACTATTATCCACAGCATACTGCAAGTCAATACTTTAATATATAAAGATGAGATACAATTAGTATTAACAGAAAATAAACATTTCAAAGGCCACTGGCAAAAACCAGCCCACATATTGCATTCCAGGCCTGTTCCAGAGTCAGGGGCAAGGTATAAGGACACCCCGTTCTGATGAATGGAGAACATACCGGAAAAATAATCGTGGACGCCACCTGCAATATTCAATGGCTTGTATAAGAAAAACTCTCCACACGGGCATGGCAACAAAGTCAACACCATCCTCCATGGTCGTGACAGGATTCGGACGATCGGGCTCAGCCCCGAATATACGACCGGCAACAACCCAGTAGATCAGGTAGCCGCCAATAAGGGCAGCAAGACAAATGAAAAAGATATACATGTGCTTCTCCTGTGAGGAGGATTTTTTTTATATTCACAATCAGGCTATCACAACGATCACATAAGCTCAAATATTATACCTGCTGCAAGGACTGCAGAGGAAATGGCGGGTACGGAGAGTTATAACGAGAGGGTGCAGAACATGAGACAGGTATCTTAATACCCGATGGAGCAGTTCGTGGCATCCGGAGCATGGCTAAAACCATACTCATCCGGAACAGGAACAAACAAAGGCGTGACAGTAAGACCTGTCACGCCCTTACACTTACAAATCTTTTCCGTTAAACTTGCTAGCAGCTTCATGATAATAGCGATTCAGGTCAAACAAGCCAGACTGTACCGGCTGATCCTTATTAAAACGTTCCTGAAACCAGTCATAATGCTCCCAGAAATCCTTATTGGCCCGATTGACGCCATATTTATGGAAGCGTTCAGACACCTCTTCATCGGTCAGTATGCCTAGATTTGTCAACAGATCGAAGAAATCAGGTAACTCATCCTGGTGAATATCTATGAAATAATTGGGGTAGGAACCGTGAAATCCCACAAGAAAATCCGCATTATCCTTTGTCGGATCCAGAGAGTCCTTCTCATTAAACATAAAGGTAACGTTATCATGCCAACGATTGATTACCATTGAAACTACGGCATCGGTGTCATCATTTTTACGAATACGGATATAGACGACATTTGCATTAACATCGTCAACAAGGGTAAAGAATTCAGTCCCGGGTTTTGAAACGGATCGAAAAGCCTGCAGATAATCTGCCATGGTTTCGTACTTATCAGGCAACGGTGGAAATTCCTGCCCTGCCGGGAGATAGTTGACCTTATCAAATTTGATACCAACTTCCGGCAGGATACGGTTATTAACGATCTCTTCTATAAATTCCCGTTTGGGATTATCCGTTGTGTAGTCGATCCTGGCAGGGATGCCTGCATCATGGTAGGTCACATCTTTGGGTTTTACGCCCTTATACCAGGATTCCACCATGGGTCTGCGCAGCTCCTCCGGCATGAAGCTGAGGAAATAACTCTCTCCTTCCTCTCGCAAACCATCCATATACAAACGAACGGCTAACTGATGCCCCAGTGTTCCATACACATCAAAACCAGCTACCAGGGCATAGTAAATACGCTCCAAAAGCGGGTAATCCATTACCCACATGGTTCGGGGCAGATCACCAAGGATCCCTTTGTGTACGGACGCACTGTCAAAATGACGGTACACCGTTAAAATTGGGCTGTCTGCTGCAGTACTGCCTTTCCAGATGGCATCATAGCCCTGCCCGTCAAAATTATGGGACATATAGTAATCCTGCCGTGCATCATAATACTTCCACAGGGCCTTATCATACTTATTGCCGATCAAATCCCACACAGGAAACTTACTGCCCTTATCAATGGGCATGATCAGATTATCCTTTTGCAGCTTGAGAAATCCAGGATACTGAATACTTAAATCATGATCCGGATCCTGAAAGAGAAGCCAAAAATGATCTTGAATAACGTTGAGAGCGATCTGGCCGCGACAAACCGGCCCCCTGATAAAAGTCATAATAATATAATGGGAATTATCGAGGAGAAACTGATAACGGGAACGTGGTGGAATCTGTTCAAAAATGCCAAAAGGATTGGCGCTGTCTATGGGATCATAACCGATGAGATGCGGTTCCTGCAGCCAGTCGGGCTCAATAAACAGCTCTTGAAAGCGCTTCAGCTTGGCATCATCGAAATTAAAGACCATATGGGTTTTATGGACAATGGTCGAATGAATCTTCCGAAAACGGTAGTAGAAGGTCTCCGTACCGGGATCATCATAGGGACGCACCGTATTGATCAGCTCAACGGGACTGCCAGGAGCAGTTGTGGAGCGAAGGAGTTCATAATACTCGTTGGTATCGGTACCAAATTTAATGTGCGCCAGAAAGAGATGCTCATAGAGGTAACGGGCTGTCATGGCATACTTGGGATCCTGATTGTTTAAAAAGGTCTCCCATTTTACTATTTCAACAGCATCCACAGCTTTTGGGGAAGTCATTTCATCCTGTTCGACATCTGATGGCCCGTTAGCACCTTGAGCCAGCCAGCCAGCGATAAGCTCAAACTCCTGTTGCTTCAGTGGAGGGAAGCCAAATGGCATCCCACGATTGGGATGTTTGGAGAGATAGCCATCGAGCTCAATGGATGTCTCGGAACAGGTCAGGTCTTCCGCTTCGGAATGATAATCTCCAACGGACTCGGGATTTTTCATCTTATGATTCAAAATCTGGAGCATAAGTGAATTATTCAGCCCGTCAGCAACACTGCTCTCGGTAACGGAATGAAAATCCTTTTGCCGCCATTCCTCCGTAGTTTTGGCATCTATAAACAGACGGGTTGGGTCCATGGTGTTCAGGCGGGTGGCATTGTAGACAGTCTTCTTACTCCCACCCCGGTCCAGGCCTTCATAGGAACTCATTTTGAGCTGACAGGGAGAGTTGTAACAGGAATGACATACGGCACAGCGTTTATCCAGAATCGGTTTAATTTCACTGAGGTAGTCAACGGTATGGGTGGGAAGCTGTACAACGATAGGATCCGGAGCTTTTTTGGCACAGGCGGCAAGAACCAGGATCAAAAACAAGAGAGGAAGGGTCAGATTTTTCATAGTAAATTAGTCCAGTTGGTTGTGAAAAATTTTTATATTCCGTTGATAAGTAATCGCTTCCCAGGAAAAGTCGCAAATAATTGAACAACATACAAAACAAGCATGGAAACGACAACTCTAAAAAATCGATTCCTCCAGCGGCCCTGAAAACCCTACGATGTCTTGCCGTTTTATTTACGTATTGTTCTTTTATGCAAAACCTTCTTCAGTAAATCTGTTATGTTCAACTGAAATGGCAATACAGGAATTTTCTCCAGAAAAACGGAGAGCATATAAAACCTTACTCCTTATCAAACAGAATGTTTTTTGTAGACAAACCATACATATCCGATTTTTTCAAAGCGACTGTCAGAGACAACAACATCCCGGTAGTCGACACCGGGATTGCCAAAAAATCAGGGCTTTACCCTGGAACACGGCTGATCAGTGAAGAAGAGGCCATTGCAATCGCCCGGTCATCAGATGAACTGAGAGTCTATACGACGTCCGAGAACGCAATCGGCTGGATAGCAGAGCACTTTGCCTTCACCGGGCTTCCGGGAAAAATAGAATTATTTAAAGATAAACTTAAATTTCGGGAAATGACCAGGTCAATGTTTCCGGATTTCTATTTTCAGGGAGTGGCGGTCGAAGATTTGCGCACACTGCAGTTAAATGATATGCCCTTCCCCTTTATCATCAAGCCATGCGTCGGTTTTTTCAGCATGGGAGTCTATAAGGTAGCAACCCCCGGGGAATGGACACACACCGTCGATTCAATCCTTGCGGAAATTGAGCAGATTCAAAATCTCTATCCGGCAAAAGTTTTGAATACCAGTTCCTTTATCATCGAGCAATCAATTGATGGAGAAGAGTTTGCCATTGATGCATATTACAATGCGGCTGGCGAGCCTGTGATTCTGGGTATTTTCAGGCATAGCTTTTCTTCTGATACGGACGTCAGCGACAGGGTCTATACATCATCAAAAGAAATTATTGAAAGTAACCTCGAAGAATTCACAGCATTTGCAGAAAAGATCGGCATCTTGTCCGGGGTGAAAAACTTCCCGGTTCATATTGAACTCAGACGCGAAAAAGATGGGACCCTCCTGCCCATCGAAGTCAATCCCATGCGCTTCGGGGGATGGTGCAGTACAGCAGATATGACTTTTCATGCCTATGGATTCAACCCCTATCTCTATTACTATTCCCAGAAAAAACCGGATTGGTCAAAAGTTCTGCAAGGAAAAGAAGAAAAACTTTACAGCCTCGTTGTACTGGACAATTCAACGGGTAAAGAGAGCCATGAAATCAAAGCTTTTGACTACGACAAACTCCTGGCAGGCTTTAAAAAGCCTATAGAACTGAGGAAAATTGATTACCACAAATATCCTGTTTTTGCTTTTTTGTTTGTGGAAACCGAAAAAGATAATTTTGCCGAGCTGCAAAACATACTGGATTCAGACTTGAATGAATTTGTCTCACTGATAAAAAATTCAGAATCTGCTCCATGAAAGACAGCGCCTCTCAATTAATTCCGATCCTCTGCCTTGTCCTGGCAATGTTTCTGTGGGCAAGTTCATTTATTGCCCTTAAAATTGCCTTTGTCGACTACCATCCCATGGTTGTAATATTTGGCAGGATGCTCGTTGCATCGCTGGCATTTCTTTTACTTCTGCCCCGCTTTCGGAATATTCGTATTCGCCGCCAGGACTGGAAACTACTGGCCCTTATGGCACTCAGTGAACCCTGTTTATATTTTATATTCGAAGCCCTGGCGCTGAAAAACACATCAGCCTCTCAGGCCTCGGTGATTACCACCATGCTTCCCCTGCTGGTTGCGGTGAGTTCTGCCCTTCTCCTTGCTGAACATTTTTCCCGCAAAAACCTGATCGGCCTGTTACTTGCCATGGCTGGTGGTATCGGGCTTAGCCTTGGGGGCACAATCTCCGAGCAGGCTCCTGCACCACTGCTTGGAAATTTTTATGAATTCCTGGCCATGGTCTGTGCCACCGTTTACACCATCGCCATCAAACAACTGACCAGCCGCTATTCACCTCTGTTTCTGACTGCAACACAGGCATGGGTGGGCGCACTCTTTTTCGGCCCGTTACTCCTCCTGCCCCAAATTCCTCTGCCTGATGCCATACTTTTCCTGCCCACTGCCGCCATCATCTATCTGGGTCTGGTCGTTACCATCGTGGCCTACGGTTGTTATAATTTTGCGCTGTCACGAATGGATGCGGGTAAGGCCTCCATTTTTATAAACCTGATCCCCCTTTTCACCATGTTACTTGGCTGGCTGGCCTTCAGGGAATCCTTCACCTTGTATCAGTACCTTGCGGGTTTACTGATATTCTTTGGTGTGGGACTCAGTCAGGGCTTCTGGATAAGAAGATTTAAGCATGGAACCCTGGCGTAGTCATCTGAGCGCTATCTGCTTTAGATTGTGCACAAGGATTTATGGGAACAGGCAATATTCTTCGATCTGCTTCCCTGCAAACAAAAAACGCCCTGCAGAGAAAATCCCGGCAAGGCGTTACAAAACATATCAACTAAACAGTCGATGATCCCCTGACTATCTCAAAAAAGGCCGTGCATTACGCGGCTGCAGAGGACGATTGTTATCAGATCCTATAATATCATGAAACTTCGTATACTGCTCTTTGGAAACTGATGCCGGAGTCTTCAGAACAAACCAGTAAACCCCTTGCGTACAGGGCGGAGTCGTCAGTGAGCCATTAAAGTGATAATACGAAAGGTCGGTGGGAAGCATTTCCTGAACATTAAAATTCATCTCTGGAAGCGTGACTTTTTGTCCGGCTTTTGTCGGCATATTGGGCCAGAGCTTATCCAGTAATGGATTGGAAGCGCCTTCGTCAAAGAACACACCGAGCACAGCCAGATTTCCCTCGTTGTCTGCATGGACAAGATGTGCTTCCATGGGAAAAAGCTTGCCGTCTACTGCGTTTTCACTGGGGGTGTGAAAATGAAACTGAACAAGATTAAATGTATGCCCCCTGACAGTGAGAGTGGAACCGGCAGCATAGTTTACCTGTACAGTATGGCCGTTATCTACCATATCAACAGCTGTCTGCTCATATTGAAGAACGAGGGGAGGCAAGCTTGCCTCTATGGTTTTCTCGATATTCACGGGAGACTGATTCCGTCCTTCTTTACACATGGAATATTCAGGGGACAGATCTCCCCAATATTTTGCAGATTCAGTTCCGGTATATCCCCAGTGCGCCCCATGACTTCCAGCCAATGCACTCCCTGCAATCAGCACTCCTGCACAAACAAAGCTCACAACTGTCGTTTTCATATCTTCTCCTAATAAAAAATGTTAAGAAATTACAAGTACATCTATTCCAGAGGGAAGCTCCCTCCCTTTTATTTTCACCGTTATCTACTACACCATTTTTCACTTCTATTCAAGTAGATGCTAAATGCAATGACGATAAGCACTCATTTTCCACTGGATAAGTACAAGGAGAGCAAACACGACTCCAGCTGGCAATCTACCCGCAACATTTTCTCTCAATGACATTATCAAGGCTTATTTTGAATCTCCCCCGTTCTTTGCCAACCGTTAAAGCCCTGATAAAATCTTCAACGCCCTGCTGCAGAACCGACCGCGGACTGGCCAGGTTAAACCTGAAAAAGAACTCGCCATTATCTCCAAAAGATAAGCCGTCAAACAGCATTAGCTTTGCCTCGTGCCTGATAATATGAGCCAGTTCTGCATGGCCTAAACCGGACTCCCGCAGATCAACCCAGGCAACAAAGCTCCCCTCAAACGGGCTCACTCTGGCCCATGGCAGTCCGGTGCTTATCTGCTCTCTGAATTCCTGGTGATTTTTTTCGATATAGTGCTTCACGCTATCAAACCAATGCCCACCATGTTTATACGCTGCCTGAACTGCAGTGCTGGCCAGGATATTCGGCGCAGCCAGACCCATTGCCCCAACTTTATCCTGCACAGCTTTTCTCTGTTCAGCATCAGGGATAAGCGCATACGCGAGCCCAAGTCCTGGAATATTAAAGGTCTTAGCCGGTGACAACAGTTGCACGAATCCCTGTCCTTCAGGACTGACAACATTGGCAAGGGGCGTGTAGGAATGACCACTGAAGATAAAGTCGGAATGAATATCGTCTGAAATAAGTACGACATCATAACGCTGACACAAGTCGCAGAGTTCCTTCAGCTCATCCCCCCGCCACACCCGGCCCACAGGATTATGGGGGTTGCACAGAAGCATAAGCCTGGGCCTGTTCTGCAGAAACAACTCTTCAAGACCAGTGAGATCCATACTCCAGCTCGCCAACTCAGCATTGTACAGAAGCGGATTCAGGAGCAGCGTGCGATCATTGTTTTCCACCACTCCAAAAAATGGAGGATATACGGGTGGCTGAATGACCACTCCATCTCCTGGTTCACTGAGGGTAAGAATTGATATGGCAATACCATTGACCACCCCGGGCAGATAGAGGATACTTTCCTTATCCACGTTAAAACCATGGTGCCGTAACTGCCATTCACAAAAGAGATCGCTCAGACTATCTGGCATAAATTCATAGCCAAATATTGGATGTTCGATTCGTTTTTTCAGTGCCGCAACAATATGCTCATCCACTGCAAAATCCATATCTGCAACGGACAGTGATGTCAGCGATTCACGATTAACTGTACGGGATCCCCACTTGACGCTGTTTGTCTTTCTGCGATCAATTGGAGTATCAAAATCATATTTTTGTTTTTCTGATTTCATTGGTTTTGTTCGATGGCAAAAGTATTGCGCCTTCCCCATTCTTAAACCACCAGTTGATGATGTTAAGGTGAAATCTGCATTTTGCTGAGCTTTGAGGAAAATTACTTTATAAAAAAATATTTTCCCCGGTAAGGTCTGAATGATTCATTGATACGCTTAATATTTTTATGGATGGCAGCAATCCAGGAATGACCACAACCCTTCTCATGCAACCACCCCAAAGACAATCCCCCTGCAAGACATTTCTATTGCCTTGCAGGGGGATTTATGTGCTAAACACGCTCTAAGAGCTGTTATAACTAACGTGCTGGATTCACTACGGCGGGTAAAAACATGGGCCAGGGAAAACCTTTCTCAACATGCACCGTTCTTGTTACTTCTGCTGCCGGATTTCCATGACTGTCTGTTACATTATATGTAACTGTGTATATACCTACAGTTGTTGTGTCTACAGGATTGACCGTTGTAATACTCTCTGTAAGATCACCACCTTCTGTATCTGATGCTGTTGCACCTGCATCTGTGTATGTAGTCCATGCCTTTACTGTTACTGGTGTTGAACCCAAGAGGGTGATTACTGGTGCTGTTGTATCAACTGAAAAAGCTGTTACAGCAAGGGCTGAGCTACCATTCATCGCTGCATCTGTAACGGTCACTGTACAGTCACTGTATGTCCCATCTGTGAGCGTTCCGAATGTGATTGTCACATCCCCTGCAGTTGCATTTGCTGGAGTTGCTCCCGCACTTGCACATGCTCCGCCAATCGTGATTGTGCCAGCTTCATCAGAATTAAAAATATAATCAGGTGTAGTATTATTTGTGGGGGTTGACACCGGGGTTATCTCTGAGAGTGTTGGGGCTGTTGTATCCACAGTGAAGGCAGTCACAGCAAGGGCTGAACTACCGTTCATGGCAGCGTCCGTTACCACTATTGTACAGTCATTGTATGTCCCATCCACGAGCGTTGAAAATGTAATCGTTGTATCTCCTGCACCTGCACTTGTTGTAGTGCTTGTGCAACTCCCGCCATATGTTATTGTTCCTGCTTCACTGGAGTGAAAGGTATAACCAGGCGTTGTCTCATTTGTGGGGGTTGATACCGGGGTTGTTTCCGAGAGGGTTGGGACTGTTGTATCCACAGTGAAAGCAGTCACAGCAAGGGCTGAGCTACCATTCGTCGCAGCGTCCGTTACCACTATTGTACAGTTATCGTATGTCCCATCCACGAGCGTTGAAAATGTAATCGTTGTATCTCCTGCACCTGCACTTGTTG
>JAOZKN010000253.1 GCA_029935315.1 Desulfocapsa sp. | reverse complement strand
ACATGGTATCCCGGCGATCCAGAACTCGTAAAATAAGATGTGAATTCAAGAAAAAGCATAACAATTATACTACCCCTTTTATTATGGGGTAGTATTTTGTTTGCGCAAACAAAAACCAGACACAAAGATACGGTCCCAGTTTTTGCATGTAAATGATGTAGCGGCTACAATCTACGATATCCTGAACATTACCCATCCTAATTTCAACAATGGTATGCCTCAGATCATCTGGACAAAATCTCTTTTGCAGATACGTTCGATAATGCTGAAGCGATAATCAAAAAAAACAAATTACCCGATACACAGCTTAATCGTTTGTGCCATACGATCCGGTGATATTCTTATTCTCTTTCAACCCCATTATTTCACAAATCATTTTGATGGAGAAGTGGTCGCTGATATGTGATACCCAGTGGAAAAAAATGAAACTACTTGATGTAATACGAAACCCTAAATATTCAAAACGTTTACGGGAGGTAATCGGAACATTCAGACAGTATAACCTGGATGAGTGGTTTGGTAATATTCCGCTGCAGTCATTTCGTGACATACTGAAAAGTCAGGAAATCAAAGCCATGCGGGACGTCCCCGTGCCGGAGCGATTGCGCCTGGCTCTGACAGATCTTGGAACGACGTATATAAAACTCGGTCAGGTTCTCAGCACCAGGGCCGATATTGTCGGGCTCGAAATTGCCGAAGAACTGCGCAAGCTTCAGTCCGGCACACCTGCAGATTCGCCTGAAAGTGTCCTGCAGCTGATTGCAGATGAACTTGGTCAATCGCCTGAGAATCTATTTGCGGCATTTGATTCAACAGCCTTTTCTTCAGCATCGGTAGGTCAGGTGCATCGGGCTAAACTGGATGACGGCAGTGATGTTGTAGTCAAGGTGCAGCACCATAATATCCAGGAGAAAGTGAATATTGACCTGGATTTGCTACTGGTACTGGCAAGTGCCCTTCAGGAACATGTCCCCGATGCCCGTCCATACCAGCCGCTTTCAACTGCCCGTGAATTCAGGCGTACGCTGTTGCATGAACTTGATTTCACATCAGAACGGCGCAATATGGAGCAGTTTACTCACAATTTTGCCG
>JAOZKN010000252.1 GCA_029935315.1 Desulfocapsa sp. | reverse complement strand
GTAATAAGCTCAGCGTCAACATGCAGGTTATCACCTGGCATTACCATCTCTACACCTTCTGGCAGAGTTATTACTCCGGTAACATCTGTTGTTCTGAAATAGAACTGGGGACGATATCCGTTAAAGAATGGGGTGTGACGACCGCCCTCATCTTTACCAAGGATATAGCACTCAGCTTTAAATTTAGTATGTGGCTTGATACTTCCCGGGGCAGCCAAAACCTGACCACGTTCGATATCTTCTCGCTTGGTTCCACGAAGAAGTGCGCCGATGTTGTCACCTGCCTGACCTTCGTCAAGGAGTTTACGGAACATCTCAACACCAGTACAAGTGGTCTTTACGGTCTCTTTGATGCCAACGATTTCAATCTCATCACCAACGTGGACAACACCACGTTCTACACGACCGGTTGCAACTGTTCCGCGGCCGGAAATTGAGAAAACATCCTCAATTGGCATGAGGAAAGGTTGATCAACGTCACGCTTTGGTTCTGGTATATAAGAATCGATAGCGTCCATCAGCTCATTGATACATTTAGCCGCTTCTGGATCTTCAGGGTTTTCAAGGGCTTTCAAAGCAGAACCATGGATGATTGGAATATCGTCACCTGGGAATTCATACTTATCGAGGAGCTCACGAAGTTCCATCTCAACAAGTTCGATAAGCTCTTCATCATCTACCATGTCGCATTTATTGAGGAATACAACGATTGCAGGAACACCAACCTGACGTGCAAGGAGGATATGCTCACGAGTCTGGGGCATAGCGCCATCATCAGCACCAACAACAAGGATAGCACCGTCCATCTGGGCTGCACCGGTGATCATGTTCTTGATATAATCAGCATGGCCTGGACAATCAACATGGGCATAATGACGATTTTCTGTCTCATACTCAACATGCGCTGTGGCGATGGTGATTCCGCGTTCTTTCTCTTCAGGTGCCTTATCGATATTACTGAAATCAGTAAACTCAGCAAATCCTTTAGTTGCCTGTACAGCGGTGATTGCTGCGGTCAGAGTAGTTTTACCATGATCAATATGACCAACAGTACCTACGTTGACATGCGGCTTTGTCCTTTCAAATTTTTCTTTTGCCAT
>JAOZKN010000083.1 GCA_029935315.1 Desulfocapsa sp. | reverse complement strand
TTACCCCTGCAAAGTCTTTTCACTTTGCATAAACGCATTTCTTTAACGTAGGAGGAAATATGAAGAAAAGTATTCTTAAGTTTATACCTTTTTTAATCATGGCATCATTTCTGGTGACAGGATGTAATCAAGGTGCAGGCACAACGGCAACAGCTGCAAAACCAGCAGTTGAAGCAAAGTCTCAAAAGCCAAAGGGTCCCGTCTACAAAGGGAAAGTTGTTGGCTTGTCAAACAAAGCAAAACAAATATCCATAACTGTTGGTAAAGGAAAAGATGCAAAAACAGTTATGGTCAGCTTTGATGAGAATACGAAAGGTCTTGAACATGCATCTGTCGGGCATGGTTCCATCATAGCTTATGAGATGCGCGACGGATCTCCTTATGCAACCGTTATTAAGCAAAAACTTGCAAAACTCCCTCCCGGTGTCACTGTTATCACTCCATTGGAAGTCGAAGCATTTCGAAAAGATGGCAAGGATTTTGAACTGATTGATTCACGCCCTGGTAATCGATATTCTGCGTCCCATCTTCCCGGTGCCATTTCCATTCCAGTGTGCGAGATGCAGGAGCTGCTACAGAACCTGCCAAAAGATAAGGATAAGCTTCTGGTCTTTTACTGTGGAGGACCCACATGAGGCATGAGCCCAAAGTCCGCCGGTCAGGCGGTCAAAGCTGGTTATAAAAATATTCGTGTTATGCTTGCTGGTGAACCCGCATGGGTTAAAGCAGGTTTTCCTACATTTGCCAATTACGGATTTGTCTGCAGGGGTAACAATGTAATTATTGATCTTCGCAATGCAGAAAAAAGTAAAGTCAGTCGTATTCCTCGATCTGTCTCCATGCCATTTGATAATTTCGATTTCACTTACGAAGAAATCCCCATAAAAGCACCTGTTGTTCTCTATTCAGATAACACAGAAGAGACCATGGCAGCATTAAAGATGTTGCAGGCCGATGGTTACAAAAAAATCTCCCTTGTTGAGGGTGGTTTTCGTGGCTGGAAACGTGTTGGTGGCAATCTTGCACAAGGTGAAGTTGTCACTGATGTTCACTGGAAACGCAAACTCAAAGAAGGTGAGATTTCGGTAAAAGAGTTTAATAAAGCCATTGACGATCCAAAGTATGCTATCATCCTCGATGTTCGTACCAGAGACGAGATCAAGGAAGGTCTGATCGCAGGTGCTCAGCACATCCCACTGGATGAGCTGTGCAAAGATATGGATGAATTCTCCACAAAAATCAAGGGTGCCAAGCCAGGCCGTGATGGCAAAAAGATATTCGTTCATTGTACAACCGGCGCACGAGCTGAAATGGCATATAAAGAGCTTGTAAAACGTAACTATAATGCCTTTTATCTGGTTGCAGAAGTTTCGTGTGAAGGAACTGACTGCGACATAGAAGATTAAAGAATTGTCCCAGATTCCTTTCTGTAAAAGGAAATCCCTCTTCAGGAAGAAGTGTGCCTCTGGCATGCTTCTTCCTTTTTTTGTGCGTGAACTATTCTCTCCTTTGATTTTTCCGGGCAGAATAATTATTATACCATCTGATTACTGTCGATTTGCTCATTAAACAACCATTCATCGCTTAAAACGTGTATGATAATCAAACGACTGAAGCTCGATGTTTACTTTCCCATTGAAGAGGTCATTACAGAAACTGTAAACAAGTACGAGAAAACTACTGTATCGGAACTGGCACCCTGATAAATCAGCCCGTAACCGTCACACTCAAATGAAAGAGCTACCTGTTTTCCTGTTATCCACCGATGAAAATCCTTCACACTTCCGACTGGCATCTGGGCCACAAACTGTATGGCAGGCAGCGCCACAAAGAATTCAGTGCATTCCTTCACTGGCTGATAGCAACCATCAACAAGCAACATATTGATGCTCTGCTGGTTGCCGGAGATATCTTTGACAGCCAGACCCCTTCAAACAGCATCCTCAGCCTTTACTACCACTTCCTCTCGGCTGTCTCCAAATCCTGCTGCAGGCATATTATCATAACCGGTGGCAATCACGATTCCCCTACACTGCTCAACGCACCACAGGAGCTCCTCAGTTCCCTGGATATTCATGTAACAGGTCGAGTGCCCGACAATATTGATGATGAAATTATCATCCTCCATGACAGGGCTGGAAAGCCTGAACTCATGGTACTTGCAGTCCCCTACCTGAGAGACCGTGATATCAGAACCACTACTGCAGATGAAAGTATTGATGATAAGCAGCTGAAACTCCTTACAGGAATCTGTGATCATTATGCTCAAATTTGCCGCTTAGCCATAGAGAAACAAGAAAGACTAGCAACGAACGTCCCAATTATCGCCACCGGCCATCTCTTTTGCAGGGGAGGAAAAACCACAGGAAAGGATGGCGTTCGTGATCTTTATGTTGGCAACCTGGTCCAGGTTGGGCTGGACTGTTTCCCGGAAATAATTGATTACCTGGCCCTTGGCCACCTCCACACGGCACAAAAAGTTGCCGGGCAGGACAATAGAAGATATTCAGGTGCCCCCCTTGCCATGAGTTTTCAGGATGCCGGCGAACAAAAATATGTTATTCTTGTCGATCTAAAGACGAACCCGACAATTACAGAAATTCCTGTGCCCCATTTTCAACAGATCAAAAGTCTTCATGGCTCCCTTAACGCAATTCTTTCTGCTCTCCATTCACTTAAACAACAGGACGAGTCTATTCTTCTTGAGATAGATTACAGCGGTGAACGTCTTGTTGACGATTTACAGGAACAGATATATTCAGCAGTTGAAGGAAGCCAACTGGAGGTACTGCGCATTCGCAACAAACGCATTTATGACCACGTTCTCCAGCAAGACACTGAGATAAAAAGCCTTGATGAACTCAGCCCTGAGCAAGTTTTTCTGCAATGCATGAATACCCATCAAATCCCAGATGATCAGCAGCAGGAACTTCTCACTAATTTTGCCAGGGTACTTGAGATGCTGTCGGATAATGAAACAAAACATGTTGTGCGGCCATGAAGATAACCAGGATTCGTTTTCAAAACCTCAATTCTCTCTCAGGCACATGGTGTATTGATTTTACTGATCCTGCCTACCAGGAAAACGCTCTTTTTGCCATCACTGGTCCCACAGGAGCTGGTAAATCCACTCTTCTTGATGCTGTATGCCTCGCATTATACGGAAGAACCCCACGTCTTGCAAAAATCACAAAGTCAACCAATGAGCTTATGAGCAGACACACTGGAGTCTGTTTTGCTGAGGTGGAATTCACCACCATGCAGGGCAGTTTTCGTTGTCACTGGTCTCAGCATCGTTCACGCAAAAAGGCCGGGGCTGAATTACAACAGCCAAAACACGAAATTGCAGATTCATGCACCGGCAAAATTCTGGAAAACAGAATTCGCAAGGTACTTAACAAAGTTGAAGATGTAACAGGTATGGATTTTGACAGATTCACCCGTTCAACTCTTCTGGCCCAGGGAGGGTTTGCTGCCTTTTTGATGGCCATGCCAGATGAACGTGCTCCACTCCTTGAGCAGATTACAGGCAGTAAAATTTATTCTCAGATTTCCATACAGGTACACGAAATACACAACGTGGAAAAGAAAGTCTGTACCCAGATGGAAGAGGAACTTTGTCAGATTAGCATTCTGCCAGAGGAGAAAGAAACAGAGTTAGGCCATATACTGCAAAAAGCTGATACAGAAAACAAAAGGCTTAAAACTGTCATTGCCAACCTTCGTGCTCAACAGCTATGGCTCAACAATATAACTACTTTACAGGCTGAGATACAGACGCACAGCATGCAAATGACTACCCTTGAAAAAGAAGCCGGGGAAAAACAACACGCCCTGGAAAAACTTACTCCAGCCCTTAAGGCAAAGGAGTTAGAGCCATTTTTTCGGGAATTGCTAAACACTCAGAACAGTCTGCAGACAAACCATAAGACACTACAAACACTAGACAAAGCGCTCAAAAGACTTTCTCCTTCCCGGGAAAGCATCAGTCGACAAAAAGATAAGGCTAAGCTATGCCTGCAAAGAGCAGAAGAACTGAGAAAAGCAGGGCTTGAACATATAAAAATCATTCAAGGCCTGGATCACTCAATACACGCTGAAGCAAATGTCCTGCAAGGGCAAAAGAAGGATCTTGCCGGTGATGAGAAGAAAATTGCAACTGAAGAGGCGAATGTACGAAAGCTTGTAAAAATGATCCAACATGCAGAGAAGTCAAAATATTCTCTGGAAAAATTCTTCAGTGAACGATCAGGAGATGAAAAATTAATCGCTGAATATTCGTTAGTTGAAGGGAAAATTGAGGAGCTCTTGGGTTTACAGGAACTCCACCGGAAAAGTTTTCGGGATACAAACGACAAGCTGACCAACAGCACTCTTAAAAACAACAACATCAGTCGGATTACGAACAAGCTCACGTCCAGTAACACCAAGGTGGCAGACGTACAAAAAGAACTGGAATACCTGCAAAGCAAGCTGCAACTTTTGATACGTATCCAAAGTCTTGAGGATGAACGAAAAGTGCTCATCAGCTCGCAACCCTGCCCCCTCTGTGGCTCAACAGAGCATCCATACCGTGCTAAAAAACTGGTTGAAATATCCAAGGAAGAACAGCTGGATCAGCTTATAGAAATTCAGGAAATGCTGCATAAACGAGCCAGTGAGTGGAAAAAGAACAAAGAAGAGGAAAAACACCTCTCCCAAGAGCTTATTCGTTTGCAATCCGACCGGAAACACGCTGAAAAACAGCAACTCTTGTTAGGGGCAAGTATTCAAAAGAAAAAAGAAATTCTCACCCTGCAAAACAAACAGTACACAGTTCTTCAGGCAAAACGACAAAACCTTTTTGGTGACAAAGACACCTCTGAAGAAAGTAAGGCCCTTGAACAATCGGTAAAGAATGCACAGAACGGTTTTGAAAAGTTGCAACAGGAATGTCTTCATATAGAAAAGGAAATAACTGCGACCAGGGCCAGACAATCACAACTGCTTGATGAGCAGAAGAGGCAGGAACTCGAGCTAGATACCAAAACCAGGCATTTCAACCAGGGACTTCACAAATCCCCCTTTGCCAGTATTGATGAATTTCATGCAGCCAAAATGACTCATCAGGAAATAGAGGCACTCCAAACCCTCTCTAATCGTCTACAGAAGCAAAAAACGGAACTCAATAGTCTGCTCCAGGACAAAAAGAAACGACTGGTGGATCTGGAGCTCAACAAAAAACTGAGTTCAAAAGATCAGCAGACACTACACAAGGACATGCAAAACCTTGAAAGGGAACTGGAAAAACAGCAGGAACTTGCTATAAATACGAAAAAACAACTGAAACAAAATCGTACCGAAAAACGAAAGGTTCAGCAAAAGCTTGCAAAAATAGCCAAACAGAAAAACATTCTCAGCAGGTGGAGCAGACTGCACATGCTTATAGGGTCAGCAGATGGAAAGAAATTTCGAAATTTTGCTCAAGGTTTAACATTTGAGCTTATGGTACATCAGGCCAATGTGCATCTGACAAAAATGAACAATCGCTATATCCTTATTCGTGACACTGAGCAGCCACTGGAGCTCAATGTGATTGACACATACCAGGCTGGAGAAATCCGCTCTACCAAAAACCTTTCAGGTGGTGAATCCTTTCTTATCAGCCTGGCTTTGGCCCTTGGGCTCTCACGTATGGCCAGTCACAAGATTCGGGTTGATTCACTTTTTCTTGATGAAGGATTTGGTACTCTGGATGAAGAAGCCCTTGAATCAGCACTGGACACCCTCTCCGGTTTAGAGGAAGACAACAAAATCATAGGGGTCATTTCCCATGTTGCTGCGTTAAAAGAACGCATTCCATTACAAATTGAGATTATAACCAAACCGGGTGGAAAAAGTATAATGAAGGGTCCTGGTATTTCAAGGGAAATTTAATTTCTAACTTGCCATTTTAAACATGTTACTATATTGTGTGAACACAAGATCAAAGTTCCACTAAAAACAATGGAAAATTCATCAGTTACAAGATCGCACCACACCCAACGCATGTAGAACATATGGCCAGCCAGGAAAGACCTATCTTCATAACTTTAGGAAACCGCAAAGGCGGTGTTGGCAAGACATCTTCTGTCATAAATATTGCGAGTTACCTGGCAACCCTGGGCAAGAAAATTCTCGTCATAGATACTGATCCACAGGCCAACTGTTCTTCGATTCTCTTAAAAGACTTTAACGACACAAACGGCCGCTCACTTGTTACTGCACTCGAAGGAGTACCTGGGGAAAACCCACTTTCCGCTGTTGTTTGTGATACCTATCACCCTCAAATAAGTATCATCCCAAACACCAGTAGCTGTATGCTCTGGGAACGAAAAGTTGCCCAGGAAGCTGATGCCGTTATGGGTATCAGTCGTTTAGTTAAGCAGGATAAAGCATTAAATGCTTATGATTTTGTCTTCTTTGATACACCACCCAATCTGGGAGTGATGATGAACAATGCCCTGATGGCCTCAGACTTTGTAATCATCCCGATTCCACCATCGGATCAATTTTCCCTTGATGGACTGGCAGCATATCTCAACCTCATTGGCAGTATCAGAAAACATAACGATCGCTTAAAACTTCTGGCGGTGCTTATCACTAAATATGCCCCTGAGTGGGGAAATTCTGCTCAAAACTTAAGCCAGATAAAAGAATATTTTTCAGCAAAAGGTATCAGTATATTCCAGACCCATATTCATAACTGTGCCGAAATCGATATGGCACACGTTGCAAGAAAACCGATCTTTGAATCTGCACCAGACAGCGTTTGTGCTCACGAATACGCAGATCTTTGCCAAGAGATTCTTAAGATTTTTAATATTATATATGGAAAGAAATTTATTTGATCTGACTACGTACAAATTGTTTTTTGCTTACGTGACTTATGGCTGGACAGTCCAATAGCCTGGAAAAACCATATTGTAAATTATTAGGTAATAGCCTGAATCTTTTCTTTATGATACAATCGCCTATTAAACAATCAAAATCCCTATCACATTTTATGCACTCATGTCAAACGACGGTAAAAACAACACTGATATCTGCTCCTCCATCCATTCCGCAGACAATATCGATCCATTTGAAGGGTTAAATCTTGACAGTATATGTGTGTCGCCCTCAAAAACTGACACAAAAAGTAGCGACCAACTCTTTAGCCTGAATCCTCTCGATGATATAGACCTACAAGACATATCTGTCCATCCGGAAATAAAGCCCCCTCCACAGCAAGTACTTGAGGATGCTGACATTACTACCATAAAAACTGCTACACAAACACACGAATCCGTAGCTGATAGTCCTCTCCCCTTAGATACGCGAAATAAAAACCAGCTATGTCCAATCCTTGACAAAGCATATCATTATGCTGAACTGACCCAGGTACGCCAGCAGGTATTGGCAAACCTTCGCGACAGGAATGGTAAGACCTTGCTTATCGCCAGCCCATTCGACAATACAGGTACCAGCTTTCTCGCATCAGCCCTTGCTTACAGCACAGCAAGCTCATGCCAACTGAATGTTTTACTTATTGATTGCAATATGCGTCGTGCCGGGCTCCATGATTTTTTCTCTATACCGCAACCCTTCGGCTTTACTGATATTATCCAAAACAACCTGCCATGGCAGGATGTAGTAAAAGAAACCGGGATACCAAGACTACACATAATCACTGCCGGCACTCCCGTTAATAATTTTTCCAAACATCTTCGTTTTGGTCATATTCAACAAATTACCCAAGACGTTAAAAAAAGATATGACATTATCATCCTTGACACGTCACCCATTTTAACACCGAACCGCAATAATGTTGATATTGTCTCATTAACAGAGGTGGCAGACTACTTCCTTATTGTAACCAAACATGCAGGTACGACGAAAGAACACCTTCAGGAAACAAAGAGTATTATCGAAGCTGGGAACGGCAGGATTGATGGTATTGTCATCAACGAATTCACCCCGGAACCAAAACCTAACCCTTTTTAAAGACAAACAATCCGTAATAAGTAAAAACATATGCCACAAATAAATCAACAAGCAACACAAGGTCAGATTGACCCGCAGTTTTTTACTGCGAAATACCTGGTTCCAATAGCTGAGAAAAAATGGTTTGTTCTCATCTGCATGCTTGTTGGTTTTACTTTGGCCCTCCCTGTAAGCTTGATGGTAAACCCAGAGTACAGCAGTACCACAATTACCCAACTGGAAACCCCCAGGGCACAAATGATCTCCAAGGTTACCGAGAAAATTGCTTCTCAGAAAGGTGATAGAGCATACATGATGGCCGCGATAGAACGTATGCACAGCTCGACCTTCAGGACAGAAGTTCTTAAAATTATACCAAAGCGCCTGCAAATTGACCTTGAAACCCCCTTAAGTATAACAGGGCAGCTAAAAACAAAGATAATTTCGCCCTCTCCAGAACAGGGAATGATTACACCAGAAAGCCTTATCAAGCTCAGCAACCGTATTAGAATAAAAGGAGACAACGGAAAAGGCACTATCAGGATAACAGGCACAACCTTTGCCCAGGACATGGCCACAGTGCTGGTACAAAGTTACATTGATGTATGGGTGGCCATGAATATGGAGAACAATAAACGGCTTATTCGCCACGAACTTGACTTCACAAAATCACAACGTAATGAGTACTTTCAGAAATTTCAAGAAGCGGAGAAAGCACTGCGTTCCTTCAAACAGGCTTATGAAATTCCACCTGCATTAAGTTCAGTCACAGACATGGAGCTCCAATCGCAACTTGACGCCCTGCAAAGTAAAGTGAAAAATGCAAAAGACAGGTACAAACGAATAGACGACATTTTCCTTGATCTCAGCCGTAAAGAAAAGTCTGTTATTAATAATATTAAGATTCTCAATCCGCCGCAGGAACCACTTCATCCATCAAAAAACACAAAGTTACTTATTATTTTCATGGGTCTGCTCATAGGTGCAGCCGTCGGCATTATACCCATTCTTGCCTGGGACTATTATCGTGGAAATATTCGTCACAAAAAAGATATACAGGGTGCTGTGGATATTCCAATCATCGGCAGTATACCCCCTATTAAATGACCAGACGTTGACACCTTAAACAGTTATCAGCTATTCCTGCCTGGGTTGGCAACGCGCCACATGTTAAACAAAAAAGACATTCTCATTTTAGTTCCACTGGCAGTACTCTTTAATATATCCCTGGTGGAGGCAAGACTCAACAGTTTCAGCAGCGGAATCACAACCGGATACCGTTACGTCGAAACACATTACGACAGAGCTCTTACACGGGAAGAGGATCAAATAAGAAACGAGTTCAGAATTGGTCCTGTTTTTCTCCTTGAGAGCAGCAGTCCTCTCGATCAGCTTTTGATAAGCTATAACCCTACCTACATCTACGATTTTAAGGGCAATAGAGATTATCTCAACCACGATGCATATCTTGGATGCTTTCGAGAATTTACCAGTCGGTTTCGTATTGACCTCAGTGACCAGTTTATTGCCTCCGATGACCCAAACCTGATAACCTCTGACAACATATCCAACTACAACAGCAGTCACAAACGTTATTGGACCAATTATTTTAATATAAAAAGCAGATACAAATACAACCTTGCAAGCGAATTTGGTGCTGGATACACATATGAGATTCTACGAAATAACGACACCGGGTTTTATGGGTACGAGGATTACGACAAACATATTGCAGATGTTTTTCTTGAGCACCACATAAACGCATCCTGGGATATGGCTGCCAGTGCCAGTTATACCCGTGGAATTTTCGATCCACCTGATCAACGAATTGTAGACGGTATCGTAACAGGGCTGGAATTACTGTCAGATGGTATTACTGACGATGTTGAGACGAACAAGCTTTCCAACGACCTCTCAGAATATCGTGCCAGTGCCTCTCTTTTCTGGAGTGCTTCAGCCACCAAAACCCTTCACGTCACCTACTCTTATTCTGCAAGCAACTATGATGCACTGCTGAGACATAACACAAACCTCCACAACCTGACCTTTGGAGCGGAATACCAATATTCTCCTTATCTCTCCTTTGCACTTGGGGGCGGACCATCCTACGAAAAGACAGAATCATTTGACGACCGCTGGGACTACAACGCTTTCTTCAACTTCGATTACCAGATAGCCCAACATACTTTCTTCTCTGGGAGTATAGCAAAAGGCTACGACCAGGAGAATTTTTCATCCAATAATAGTCAGTTGGGGAGGGATCAGGGACTGACATCATTCTGGGAGTACCGGCTGGATTTTACCCATCAACTCTGGAGAGATCTCAACTTCAATCTTTTTGTCTCTTATCGTGACGAACATCAGGAAAACTTACTCCACGGAATCGTTAACAGTGTTGAGGGTGAAGTCGATATCCAGTCTCTTGACCGAGAAGAACTTCGTGAAGAATCCGTCTTTAACAGAGATTCTTATCGTGCAGGCAGCAGTCTTTCTTATACTTTTCTGGAATATTGGAGTTCTGCCGTTTCTTATTTCTATAGAAGGCAGAATTCGGGACTCATTAACGACAGTTATGAGGAACACCAGGTTTATCTGACTCTTTCAGTACAAAAAGAGATTATACGGTGGTAAGTGTTTTATCCCTATAATCATCAACTAAACAACTAACTCTATGCATTATCCAGATACCATTCTGTCGCTTTATCCAAACCTTCTTTTACCGAGAACAATGGTGCATACCCTAACAGTTTAGCTGCTTTTGAGATATCAGCCAGGGAATGACGAACATCACCTGCTCTGAAATCACGATATTCAGGTTTAGCATCCCTGGCAGTTATATTGCTTGGTTCAACTCTCTCTTTTATATAGTCATAGAGTTCATTGAGACTTGTCCTTTCACCAAATGCAACATTATACACCTGGTTTGTTGCATCTTCGTTCGTTGCAGTTGCTGCAAGTAAGTTTGCCTGTACAGCATTCTCAATAAAACAAAAGTCCCTGCTGGTTTCACCATCGCCATTGATAAAAACAGTCTCGTTATTAATAAGACCTGCAAACCACTTAGGAATCACTGCAGCATAAGCACCATTTGGATCCTGACGTTGCCCGAAAATATTAAAATACCGCAATCCAATTGTGCGGAAATTGTACGTTCTGGCAAAAACATCAGTATACAATTCATTCACAAGTTTTGTTACAGCATATGGAGATAAAGGATTACCGATCTTCTCTTCAACTTTAGGAAGATCAGGATGATCGCCATATGTGGAACTGGATGCTGCATAGACGAATCGCTGCACCTCAGCATCTCTTGCTGCAACCAGCATATTTAAAAAACCGCTGATATTATTTTCATTGGTGGTAATTGGATCTTCAATTGAGCGGGGAACAGAGCCCAGTGCTGCCTGATGGAGAACATAATCTACATCTTGACAAGCTTCCCTGCATACATCCTTGTCCCGAATATCACCTTCAATAAAGGTAAAAAAACGCCATTGCTCTGCACTGACCAGAGATCGGACTTCATCAAAATTATGCTGAAAACCGGTGGAAAAGTTATCCAGCCCAATAACCTTCTGCTCAAGTTTCAGTAGGGTTTCCAGAAGGTTGGAGCCAATAAAACCGGCGACACCTGTGATAAGCCAAGTGTACTGTCTTGACTGTAAATGCTGAGCAAGCTCTTCGTATTGTGTTGGCATCGTTTTATTCTTTTTTATGGTGATGGATTTAGCTACAATCGGCCGTCGACAAGTTGTACAGGCAAAGTATTTTTCACATCATAGACAACGAAAGGTGCCTTACCAAGGGAACGAACCCATGAAATCCCCTGGGTCTGAAATTCGCTATGGGCAACACAGAGAACGATGGCAGCAAAGGATTCTCTTTCAGGATTATCGATCAACTCTATCCCATACTGCTGCTGTGCCTCACTTTTATCAACCCAGGGATCATAAACCGAGACCTCAGCGCCATATGATTCAAATTCACGTATCACATCCACAACCTTGGTATTTCTGACATCAGGGCAATTCTCTTTAAACGTTAACCCGAGGATAAGAATTTTTGAGTCTTTGATATGGATTTTTTTGTGTAACATCAGTTTAACAACCTGCGAGACAACATAAATCCCCATATTATCATTGATACGCCGACCTGCAAGTATCATCTCAGGGTTATATCCGGTTTCCTGTGCCTTATGGGTAAGATAATAGGGATCAACACCAATACAGTGCCCTCCCACGAGCCCTGGCCTAAATGGAAGAAAATTCCATTTGGTTCCCGCCGCATCAAGCACATCATTGGTATCTATCCCCATGCGCTCAAAGATAAGAGCCAGCTCATTTACCAAAGCAATATTCACATCTCTTTGCGTATTTTCTATTACCTTTGCAGCCTCGGCTACTTTGATAGAACTGGCCTGATAGGTTCCTGCTTTTACAATACTTGCATAAAGAGCATTTACAAATTCAGCCGTTTCCGGAGTTGAGCCTGCAGTCACTTTAGTTATTGTTGTCAGGGTATGTTTTTTATCACCTGGATTAATCCGTTCCGGACTGTATCCCACGGTAAAATCTTTATTGAATTTCAGCCCTGATTCTTTTTCAAGAATGGGAACACAAATTTCTTCTGTCGCCCCCGGGTAGACAGTTGATTCATAGACTACGATGTCCCCTTTAGACAAAACCCTTCCCACAAGAGCACTGGAACCCTGCAAAGG
>JAOZKN010000251.1 GCA_029935315.1 Desulfocapsa sp. | reverse complement strand
TTTCATAATATTTTTTCTCCTTTCTATGCATAGGCCGGGCAGAGATTACCCTGATTGTATTTGCTCGAATCGTGAAGGTGATGTGCAGCTTTCTACTGTTATCAGTCCAGCCCAACGCATGAAACCGTCTCTCTTCCTGCGAATGGCCTTTATCTTCAAGCAACAGCAGAGGTTGATTAAAAAAAACCTGTTCTGCTTCTGTTTGTGAAACATTGTGCTTATCAGCACTTTTACGCTCGTTGCCCTGATCCCATTGAAACTGCTTTGGCTCAATTATCTCAATCATTGTTGTATATTAATGCAATATACAATAATTGTCAATAGAGTTACAACAGAAGTGTTGGTATACGCCTGAGGCCGGAGGCAAGGTGGACAAGAGGAATCTCACGCAGTTTGGCCGGGCTATGCATAATCTTGGTATTGAAATGATTCCTGCCTTAAAGGGGACGGATCTATTTTGTCTGGCCATGATATTGCTGTTTAGTGATATCGGTGGGTTCATGGGGAAATTTCACTGCAAAAAAGTGTTTTTTTCTTAATGGGGAATTATATGCCTTGATAAGGGGCCTTTTAATGGGTGACCCCATTCTTTTTAAACATGTTAAAGCGGGAAGGGAAACTTGAAGTCATTGATGGTGACCTTGAAGTTGTTCCCGGAATCAGACTGCGTCATAGCGGCGGTCACACCCGCGGCCATCAGCTTGTTGAGATGACATCAGGGGGAGAAACTGCTGTCCATCTTGGCGATCTCTTCCCCACCCACTTCCACAGCAATCCCCTCTGGATCATGGCCTATGACAACTTTCCGATGGAAGTCATCGACCGGAAAGAAGAATATTTTTCTCACTATCAACTGCTGGACAGCTGGTTCACCTTCTACCATAACCCGCTGGTCAAGGCCTGTTAACTTGATGAGCAGGGTGGTGTCAGCCTTACCTTGCCACGCACTTCAACCTGAAATTATCCGCTCCATTTCTGCTGTACACCCTCCATCTCTTATTAATTATTGCTAAAATAATTCCCCCAAGAAACAGAACAGGCAGAACCGTTACCGGTCCTGCCTGTGTTACGTTATTCTTTTCCCATACCGGTAATAGCCGGCAT
>JAOZKN010000167.1 GCA_029935315.1 Desulfocapsa sp. | reverse complement strand
TTGGATGAGTATGCAGTCCATGCCGGATCCGCTCCTTGCCCCTGCACCAGATATCTGCAGGGCGGCTCGCTCCGCCAAGAAATTAATAGTCATACAGAGCAACAAACAAAAAAAGCCCTAAACCCGTTGTTGCCAACAAGTATAGGGCTAAAACCTAATGGTGCGGAGGTCAGAGCCACACCGAAACAAACATCCTACTGTAATATTAAGCTTTTTCAATATCAAAACAATCACCACTTTTATCAGTACCCACTTTTGTACCCACTTTGTACGGCTGCACTCTTGTTTCAGACGGTAGGATTGCTGGGGGGGAGAGATCCCTATTTCAAGAAAACTGGGGGGTGGGGTATATCCTCAAGTTGGTTTTTCTGAAAATTTTTAAATCTGCTTTTTTCTAAAAGGATTGTAATCCTGCCAGAGTTAGCAATCATTGTAAACAGACTATCGCAATTAGGCAAGGCCGTAAAAAACCACTCAACAGGAAACAAGAGGGCAGTGGTTTTCATGGATGAGCTTGACGGTCAATATCCAGATGAGATAGCCGATAGTATTCTCTCCACGGACACTATCAAATAAAGAGTGGGAAGAGTATTGTTCTTATTCTTTCAAAAAAGCTTTACACCTTTTCCATAAAAAACCAGCAGAAACTCTGCAATAACGTATCGATACGATAGCTGCAAAATCAGTTAAGATTAGATTTTCTCACCCTAATCGTGTATCTTGGGTCGAGGCTAGGTGTTAGTGGAAATATGTTACCCTGTTAACTTCGTCATTACTTTCATTAATGACGGTCTGACCCTGCGTCTCTACATTTTTGCGCCAGGCTAGATCACTGTTCGGTATCAGAATACAATGAGTGAAAAATCTACAAATCGTACTATACCAGCTGATGTTTTAAGAGTGCTTTTAGCAAAGTCTGGCGGATATTGTCAAAACCCAACATGTAATGATGATTTATATCCGTTAATAACTCAAGGAAGCCTTGCAACAATTAGAGAGGCTGCGCATATAATAGCTTTTAGTAAAGATGGGCCTCGGGGAGCCGAAGAACTGAAGACGGAGGAGGTGAACTCTTTTGAGAATCTCATTTTACTTTGTCCAACTTGTCATACAAAAATAGACAAAGCTAGCCATCTGTTTTCAGTGGAATTATTAGTTAAATGGAAGAAAGACCATGAGGAAAAAATATTAGCATGTTTCAATGCTCCTATTTTTGATTCAATCGAAGATTTGTCACGAGAGGTTCTTTTTCTTCTGGCGCAAAACAAGGCATGTTTTGATACTTACGGCCCTTGTTCTAAAAACAGAGATTCACTTTTCTCTGACGCTCCTCATATGTGGAGTCATTATGCCTTGAGGACGATTATACCTAACAACAGACAAATCCTTAATATTCTACGTAAAAATCACTCATACTTCGGCTGTAAAGAAGTAGATATCATAGAAAAATTCGCTGCTCATAAAGAGGGCTTTGAATATAACCATTTATCTGGTAACAAAAACACAAGTGTTCCGTTGTTTCCGCTTGAAATTCATTCAATTTTTCAGGAGAAGAATTAATGCCGGATGCAAATCCTCGGTTTAATAAACTTCCTCGACCTGAGTCGATAGATGCATTCATAAGATACGTACGTGGGTCAAATGTCGTTGTAGATGTGAGGAAAGTTCATGATCAGCTAATAGCTGTTGAGAGGTTAAATGGCCCTTCAATAAGAGTACACATGACCAATGTTTACATTGTTGGTTTAGCTGACGTAGCAGAGATTCTGGCAGAAGAAAATACCATTGATGCCATCGTAACATTAAGTGGTTGGAATAGCTATTCAACCGAAGCAAAAGAATACTGCAAAGATAATAATATCGGCCTTTTTAAATTTAAAGAATTCTTGGGAGCAGTTCACTATAATAACAATCAATTTTTCAATTATATACATCCGGATGACAGATAAAAAAACCGACAACTATCTAAATCAATCTTTAGATATATATTTGTTCGGTTCTGCAATTTATTCCATAACTCCAAACGATATAGATCTGTTGGTTGTGTATGATGCTGAAAAAGTAAGCATTCAAGAAGCACTTGATTTTCGAAAAGATCTCGGCTTATTGATAGCTAACATTTTCAACCTTCCTTCTCATATTTGTTTGCTATCAAACAAAGAGAAAGAGTATAGGATATTTATAACACAAGAAAGAGCTGTAAAAATATATCCAATAGCACAAACAAACCGCTTCACAAATTAAGTCTTCTATGCTGTGCTAGAAAGTCCCTTGCGAACATCATATAGGTTTAAATATGAAGTATAGTCCTACAGAGAGAATCGGTGTTAGTGCAACCGAAAATATAATTACTTCTGAGTTCAACTGGATCTTCAGAGATCAACCCATTTCAGATATGGGAATTGATGCTCACATAGAAATAGTTGAAGATTCTAAACCTTCCGGTCAGCTAATAGCTCTTCAAATAAAAACAGGAGACAGTTACTGGAATAAACAATCCGATGGTAATTATTGTTTCTATATCGATGATGAGCATTATTCATATTGGTTAAGTCATAGCCTTCCAGTTTTTATAATTATTCACAATCCGAATGAGAAGATTACGTTGTGGCAACATGTAAGTGAACATAACGTAAAAAAACTTAACAAAAGCTGGAAGCTAACAATTCCATGCGGAAATTTGTTACAGCCCCAATTTAAGTCCTCATTTGAGACTGCAACCCCTTCCGGTGAATATGCTAAAAGAGAACTTCAGTTAAAGATCCATTATCCGCTGATGAAAGCTATAAATGATGGTCAGAAAGTAATACTAGAAACAAATGAATGGGTCCACAAATCGATGAATAGAGGAAATATAAAAATATTTATTGAGTTAAGGGACGGTGATGAAGAGAAATTTGAGTGGCCTTTTCATTCAACTTTGCCGATAGACGAGATGGTAAATCATTTTTTTCCCTGGTTTACAGTTGCAATAGATAAGGCTTGGTACGCCACAAATTTTAACGAAGGAAGCGTGAGGTATATCTACCGAAAGCTTCCTAATATATATCCTTGGGTTATCCATAGTGGGGAGTATGCTGAATACAGGCTCGTGCTAAATTTAAGTGCGCTTGGGGCATCATATTTTAAAGTTGCAGAATTTCTTAACGAGAAGTGTAACAAATAATTACACGGGATATTTGTTCACTACGACCCTGAAGTGAACTGGAGATAGTCAGAAAACTTCAGCCTACTCCTTCCCCTTAGTGGCTGACCTTGCTACTGGATACCGCCCCAACTATTTGATACAGAAAGCAGTAACAAGATAAGAGTAGTTGGTTGAATACAACCGCCTTCTCCATTTTTACATATACCTTTGAATAAAAATTATGAAATTAGAGAGAAAGAATATTGAATTTCCCCTTTGGAGAAAAAAGGTAGATAAATCTCTCTTTGATCACAAAGGTACGACCATTCCGGCATGGGCTTGTACCATGTGGAACATCCAAGGCTCTTTCTCGCATGTGAACTCAAAAAAATTAGACGATTCAAAAGTCAAAGTTACGTTCGAAGGAGTGACATATTCAGGCAATGTAACAAGCGCCCATAAAGGGAGAAAGACCCCTGCTTATCGTCTTTGGTTTAATGAGTCTTTGAAAGTATTCCGGGGACACCATACTTAACTGCTTGTTTTTGGTCCTGGCTTTTGTTTTTTAATTACCGTTACTCGTAAAGTTAACGTTTCTATCTTATCCAAAAACTCTTCAGTCCCCAAAAAGCGACCACTTCTCTCATGGCGACGGAGTTTTTCATATTCGTCCTCTGGCGAGTCGCTAAGTAACAGTTCATGCCCTTTTGAGAATTAAGTACGGTGTCCCCTGATCTTTACTCTTTACGTTCGGCAATCCAAATCATATGACGACTGCCTCGTTTATGAAACTTTTTTCGAATCCATCTGGCAAATCAGGTTTTACGAAACCATCATCTTCAACTTTGCGACAATTTTATTGATCCGGGATATCAGGACAGATCATAGATATTGGCGACCAGCAGTTTCAAACGGACGTGGGCAGCATCGATATCAGCCAG
>JAOZKN010000016.1:13606-34349 GCA_029935315.1 Desulfocapsa sp. | reverse complement strand
AACAGGAAGGTGCATCCGGGAAAATAAACTGGCAAAAAGCTCCCTGTCGTTTCTGTGGTACTGGTTGCGGTGTCCTTGTCGGGATGTCCGGAGACCGTGCCGTCGCTGTTAAGGGTGATCCCAACAGCAGTGTAAATAAAGGCTTGTGTTGTGTGAAGGGCTTTCATTCTGTGCAGGCACTTTATGGTAAGGATCGGCTCAAGAAGGCCCAGGTTCGCAGGAATGGTAAGATGGTTGAAGTGCCAATTTCCGAGGCCCTCGATGTTATTGCCGCCAAGATGCAGGAGACCATCAAGAAGCACGGTAAAGATTCCGTCGCTATGTACGGTTCCGGTCAGTGGACTATTCCGGATGGTTATGTGGCATCAAAATTGTTTAAAGGATGTCTTGGCACCAATAATGTTGAAGCCAATGCCCGTTTGTGTATGTCCAGCGCCGTAACAGGTTTTATGACTTCCTTTGGTATCGATGAACCCATGGGCTGTTACGAGGATATCGAAGAAGCCGATGTTATGATCACCTGGGGAAATAATATGGCCGAGATGCATCCGGTTCTTTTTTCCCGGATGCTGGCCAGTCGCAAACGGAAGCAAAATGTAACCATTATTGATTTTGCCACCCGAACTACCCGAACAAGTCAGGCCGCTGATAAGTCCATTCTCTTCAAACCAAATACTGATCTGGCAGTGGCCAATGCCATCTGTTACGAGATCATCCGTAATGACTGGGTGAACTGGGATTTTGTCAAAAAACATACCACCTTTCATAAGGGAAAGACCAATATCGGTTACGGCACCGAAGACCATTTCAAGTTCAAAGATAAACCTGAAGATATCACCTTTGAGGAGTATAAAACCTTTTTAGAAGACTATACGCCAGAAAAGGTTGAAAGGATTTCAGGAGTCTCTGCCAAAGATATCAAGTATATGGCCTCCCTCTATGGGGATCCGAGCAAAAAGGTCACTTCCTTCTGGTGTATGGGAATGAATCAGCATGTACGGGGAACCTGGATCCAGAACCTGGTCTATAATATTCATCTGCTTACCGGGAAGATATCCACCCCCGGCAACAGTCCTTTCTCGCTCACCGGACAGCCAAGTGCCTGCGGTACCGTGCGTGAAGTCGGAACCCTTACTCACAAACTGCCCCATGGCGTTGTGATGAATGAAAAAGATCGTAAGATGGCAGCCGAAATCTGGGACGTGCCGTTATCAAACATTGACCCCAAGCCTACCTATCACACCGTGGAGATGTTCCGTGCCCTGGATCGAGGGGATATCAGGTTTATGTGGATTCAAGTGACCAACCCTATGGTCACCATGCCAAAACTGAAACGTTACAGGGAGGCGTGCCTGAAAGAAGATCGCTTTATTGTGGTTTCTGACGTCTACCCAACTCCCACCACAGATGTTGCCGATGTTATTTTACCGGCATCCATGTGGGTTGAACAGGAGGGGCTGTATGGCAACTCCGAGCGACGGACGCAACATTTTGATGCAATTGTTCCGGGACCTGGCGACACCATGTCAGATACCTGGCAGATCATTGAAGTTGCAAGAAGGCTCGGTTTTGAGAAGCAGTTCCCATGGGGAGAGGACGAGTATATCGGAAAAATATGGGAAGAATACCGACGTTTCCATGACAGTCCAAAACATAATATGGCACCCTACACGGTGTTGAAAGAACGCTCCGGTGTACAATGGCCATTTGTTGATGGCAAAGAGACCCGTTGGCGTTTTAATACCAAGCATGATCCAGCCTGTAAGAAAGGCACCGATTTTGATTTCTACGGCAAGAAGGACGGTAAGGCGTGGATCTGGGCCCGCCCCTATGAGCCGGCTGCAGAATCACCTGACCAGGAATATAACTTCTGGCTCAATACCGGTCGTGTTATCGAACATTGGCATACCGGTTCTATGACCCGGCGGGTGCCTATTCTGCACAACGCCATGCCCGAATCCTATGTGGAAATGAATCCTGAGGATGCCGCGGATCTTGGCGTCACCAACGGGGAGAAGGTGAAAATTACTTCTCGCCGCGGTGAGATCGTCATGAAGGCCTCAATTAATGGTCGTGGTGTTCCACCTCGGGGTATGGTTTTTGTGCCGTTTTTTGATGAATCATACAAGATTAATGAACTCACTCTGGATGCTTTTTGCCCGATTTCAAAGCAGCCGGATTATAAAAAATGCGCCGTTCGACTGGAGAAAGCATAATGACAAAAGCAGATAAAAAAATCGGCAAAGTAGTAACAGGTTTTGCCGCTATCTGCTTAAGCGGAGCCTTTATGGTGCTGACTGCAAATGCAGCGCCTGATATTCCACAGGGTTTCGATTCAGACGGCGAAAAAATCTTTAAGCGTTTTGACAATACACCTCTTGCCGCCATGACCGGCACAGACGGAAAGCGTACCTTAAATGAATACTACGAACTCCGTCAGTATCCCGGTTCACCTCCAAGAGTTCCCCATGATGTGCCCACTTCTTTTTCAGGCGATACACTGAAGTGTCTCTCCTGTCACGAAAGAGGAGGCTACGATGCAAATCAGGACGCTTACGCTCCTGTTACACCGCATCCCGAATATGAAAATTGCTTTCAATGCCATGTACCACTGCGCACGGAGAAACTCTTTGTGGAAACGGACTGGCAATCAATACGACCGCCCAAATTGGGTCTGTCTGAAATGGGTGGTTCACCTCCGCCGATTCCGCACAGCCTGCAGATTCGGGAAGATTGTATTGCCTGTCACACAGGACCTGCTGCAGTGGCAGAAATTCGGGTTGAGCATGCATCACGCGGTAATTGCCGTCAATGTCATGTTCCAATGATTGCAACAGAGATCAGAAAAGAATTTACCAGAACCAAATAACCAGGACGAGAACCGTTATGAAAAAAATATTTTTGCGTTCTGGCCTGTTTTGTCTCTGTTTTGTGCCGGGTGCAGTGTTTCTGGCAGGCCTTCCCGCCATGGCTTCCGGCGGCGGGGTAATGGAACGTATTCACCATGCAGAGGAACCATATGATTCCATGGCAATAGAAACTGCCTATCAGCAGCCGGTTAAAACAGTACGGGCAAAGGAATCCTGGCAGGGTGGTACTTTTAGAGTACTTACCCGCAAAGATTCCATAACCAGATTCCGCTGCAGCGTCTGCCATACCGATAAGAAAGTACTGGTCAAAGACGGTGCTCTCTTTACCCATGACGATATCGTCATGAACCATGGCAAAGGAGAAAATGGTCTGGTGTGTATACAGTGTCATGATGAGGACAATCGTGATTTTCTCTCTGATTCTTCAGGGAAAAAAATCGATTTTGACCATAGTTACCAGTTGTGCGGGCAGTGTCATTTTCGTCAAAAACGGGATTGGCTGGGCGGTGCCCACGGGAAACGCGATGCATATTGGGCTGGAGAGCGAGTGGTAAGAAACTGTACCAGTTGTCATAGTCCGCATTCCCCTGCCTTTAAAACAAAAATGCCGGAGACCTACTCTCTGCCATTGGATCAATAGGGGCGGCCATGGATTCCAGGAAAAAAGAAGGCCAGATGAAAACAAACGATATACTAGAAAAGAAAAGCACCCGCAGATCTTTTATGAAGAAGCTGTCTATTGCAGCTGCCGCCGGTTCAGCCGGGCTTGTTACCGGAGGATGTGTCGGCGGAAGTGGTAGCACAGAAGAGATGGGGCTGAAGTGGGAAGAGTACTTTAAGAAAAACTATCGGATGATGACCGATAAAGAAAAAGATGAAACCGTCGCCCGCCTGGAAAAGCTGGCGAAACTTCAGGATGATGCGAATATACAGATGTCCAATCAGGAGCCACGGGAAAAGGTGCTGTTTGGTTATGCCTTTAATATCTCCCGCTGCAAGGGGTATATGGACTGTGTTGAGGCCTGCGTGCAGGAAAATAATCTTGATCGTAATTCAAAGACTCAATATATCCGTATCTTTGAAATGGACTCCGGACAACAGGATCCAACGAGTGGCGATGGAAAATATCACCATGAAGTACCGGTGGAGAATAAGTACTATATGGGCATTCAATGTTTTCATTGTGAGAATGCACCCTGTATCAAAGCCTGCCCGACAAAAGCGACCTGGCGTGAGCCGGATGGCATCGTGGTGGTGGATTATGACTGGTGTATCGGCTGCCGTTACTGCATGGCTGCCTGCCCATTCTGGGGGCGCCGCTTTAACTGGGGTGAGCCTGAAGTACCCAAGGAAGAGCTCAATCCAAAGCAGCATTATCTTGGCAACCGTAAACGGATGAAGGGAGTCATGGAAAAATGTACCTTCTGTGTACAGCGAACCCGGCAGGGAAAACTGCCCGCCTGTGCGGAGGCCTGTCCAACTGGTTCCAGGGTCTTTGGTAATCTCCTCGATCCGGACAGTGAAATCCGTTATGTCCTGAAGCACAAGAAGGTTTTTCGCTTTAAGGAAGAATTGGGGACCGATCCGAAATTCTGGTACTTCATGGATTGATAGCCAGAGCTGGATGGAAAGAGAATTTTTGATAAACTCGTAAAGACCTAAAACTTAGATGGTAAAGTAGATAAGCGTAGACTTCGAAAAACTTCATATGCGAGGCGCGTTAATTTTTTATCATTACTGCGTACTAGGGTACGTCGCAATGATATAAAATTAACAGTAACGAAGCAGATGAAGAATTTTCACCCGAAAAAAGGGCATAAATACAACGCCATCAACTTTAAGGAATAAATTATAATGACTATGAACCCCAAAAAAGGCATTGTTGCTTTTACTTCGGATTGCATACGCTGGTCGCTGTCCGGGGGAATTGGATTCAAGCTGTATATTGTTACCCTGCTTGCTGTTATGGGTGTAGGTGTATGGGCTTATACAAATCAGTTTCAGCATGGTCTGATCACCACAGGTATGAGCAATATTGTGAGTTGGGGATTGTACATCTCCAATTTTACTTTTTTTGTCGGCGTTGCAGCCGCAGCCGTTATGCTGATCATTCCTGCCTACATCTTAAAAGATAAGGATTTGCATGAAGTCGTGATCATTGGTGAAGGTGTGGCAGTGGGTGCGCTGGTAATGTGTCTGGTCTTTATCACCGTAGATATGGGTGGGCCGCTGAAGGTCTGGCATATGATACCGGGAATAGGCCTCTTTAACTGGCCTTCATCCATTCTGACCTGGGATGTGCTGGTGTTGAATGGCTACCTGGCCCTGAATACCCTTGTTCCGCTCTACATCCTCTACTGCAATTACAATAATAAAAAGCCGGTGGGCTGGAAGTATAAGCCCTTTGTTTTTCTGTCCATCTTTTGGGCGGTTTCCATCCATATGACCACGGCCTTTCTGTACCAGGGATTGCCTGCCCGGCCATTCTGGAATAACCCCCTGCTGGGACCCAGATTCCTGGCCTCAGCCTTTGCCGCAGGGCCTGCAGTCATAATGATGGTACTTATTGCTATCAAGCAGAAAACAAGCTACCCCATAGACAGAAATGTCTTCTTTAAATTAAAAAGAATCATTGTTGTTTCCGCAATTATTAACCTGTTGATGTTGTTTTCTGAGATTTTTAAGGAATTCTATAACGCCACCCATCATAGCCTTTCTGCCCAGTATCTGTTTTTTGGGCTTGACGGCCATGATGCGCTGGTGCCATGGATCTGGACTGCCATTGGTCTCAATATTTTGGGTACCTTGCTGTTTGCCTTTGACCCGACCAAATGTAATCCTAAATATCTTATGCCGGCGGCAATAAGTCTGTTTACCGGTATCTGGATAGAAAAAGGTTTTGGTCTTATCATTCCCGGCTTTATACCGTCCCCCATGGGAGAGGTGGTGGATTATGCACCCACCGTCAACGAAATTCTGATTACACTGGGTGTGCTGGCGTTGGGAGTGCTCGTGGTAACATTGCTGATCAAACCGTCTCTTGTCATCTTACAGCGATTTAAAGGGGTAAATACCTAGCAAAAACCTATGTCTTGATAGTGTAACTTTCGTTTCCTGTTTCTCTATATGGAGCCGAGGGTTTTGTTCTGTAAAAAAGCCGTTGTCAGAATCGATAAATTCTGACAACGGCTTTTTTCGTTATGATATCAGCTCAATGTCGAGCTGTGAAAGTAGCAATAAGTGGGCATGTTGTGTAAGGTCTCTCCTGGCTCGTGTAAATCCCCCTGCAAGGCTATGGCAAGTGTCTTGCTGGTCGGATTGTCCTTGTGAGAGCGTGCATGAGATTTAGGGAGTAAGTTTTTCCTTCCTTGTTTTTTCCAAATGGTCTGAGTAACATTTATGAAACAATATTTTTTCTTGATAAGAGGAGTTTACTGGAATGACGCATGAAAATGATCAGCTGGTACTTGCACAAAAAATCAAAGAACTGGAGCGGACTGTTGCCGAGCAGAAAAAATCCATCGCCCTCCTGAAAAACAAAGCACAACTCTTTGATGCCCTTAAAAGTACCACCTCAGATCTTATTCATTCTGTGACTCCGGAAGGAGACTTTCTCTTTGTCAATGAAGCCTGGCAAGAGACCATGGGGTACAGCGATGAAGATCTGAAAACACTCAATCTCATGGATATTGTTGATCCCGAATGCCTGGAGAAATGTCAACTGATCTTTAATGATTTGCTGTTAGGAGAAAATGTCGAGAGAAGTAAGACTGTATTCATCACTAAAGACGGACAAAAAGTCAGTGTTGAGGGCCGTTGCGGTACCAGTTTTGAAGACGGTAAAGCTGTGTCCATGACCGGTGTCTTCCGGAATCTCAGAGAACGCCATGTAAATGCCCTGGCCCTGATGGAAAGTGAAGAACGGTATCGGGATTTATTTGAAAACACCAACGACCTTATTCAACTGGTTTCTCCTGATGGCAAGCTCCTCTATGTCAACCGTGCCTGGAGGGAGACTTTCGGCTACAGCGAGGAAGAAGTCATCAACCTCTCTATCTTTGAACTGATATCCCCTGATCAGCATGCTCATTGTCAAACAATATTCCAGAAGGTTATCGATGAGCCACGACTGAACAATATCGATACTGTCTTCATCGCCAAAGATGGACGCAAAATCAGTATTGAGGGGAGCGCTATCTGCAAATTTGTGGACGGCAACCCCCTCAGAACTCAATGTATACTTCGGAATGTAACCGAGAAGAGGCGGATGGAAGAAGAACTCCACAAGGCCTTGAAAATTGAATCATTGGGCGTTCTGGCTGGTGGTATTGCCCACGATTTTAATAACCTTTTGACTGCCATTCTCGGCAATGTTTCACTGGCAAAGCTACATCTTCAATCTCCGGACAAGATAAGAGATTGCCTGACCAATACAGAAAAAGCCACCCAACGAGCAAAAAGTCTGACCCAGCAACTGCTTACTTTTTCCAAGGGTGGGGCGCCTATCAAGCGTATAACAACTATCAATGACCTTATTGTGGATTCTACAGTCTTTACTCTCAGGGGTGCCAATGTTGATTGTGAATACGATTTTGCTGAAGATCTTTGGGCTGTGAAAGTCGATGAAGGACAACTCAGCCAGGTCACCCAGAATATGGTCATTAACGCCAAGCAGGCTATGCCAGCTGGCGGAACCATTATCATACGCGGAAAAAATAAGATTGTTGAACCTGAAACAGCTCTTGGCTTAGCACCTGGAAACTATGTGGAGCTGCAATTTGAGGATCAGGGATGTGGCATAGCGCAGGAGCATCTCTCTAAAATATTTGATCCCTATTTCACCAGCAAGCCGTCTGGAAGCGGATTGGGACTTGCCATATCCTATTCAATCATCAAGAATCATGACGGGCTGATTAATGTGAAGTCTGAGCTTGGCAGGGGGGCGGCCTTTTCCATTTATCTGCCTGCAGCACCTCAGGCAGAAGAGGTCCAAAGCAATGCTGCTGAAGATGAAAAAACAGCGGCCCCGATTAAAGGCCGGGTTCTGGTCATGGATGATGAAGAGTTTGTTCGGGAAATATCAATGGAAATACTCAACTACCTGGGCTGTGAATGTGTCGCCGCTGCCGATGGTCATGTGGCTATTGAACTGTATATGCAGGCACAGGAAAACAATAATCCCTTTGATATACTGATCATGGACCTGACTATACCCGGTAGTATGGGAGGCGTTGAAACACTTGAAAAACTTCTGGTCCTGGATCCGAATGTCAAAGCTCTGGTTTCCAGTGGCTATGCCAATGATCCTGCTATGGCAAATTACAGGGACTATGGCTTTTGCGGTGTGATTCCGAAACCTTTCAGGGTGGAAGAACTTAAAACCACCCTCGATGAGTTCCTCTCTTCAGGCAGCGGAAGCACTTCTCAGGCTGCTCTTTGCTCGTTAAAGTGATTTTTTCAGAAAGAAGCATGCAGGGGGCGACGCTTCAGCTGGTTAGGGCTCTGTAAATCTCGGGTATACGCACGGGAAGTTTTCGGACATCATGCTCAAGCATTGCCTGACCGGCTTTTCCTGCAGCACTGGTGCGCCCTTCTCCTGTTCGGCGGTACCAGCAAATTCGCTGTCCATAACCATACTTATATCTGATTCTGCGAGCCCGTTGCCCATCTTTTTGTCCTCATCGTCTTTGATGACAGCATTCAGCTTTTTTGTTTCATTCTATAGAAGACTCCAGGTCTGTTTGATCGGAGGAATGGATGGTAAACATAACCTATATCATGTTCACTAAAATGCTTCTCGCCAAGAATTATTATCAATGAATTGCCAGGCAATGCGGTATCAATCGGACTTTCCGAAAGTTAAAGAATTTGCTAAAAGAGAAAGTTGGCTTTTGCACTACATATTGTAGATAAAACTTGTCATGTACCATAGCTATGGTGTATATCATCTTTGCGGCTACAGTGGGAAATGTGTCTCTTTGACTGTTTTTTGTAGCTTCATTCACTCAAATAAAATTACGCAAAGAGGAAAATATGACCCCGGATTTAACAAAACAGGAATTAACGAAGACTGCTGAAACCGTCCTTGCCAGACGCTATTATTTAAAGGATTCTGCCGGCGAACCTGTTGAGTCATGGGAAACCCTCTGTAAACGTGTAAGTAGCGCTGTTGCCGAGGTGGATAAAGACAGCGATCAGCATGAGGCATTAAGAGAATCATTCTTCCGTATGATGTACCACCTGGATTTTCTGCCGAACTCTCCCTGTCTGATGAATGCCGGCACCGATATTGGACAATTATCTGCTTGTTTTGTGCTGCCTATTGAAGACTCTATGGATGGTATTTTCACAGCCATTCGTAATGGGGCGCTGGTACATAAGACAGGTGGGGGCACAGGGTATTCTTTTTCACGGCTTCGTTCCCGCAATGCCTCGGTGCGCTCTACCCAGGGTGTGGCCTCTGGGCCCCTTTCTTTTGCCGCTGTTTTTGACGCAGCCACCGAAACGATCAAGCAGGGTGGAAAACGTCGTGGCGCCAATATGGGTGTGTTACGCATTGATCATCCTGATATTATGGATTTTATCTGTGCCAAAGAAGATCAGGAAAAATTCACCAATTTCAATTTCAGTGTGGCCATTACCGATGCATTTATGCAGGCGGTGGAGGAGGGTAATGAGTATAAACTGATAGAACCTTCTTCGGGTGATGTTGTTGCCTGCCTTGATGCCCGTACCGTATTTGAGAAAATTATCGATCTTGCCTGGCATAATGGCGAGCCCGGTGTGCTTTTTATTGATGCCGCCAACAGAGACAATATGACTCCTCAACTCGGTGATTTTGAAGCCACCAATCCCTGTGGTGAGCAGTGGCTGTTGCCGTATGAAAGTTGTAACCTTGGCTCTCTGAATCTTGCCAATTATGTAAGAGACGGCAAGGTCGACTATAAGCGTATGGAAGACACCGTCCGTGTGGCCACCGCATTTCTTGACAACGTAATTGACTGTAATGTCTTTCCCATTCCTGAAATTGAAGAAATGACCCTTAAAACCAGAAAGATTGGTATGGGAATTATGGGATTGCATGATATGCTGATTCAGCTTGGCCTTCCCTATGGCAGTGAAGAAGGGCGTAAGCAGGCGGCAGAGATCATGGCTTTTGTTCGTGCAAAAGCAGAAGAGCGTTCTTGTGAACTGGCAGAAGAAAAGGGTGTTTTTCCTGCCTATGATGCCGAGCTGAACGACTATCCTGCCCGCCGCAATGCAGCGCTTACTTCCATTCAGCCCACAGGTACTGTCTCTATGATTGCCGATTGTGCAAGCGGCTGTGAGCCCTATTTCTCCATCGTTATGATCAAAAACGTTATGGATGGAGACAGATTGATCCTGGTGAATAAACATTTTGAGCAGATTGCCAGGGCAGAGGGCTTTTACTCAGAAGACCTGATGAGCAAAGTGGCTGACAGTGGAACGGTGATTGGTCACGATGAGATCCCTGAAAAATGGCAGGAAATATTTCGTACTGCCCAGGATGTCAGTGCCGAAGATCATATTCAGATGCAGGGCATCCTGCAGCAGAACGGTGTGGACTCTTCCATCTCCAAAACCATTAATCTGCCCAACAGTGCGAGCCGTGAGGAAGTGAAGCTTTCCTACCTTATGGGATACAAGCTTGGTTGCAAAGGACTTACCGTTTACCGTGACGGATCAAGGGATTCACAGGTCTTAAACACCAAAATGAGTGAGAATGAAGAGGGAACTGCCGTTGTTTCCTCTGCCGGTGGCGGAGTGAAGAAAAAGCTTCCTGATATGTTGAGTGCCAAACGTTACCGGGTGAAAGATCAGCATCAAAAGTCTGTTTATATCATTGTCTGTTTTGATGAGAATGAACAACCCATGGAAGTTTTTGCGAAATTTCCTTTTGATAACCGTGTAGACCTGAAAGACAAGTCAACCATGTGGACAACCACCTGTCGCCTTGTCTCTTTAGCCCTGCGTTTTAATATCCCCGCATCTGAAATTATCAAGCAGCTTGATCGTTCAAGTGGACATATGCTTGACCTGCCCGCTCAATTGAGTAAGTTGTTTAAATCATTTATGGCCAGTACGCAGCATGGCTTTGCTGCAACCTGTCCGGAATGTGCTGGGAATGTGGTTTTTGAGGAAGGATGTGAGACCTGTCATGACTGCGGGTATAGTAAATGCTCTTAAGGGTACTTTTCAAAGTATCTTCGTTGTCGCTCGTCAGGTGAGATTTGAAGTTATTTTAAAAATTGAGAATTAGAAATGGGAAAAATAGGAAGAAATGAACAGTGCCCCTGTGGCAGCGGAAAGAAGTTTAAACATTGCTGCCTGCCCAAAGAGCAGGCTGGTTTGGTTCGTACAAATCCGGAAGCAGCTCTGAAGATATCTTTGCTCAGTGAAATTGACGCCATCGTGGCTGTGGCCAAAGAGAAGAGGCAGAAGATCAAAGAGCTTGGAGTTTTTATTCTTCTGGCCACCCAAAATGGTGATGCATGGCTTCTGGAGATTACCGATTCTGATGCGGTACAACTGATGCGTGAAGGCGAAGCCCTCGAAATTCCCATTGATGAAAAATCAGATACCATAGAAATCAACTGGAGTCATACCTACGATCTGTCCGGGAAAGAGTTTGAGCTGACCGCTTACAGTGATAAGTCCAGGACGATTATGACTGATTACCCGGTGCAGGAGGTCAATGCCTCTATCAAGCGAATTAAGAAGCGCTTTCCAAGTGAAGTTTTAAAGCAGGTCCATGTGACTTCATCCACTGAGCAGGCTCAAAGCAGCTGAAAGAAAGACCATTGAAATTCACCCCTTTGTGTATTCGAATAGTTCCCGTGATGATTATCATGGGAACTATTTTTTTTCTTTCTCACCAGACTGGAGACAATCTGAACCTCCCTTCTTTTCCCGGAGCGGACAAGCTTGCCCATATGCTTGCCTATGGGGCTTTGGCCGTAACAGTTCTCTGGGCCTATGGGAAAAATGGTACCATAAGAAAGCAACGTACTGCAATGCTGACCATTGTTTTATGTATGGCCTATGGAATGACTGATGAATTTCATCAGTCGTTCATTCCTCTGCGCTCCGTGAGTGGGCTTGATATTCTTGCCGACACAACAGGGGCGGCAGTTGTTGCCTTTGTCTGGTACAACAGCGTATGGGTACGGCAGAGAATCTCGGTGATGTGATATCAACTCAAGGCATTTTTTACCATTTGTGAAGCAATGCCCATATTCAGTTTTTCACCATATTCCTTCTTCAGGGTTCCCATGACCTTGCCCATCAGCTGCGGGTTCTTTTCGGGGAGCTGTGCAATGACCGCATCAACAATACTCTGTGTTTCCTCTGGCCCCATGGTTTTGGGGATAAACACCTCGAGGATATTCACGGTATTTCCAACATCAATCCCGGCATCAATGGATTGATGGGCCATCTTCATCTCTCGTTTTGCGGCGGCGAGCAGGTCTTTTTCGTTTGCCTCTCTGTTGCCGTCAGCTTTCGCCAGCTTTTGGGTGGCATCGAGGAGCATGGCCAGGATTGTGGATTTCTCAGGGTCTGTTTTTTTCGCAAGCATCATCTCCTTGCGCAGTTCTTTTATATTCATAATGTGTACGTATTTGTGTAAAATTATTTTGTTAGCATTCGAGGTGACGGGCATTGCTGTGCAAGGCACAGCTCTGTAAATGTTCAGGAGTGTTCCACAGCCGTGTTGGCAGAATGGCGCCCCCCTGAATAGTTACTTTACTTCTGTAGTAGTCTGGCCATTTCCTTTGCACCATAGGTGATGATAATATCGGCACCTGCCCGTTTGATGGAAAGCAGTGTCTCCGCAAGGATCTTCTCGCCATCAACCCATCCATTTGCAGCAGCTGCCTTGATCATGGCATACTCGCCACTGACCTGGTAGGCCGCAATGGGAAGATCAAACTCGTCTTTCAACTGTCTGATGATGTCGAGGTAGGCCAGTGCGGGTTTAACCATGAGAATATCAGCACCTTCCTCAACATCCAGTGTCGCTTCCCGCAGGGCTTCTCTGCTGTTTGCCGGATCCATCTGGTAGCTGCGTCTGTCACCGAACTGGGGCGCACAGTCGGCAGCATCACGAAATGGTCCATAGAAAGCGGAGGCGTATTTTACAGCGTAGGACATGATGGGAATCATATCAAAGTTTTCTTCGTCAAGGGACGCCCGGATTTCAGCCACCCGTCCATCCATCATATCCGAGGGTGCGACAATGTCTGCTCCGGCCTGTGCGTGAGAGATGGCAGTTTTGGCAAGTATCTCTAGGGTCGCATCATTGTCCACGGTGTCACCGATTAAACAACCGCAATGACCATGGTCGGTATACTCGCAAAGACAGACATCGGTGATAACGGTAAGTTCCGGGGATTTGTTTTTCAGTTCACGGATTCCGCGCTGAATAATACCATCTTTTGCATGTGCCCCGGTTCCCATGGCATCTTTCTTTTCGGGCAGGCCAAAAAGCAGCATGGAGTTTACACCGAGATTCATGCATTCCTCAGCCTCCCGGGGGAGCATATCCACACTCATGCGGAATACTCCCGGCATGGAGGAGATCTCTTCTTTTTTGTTTTTTCCGGGCATGATAAAAACAGGGGACACAAATTGATCAGGAGACAGGTGTGTTTCTCGGATCAGGGCACGCATGGATTCATTTTTGCGTAAACGGCGTGGGCGATATTCTGGGAAGACCATGGGATTTCTCCTAGTTTGTAATATGAAGACTTTTTAGTTTTTTATGTAAATGACTGCGTTCCATGCCGACACTTTCGGCAGTTTGTGAAATATTACCTTCATTTTCCGTTAGCTTCAGGCGAAGATATTCCTGTTCAAAACGTTTTTTTGCGTCTTTGAAACTCTGTTCCCCGTAAGGAAGTGTAAATGCTTTTTGATCACCTGTGGGAGCGGTTTCTCGGGTGGGGCTGAGAAAAAGAGTGATATCTTCAGCGCTGAGACAGGCAGAGCCGGACATAATGGCCACCCGCTCGATGAAATTTTTTAATTCCCTCACATTTCCCGGCCAGGAATGTTTTGCCATAAGCGCCAGGGCTTCCTTTGAAAATTCCTTTTTTTCAAGGCCACGGTTGGTCAGGGCAGCCATAAGGTTTTCAACTAACAGGGGGATATCTTCGAGTCTGGTGGCAAGATCCGGAACCTGGATGGGAACCACGTTGAGACGCCAGAAAAGATCTGCCCGGAAATTTCCGTTTTCAATTTCTTCCTCAAGATTTTTATTGGTAGCTGCAAGAACCCGGACATCCACAGAGATGGTCTTATGGCCGCCCACCCGTTCAAAGGTCTGCTCCTGCAGAATGCGCAGGATTTTTGCCTGGGTTTTCATGCTCATGTCGCCAATCTCATCAAGGAAGAGGATACCACCATTGGCCTGGTCGAATTTACCACGTTTAGAGGTGTGTGCGCCGGTAAAAGAACCCTTCTCATGGCCAAAAAGCTCTGATTCTATAAGCTCTTCAGGGATTGCAGCGCAGTTCACTTCCACCATGGGCTGTTTGCTGGTCTGTGATTCCCGGTGGATAGCCTGGGCGACAAGTTCTTTTCCTGTTCCATGATCGCCACGGATAAGCACCCAGGCATCGGTGGGAGCAACCCGTTTAATCTGCGCTTTCAGGTCTTTTATGCTCTGGGAATTGCCGGTGAGCTGAACAGCTTTGTCTGTTTTAGACCTGAGAATTTTATTCTCTGTCTGCAGTTGGGAAAAACGAAGGCCATTGCTGATGGCGAGGATGATTTTATCATAGGAGAGTGGTTTTTCGACAAAATCAAAGGCACCTTTACGGGTGGCCTGAACAGCGGTTTCTATGGTTCCGTGACCGGAGATCATGATAACCGGCAGGGAGTACAGCTCTTTTATTTTTTCAAGGGCCGTCAAGCCATCCATATTATCCCCGAGCCAGATATCGAGAAGAATCAGGTCAATGCTTTTTTCTTCAAGAATGGAGAAGCCATCTTCTGCGCTTGAGGCACATACGGGTGAAAAACCCTCATCTTCCAGTATTCCGGAAAGGGTTTCCTGGATGGACACCTCGTCGTCTATAATAAGAATGTTTTTGGCCATAAGAATAGCAGTTCAGCTTCGGGGATCAGCTTATACCCACAGTTTTGTTTGTAAGAGGTAGTTCAATGGTGAAGATACTTCCCCTGGGTGTATTGTCGCTCACCCTGATATATCCACTATGGTCGGCAACGATGGTGGAGACGATGGCCAGGCCAAGACCGGTACCGGTTTTTTTGGTTGAGAAATAGGGCTCAAAAAGCCGGGATTTTTCGCTTTCGCTGATGCCGGGACCCGAATCACATACCTGGAGGTACACGTTCTCCTGATCCTCATCAAGCGTTAGAATAATATCTATTGTACCGCCATCGGGTAAAACTGCAACAGCATTGTCGAGGAGGTTAATGATGCAGCGTTTGATCTGTTCGCCATCAAAGCTGAAAATCGGTATTTCATCAACAGCCTCTACGCTGAAGCGAATAGCAGGGTGGGCCTGTTTGTAGAGGAAAAGGGTTTCTTCAACTATCTTTATAAGATTGTCATCGCTCCGGTTCACCTTGGGCATTCTGGCAAATTGAGAAAATTCACTGACCAGCTGTTTCAGCTCGTCCACCTGCTTGATAATGGTATTTGTACACTGATCAAAGATAGAATTTTCTTCAGCTAATATCTCGGGGTAGCGTCTACGCAATCGTTGAGCAGAGAGCTGTATGGGGGTTAATGGGTTTTTGATTTCATGGGCAATACGTCTTGCCACTTCACGCCATGCCGCCATACGCTGCATCTTTTCAAGTTCGGTAAGATTGGCAAAGACCAGGACAAAACCAAGGGGTTCGTTGTTGTCATTCGTCAGGCGGGTAAAGGTGACCAGGAGGGAAAAATTCTCTTTCAGTACCGAGAGCTTTAAGTGTTGCCGGACTGATGTTTTACCGGTGATGTTGAGTTCTGTGATAAAGTTGTCAATGATGGCTGCATGTTGCGGTGGAAGTGCAGCTTTATAGTTATAGTTCAGAAAAAAGTCTTTTCCGATATTGAGTAACTTTTCAGCAAACCGGTTAATGGTTGTGATTGTTCCATCATTGGCAAGGGAGATAACGCCAGCCTCAACGTTTTGCAGGATAATCTCAGTGTAGCGTCTCTTTTCTTCAGCATCTTTTGAACTTTCCTGTAAGGCGTGCAGGGCGTGGGCCAGTTTTGCATTACTTGAACGAAGATTTGCAGTCATTGTGTTGAAAGAGTCAACAAGAAGTCCCATTTCGTCGTTGGATTCTTTTTCCAGGACAAATTCAAGATCACCATCGGCTACACGTCTGGTGGCCATGGCCATTTTGTCGAGGGGTTCAGTGATCGTTCTGGCGATGTAGAGGCCAAACCAGATGGCCGAGAAGATAATCAGGAGGGTAACGATAAGCAGGATAATCAGAAGCCAGAATTTAAATGGCTGTTTGAGATACTTCAACTGGCTGTAATTCTCAATTCCTGCAGATATCAGGTTCATACGGTCAAGTTGTTCTTTTTTGATAAGCAGGGTGGTGACCAGAAAAAGATCCATGGTCGGATCGTTGGGGTTTTGTATGCTGTTTATTCTTCGCACAAGATCACCAACTCCTGATTCCTGGATAATAATTTCTCGTTCACCGTTTTGATATATCAGGTCAAAGGTGGCCTGCGGGATCGAGGGCATTTTCTGAGTTGCAAGCAGGGGAGAGGACGTGGTGAAATATTGATTCCGTTGATCGCTGATCAGAGTGAAACTCAATGCGTTTCTGGTGTCGTATAGATGGCGGATATCGTCCAATCTACCTTCAACTTTTTCAGGATCCCCTGCGTCTCCTTGATCAGCAAACAGCTTTTGTTCAATGTTTTCGCCTAATGTGTCAACCTCATCTTTTGTGTCCTGGAGATGTGATTTGGCAAGTTCAAGGGAGTTCTGCAATGATATTTCAATATTTGAATTGAACCAGTAATCCATTGAGGTGGAGACAAATTGCAGGGAAATAAAGAAGAGAAGGATGGTGGGAATAAGTGAGAGTGAAATGAAAGAAATAACAAGTTTTGTCTTCAGTTTTGAGCCCAGTACATTTTGTCTGGATTCAAAAAAAAGCTCGGCAAGATTACGGAGAATCAGGAAGAGCATAAGTAATACAAGGATTACGTTTAGATTGATCAGGCCAAAAATAAAAATATCGCTGGAGATGGGGAGACTGATCTCAACGCTTAAAAGTGAATTCTCAAGCCATATAAATAGCGGAATAAAGCAGAGACAGGCACAAATGACCAGCCTGATCAATCGCTTTTTCTGCTGGCGTTGCCGCTGGTTGAGTCTTGGGGAACTCAGTCGTTCCAGGGAATGCTCTGTTGTTTCCGGGGTAAGGTCGTCCATGGGAGTTGTTGGCTCAGTAAGTGAACTCTATGCTATGCCAGTCTGTTTCCACATCGCCTAAAGAGATAAAAGGAATGACGTGATGCAGGTTCATGGGCAATGTCTTCTTATATAACTCAGCTTTCAGCTGGATCTCGTAAGTCGTTTCAGGTTGTAATTTTGCAAGTTCAATAACGTTAAGTCCATTCAGGTCGTTCATTCTCTGCATGGCTTTAGAGAGTTCTGTAAAGGCTATTTTTCTGCTCCTTTGTTCCTCTATTGTGAGCAGATAACGTTCTTTTAAGGTGTCGTACTTGAGGGTGTGGGTAAGATCCATACTTATCAGTTCTTTATCTGGCCAGTTATTTTGAATCTGGATGAGTTTTATCAAAAAAGTAAACTGCATGGGGATACCACTGTGGAGTGCCCGTTCCAACTCTTTTTGTTTATCGTTTTGAACACTGGCAAAGAGCAGGAGCTGTGTATTTGAGGTGGTGAGGGTGAAATCTTTTAATAGTACCTTTTTTTCCGTTTCAGCAAGGGCACTGTTCCCGGTCAAAAACAGCAGGCAAATGAGAAGGAGGGAAAAATAATTTGGGATACGCATTATATAAAAAGTATTATTTATCAGGTGCTTAGCTGTTTGGTCAGGCTCAAGTAATCTTTGTGCATAGAATACTCTGAATTGCATATTTTTGTAACCTAAATCCTCTTGTTGTTGATTTCCCTTGACAGGGATAAGGGTCGGCACTATCTTGTGCATATGTTCATTAATGCGTTTTTTTTGATAAATCCTGCTATCCATGGAGGGTGGCGGTAAAATATAGAAACTGTAATTCTTGCCAGGGAGGCCGGTATGAACCGTAACGATGATTTGTATTGTGTTGAAAGTGAAAAATCTGTTACTCAATTTGTCACTGATTTTGCTGAAATCGTGAAAAAGAATGCTTTTGTTGTCAATAATTTTGACACAATGGATATGAAAAAAACGTTTCGTGAGCATGGTGGAAAGGTGCCGGATGAATTTGATCTGCACATGATGCAGGTGTGTAAACCAACAAAGGCAGATGGAAGTCTGACCATGAATCCCGAACGCGCTATTTTTATGCCTAAATTCGTAATGGTTTTCTCAAAAGATGGCAAGACCCAGGTTCGCTATCTAAGCTTTACTGCTGCAGATATTGCAGCATTTGTACTCGATGATCCTAAATTCTCCGAATCTGTGGGACAGACTTTTGTCAAGATTCGTTCCATGATTGATGAGGCCCGGTAACAAAGCCCATATTCTCTGGAGAAAACGATGAACGCATTGAAATATATACAGAAGAATCTTGTCTACGTGATTCCCATTGCCATGGTTCTGGGGCTCATAGGTGGCGGCTATGTCTTTAATGCCAAACCTCTGAAGCAACTGATTATCCCCATAACGTTTTTTATGGTCTACCCCATGATGGCAACCCTGAATGTCAAATCCATCTTTAAGGTAGAGGATGTAAAGCTGCAGGTTGTAACGCAGATTATCAATTTTATATTTGTTCCCATGGTCGTGTACGGCATTGGAAAAATCTTTTTTACAGGAGCAGATGAAAAATATGGACTCTGGGCTGTCGGGCTGTTTCTTATTGGTGTTCTCCCTGCATCCGGGATGACGATTTCCTGGACAGGGTTTGCGAAAGGAAATAAAGAAGCTGCAACCAAGATGCTTGTCTTCGGGCTGTTGATTGGGGCAATAGCAGCCCCTGTCTATACCAAAGTTTTTATGGGTGCAACCGTTGATGTGGATATGCTGCACATGTTTAAACAGATTTGTATTTTTGTTTTTGTGCCCTTGTTTGCGGGCATTCTTACTCAGAATTATCTGGTTAAAAAACATGGGAAGAAGGCATGGATGGAGGTGTACAAACCAAAATTCCCACCTTTTTCTGCACTGGGCGTTACCATGATTGCCTTTACGGCCATGTCCCTGAAGGCAAAAAATATTCTGGCTAATCCCGGAGATATTGTAGCAATTATTATCCCACTAATTGTTTTCTATCTTCTCTCTTACATTCTGTTGTCGATAATTGGCAAAATGTTTTTTAAACGGGAAGATGCCATTGCCATGGTATTTGGTGTAGTTATGCGTGATCTTTCCATTGCCCTGGCCATTGCCATGACTGCATTTAAAGAGCAGGGGATGACCATTGCTCTGTTGATTGCCCTGGCCTATGTTATTCAGATTCAATCTGCTGCCTGGTATATAAAGCTGGTGCCGAAGATATTCGGGCCAGTTGAGAAAACAAAGAATTAACAAACCCTTACATTAAAAATACTACACAGAATTATCGAGTATATATCGATAGTCAAGGAGAGAAGTTATGCGTATAGCAATACCAACAAATAATCCAGGGGGCATGGAAGCTACCAGATCCGACCATTTCGGACATTGTGATGTTTTTACCCTGGTGGAAGTGGATGACGACAAAAAAATCACTTCAGTGGAAACACTGCCTGTGCCTGATCACGGTGCCGGCGGCTGTATGATTCCGGTGCAAACACTCCGTGATGCCGGGGCGAATATCATTGTTGTTGGTGGTATCGGAGCACGTCCCATGCAGGGTTTTGCCGAGGTTGGAATTGATGTGTATTGGGCAGATAAAAACAGTATCCCCACAGCAGGTGATGTAATGGAGAAATTCTCAGCTGGACTGCTGCCCAAAATGAACGTTGACCAGGCCTGTAATGGCGGAAGTAACTGCCACCATTAAAGTTATTTGTCTTTTCTGGGAAATTGGGTATTATTGACGTATACTCTTGTGGAAACGGCAGGAATGTGTTCCTGTCGTTTCTTTTTTTTACTCCAGTCTATAATTGAGCCATGTCTCCGAGACCAAAAAAAGAAAGAAAGTGTGAAGGGAATTTTTGCGGGCGAGCGTTTAAGCCCACAGGAACGCCCCTGTCCAAATTGAATAAAATTGAGCTTTTCCGGGACGAAATGGAGGCCTTGCGGCTCTGTGATCGAGAGGGGATGACCCAGGAAGAAGCCGGTCAGCAAATGGGTGTTTCCAGGGGAACCATTCAGCGCATTATTACCATTGCCAGAAGAAAGACCGCCGAAGCGATATCCGAGGGGCGGGCATTGATTTTTGTTGATGATTGATGGCGTCGGATTTATACCCTTTTTTCGGGTGAAAATTCTTCATCCGGAGTCTCGCAGGCTCGCTTACCTGCTTCGTCACTATCAATTTGCTGTCACTGCGACGTACTGTAGTACGCCTCATTCCAGTAAATTAATGTTCCTCGCATATAAAGCTTTTTCCTGAGCCATTTTAAATTTAGTTTTTTGCAAACAGTATTATTGTTAACTCTTTCCCTTTTAAATATTTTCCCTTGTTTTGTGAAAGGTTATTTCCGGCCATTTTTCCATAAAGAAGTTGAGCATCCATTCGTTCTGAGCGAGATGGGTGAGAAATC
>JAOZKN010000016.1:10756-13506 GCA_029935315.1 Desulfocapsa sp. | reverse complement strand
TTTTCCATAAAGAAGTTGAGCATCCATTCGTTCTGAGCGAGATGGGTGAGAAATCCCTCCGCATCGAAGGCTAAAGAGGCCTGGTTTTTCTGCTCAAACGCCGCCAGCTTTTTCTTGTCCTCACACTCCACCCATCTGGCAGCCTGGTAATCGACTGGCTCATAAATGGCTTCAACCCCATATTCATTTTTAAGTCTGGCAACGGTTACTTCAAACTGGAGGACGCCCACTGCTCCCATAATATGTGCCGAACCAATAATGGGTTTAAAGACCTGAATTGCACCTTCCTCTGCCAATTGCTGTAAGCCCTTGTGTAACTGTTTCATGCGCAAGGGATCTTTGAGGATTACCCGACGAAAATGTTCAGGGGCAAAGTTGGGGATACCGGTGAATTTCAATTCTTCTTTGGGAGTGAAGGTGTCTCCAATCTTGATGGTACCGTGGTTGTGCAGGCCGATGATGTCGCCTGGCCAGGCTTCTTCCACATTCGCTCTGTCCTGAGCCATAAAAATCGTGGCATTGGCAAGGGTTATTTCTTTTCCCAGGCGGTGATGTTTCACCTTCATGCCCCGGGTGAATTTTCCTGAACAAATGCGAAAAAAGGCGATTCGATCCCGGTGTGCCGGGTTCATATTCGCTTGAATTTTAAACACGAAACCGGAGAACGTCTCTTCGTATGGTGATACCTCTCGGGTTTTGGCAGCACGTGGTCCTGGAGGTGGGGCCATTTCCACAAATGCGTCGAGGAGTTCCCGGACACCAAAATTGTTTACAGCTGAGCCAAAAAAAACTGGGGTCTGACTGGCCTTTAAATAGTGATCATACTCAAAGGGGTTGGCGGCACCTTCAAGGAGTTCTATGTCTTCTCGCAACATTCCGGCGTCATGGGCACCGATGATTTCCTCAAGGCGCGGATCGTCAAGGGATTCTATGGTGATTCCCCCCTGATTTTTTGTCTCGGTACCAGCAGTGAACAGGTGAATCTGTTTTTTGTAGAGATTGTAAATACCTTTAAAGGTCTTGCCCATGCCGATGGGCCATGACATAGGGGTACATTCAATCTGCAGCTTGTCTTCAATGTCCTCCAGGATGTCCAGGGCATCCATTCCGTCACGGTCAAGCTTGTTGATAAAGGTGATCAGTGGTGTGTTACGCATGCGACACACTTCCATCAGCTTTTCAGTTTGTGCTTCAACCCCTTTGGCTGAGTCGATAACCATGATGGCCGAATCAACAGCTGTGAGTACCCGGTAAGTATCCTCGGAGAAATCCTGATGACCGGGAGTATCCAGAAGGTTTACCTCATACTCCCCGTAGGTAAATTTCATAACTGAAGTAGTCACGGAAATACCACGTTCCTGTTCGATAGCCATCCAGTCGCTGGTCGCGTGGCGTTCTGATTTTCTGGATTTAACCGCGCCGGCCATGTTAATGGCACCTCCATAGAGAAGGAGCTTTTCGGTAAGTGTAGTTTTTCCTGCATCGGGGTGACTGATGATGCCGAATGTGCGTCTTTTGGCAATTTCCTGTTCAAGCTGTCTGGACATGGTCACTGAAGAAAAGGTTGAGATTAATAAAGTAATTTATGGTATAGAAGAACGTGCTCAAGGCTATGGAACATAGGCCTTTTTGTTTATAAAGAAAACCAAAAAACAAGTTAAAAATGGAAAGAGAAAGAACACGAACGATTTTAGTTACCGGCGGCTGTGGTTTTATCGGCTCGAATTTTATCCATCTCCTGATGAAGAATCACCCATCCTGGAGGGTGATCAATCTTGATAAGCTCACCTATGCTGGAAATCTACAGAATCTCACAGGAATAGATGAGGGAGAGAACTATCGTTTTATCCAGGCTGATATCTGTGATGGTGCTGCCATGGAAAGATTGTTTCAGGAAGAGCAGATTGACTCAGTTGTTAATTTTGCCGCAGAATCCCATGTTGATCGCTCCATAACCGGCCCTGCAGCTTTTATTCAGACCAATATCGTTGGAACTTTTTCCCTTCTAGAAGCTGCCAGAAAGACCTGGCTGAATGGCTCATGGCAGGGACACGAGCCGTGTTTTCTCCATGTGTCAACTGATGAAGTATATGGCTCTCTTGGGGATAATGGACTGTTTACCGAGATGACGCCATTTGATCCGCGATCTCCCTATTCCGCCTCCAAGGCCTCCTCCGATCATCTGGTGAATGCCTATTTTCACACCTATGATATGCCCATCCTGATAACCAACTGCTCCAATAACTATGGCCCGTATCAGTTTCCAGAGAAGCTTATCCCGCTGATCTTTCATAATTCCATGACAGGTAAAGAACTGCCTATTTATGGTGATGGGAAGTATGTGAGGGACTGGCTGTATGTGCAGGATCATTGTGAAGCTATTGTCGAGGTCTTAACTAAGGGAACCCCTGGACAGTCTTACAATATCGGAGGGAATAACGAAAAGCAGAACCTTGAAGTGGTTACTCTGATATGTGACACGCTGGACAAAAAGGTTGGTTTGCCGGGGTCAGGTGAACCCAGAAGAAATCTGATGCGATTTGTTACAGATCGTCCCGGTCATGACAGGCGTTATGCCATTGATGCCTCTTTTATAAAGGAGCAAATTGGCTGGGAGCCGAAGGTTAGTTTTGATGCAGGTATTGAGAAAACAGTGGATTGGTATTTATCCAATCAGTCCTGGGTCAATGCAATCATTGATGGCAGCTACAGGGAGCAACAGTCATGAAGCTGTGTAAAACTGCCATTCC
>JAOZKN010000016.1:0-10656 GCA_029935315.1 Desulfocapsa sp. | reverse complement strand
GATTTTTACGCACCGCAACACGAGCGCTGCATTGTCTGGAATGACCCACAGCTGAATATCAAGTGGCCACTTACGGCTGAACCACTGCTCTCGGAAAAAGATGCGCAGGGAAGCCTGTTCAGTAAGGCAGAATACTACAAGTGAATTATCTTCGGTTCAGGTTGCAGTCGCCCACCTGATCGAGGGCCTGTTTGAAGTGTTTAAAAAATAAGGCAGTAGCGTCATCATCGGGTATTCTACTCAAACGCTCTTCATAAATAGTGAAGAGTTTTGTCAGTACGTATGGAACATCCTCCCCTTCCAGGTCGCCCATTTCTTCCCAGAGATCGTTTGTATTCATTTCCTTTCCCATTGCTCAGTTTGTAATGATCAGCAATATGCGTCACCATTACCATTCCAGTCGTAAAATATTATCCAGAGGATCGACCTTTGTAACCCTTACCGTCACTGTACTCCCGGGTTCGGGCCGATTCTGACCCGGTGTCGGCAGATCAATATTTAAAAGAATGTCCGTGAGTAGCAAAAATGTTCTTTTAGAGCCGGAGTCAAGCACGAGAGCATTAAGAGGGATGTTTTGTCTCACTTCAAGGTATTTAAGCAACCAGTAGCGGTGGCGTTGCTGGCGTACTCCGTTAGCGGCAGCGATCGTTCTTCCGATGACAGAGGTAAAATCTTTACACATCTCTTCAGAAAATCTGAATTCTTCACGCCTTACAAGGGAGTGGATCTGGTGCTGCATGACGAGGTCAAGGAGGCGGCGAATGGGTGAGGTGATAGTGGTATATTGTGTTACCCCGAGACCACTATGGGGTTTAGGTGTGGTCAGTAACTCACCTCGTGATAACATCTTTCGCTGTTTCGAGTTGAGAAACAGGTCCGTATCCATACCGTGTACGACACGTTTTCTGGGTGGTTTTTGTGACCTGAACAGTCCCGGAGCCATTCTGTCTGCAACATAGCGTGCGGATTCAGTGTTTGCCAGAATCATCATTTCAGAAACCAGTGTTCGTGAAGGGGTGTCTGTGTCGGCAAGGCTCACATTTATTTTATTGCCATCGTGAATATGGATATTAACATCGGGAAAGGGGAGAAGCAGCGCCCCGTTGTCCAGTCGCCTGTTGCGTAGTTTCATCCGCAACTCGTTGAGAATTGCCAGATCAGGATCACTTTTGATCATGGTGTCTGCTTCATCGTAGGTGAGACGTCTGGCTACTTTAATAACAGATGGGTAGATACGGATGCGCAGTACTTCGGCATCCGGTGAAAGCAGAATCATAAAGCTGAGGGCCGCTCGTAGTTCGCCCTGGATAAGACTGCATATTCCCTGGGAGAGATGTCTTGGCAACATGGGGATCTGCCCTTCAGGGAAGTAGATGGAGGTTCCCCTGCGCAGCGCTTCCATAAAGAGTGGATCTTCCGGGCGGACATAATGTGCTACATCTGAGATGTGAACACCAACCAGGTAATTCTCATCCTCTTGTTCAACGCTGAGAGCATCATCAAAATCAAGGGTGCTGGGCCCATCGATGGTCATGGGGTGCAGGTGGGTAAAGTCTTTTCTGGCGGGATCCTGAAAGAGCTTGTCCAAATCCTGTTGCAGGAGCATTTCAGCCTGCTGTATGGCAAGGAGTGGGAAGGTGACAGAAAGTTCCTTGCGCAGAAGAGGAATGTTTTCATTTGCATCCCAGACTCCTGCTTTGACGAGGAGATGAAAGGGGTCGTGAGGTCTGTTCATCTCTGCTGATTTCAGGATTTTCCTGGCAATATCAGCATGCTTGGCTTCTCCGGCAAAGAGATAAAAATCACGGATGATTTTGATACATTTTTCTCTGCTTGCTGCATCCAGGCCACTTTCTTTTTCGCCATTGCGGATGCTTTTCAGGAAGTCGGCTCCATCCTGAATTAGTTTTTCAACTTCAGCTTCTTTTGTTCGCTGCCGCTGCAGCTGTTCAATTTGTTCGGCGGAATGTGCGACAACCCGGTTTTCCTTGTATTTAAAATAGAGACGATCCATAAAAACCGAGCGAAGAAAGGCCGCTACAATATCGTCATCAGCATCTTCCCCAAAGCTGAGTTCTGCAAGAAATGCGGGGTAGAAGGTGTCGGTTGTTTCGTCGGCTGTGAGTTCCCAGATTTCCTGGAGATCTATCCTCCCCATAAGGCTGCTTCGTCTGGCAGCAGTTTCCTGTAGATTCCGGGTTAATTCTTCACGTGCCAGCTCAATGGGGTACGTTTTTTCAGAGCAATGTACCACCCGTGATGTGGGCAGGTTCATTTCTCTTCCGTTTTGATTGATAAGGCGAAGGCGCTTGGCCTGGGCACCTGTGACGTAAGCACAGAGGAATTTTCCTCCGTCCAGATATTCTATGATTTTTCCTGTGGTTGACACGGATTGTTGCCTTTCCGAACTATCGGTGAAATAAAAGCTGTTTTCTGGTATATATACGTTGATTTATGTGACGTAAAACAAATTTTACTATAATGTTCTTTCGTTAATATAGCACTGAAAAACAATACTTTCATAAATCCATCTTGAAGATGGATTGCCTGGAAGTCTCAAAAAACTGAGGTACGGATAATTGATAGATATGAATTTTCTGGAAGAGGATATCCAGTCCGGAATGGTGGCCATCGTAGGGCCGCCCAATGCCGGTAAATCCACACTGATGAATCATCTGCTTGGGCAAAAGATATCCATCGTCAGCCAGAAACCGCAGACCACAAGAAATCGCATCCTTGGCGTGGTAAATGGGGATAAATACCAGATTGTTTTTCTTGATACGCCTGGCCTCCATAAAGCACGGCAACCACTCAATCGTGAAATGGTACGCATCGCCATGGATAGCCTGAATGAAGTTGATGCCATTTTGTATATGATAGATGTCTCCCTGCCACTTCCTCCCAAAGTAGAAAAGGAAAAACAACAGGAGTTTGTTGAGCAAATGAAAGGGGTGGTCGCACCGGTTATTCTGATTTTGAATAAAGTCGATCTCCTGGAAAAAGAGAAGCTGCTGCCCATGATGCAACGCTACCACGACCTCTATCCTTTTCATGGGGTACTCCCCTTGTCGGCCCTGACCGGTGAGGGAACAGAGCCTGTTGTTGAAGAATTATTAATCCTTTTGCCAAAAGGTCCCAGGTATTTTCCGGAAGATATACCAACGGATGCAAGCGAGCGCTTTCTGGTTGCTGAAATTGTGCGGGAAAAACTTTTTATTCTCACAGGCCAGGAAATCCCCTATTCTTCAGCTGTCACCATCGAATCTTTTAAAGAAGATAAGAAAAAACAGATGACTACGATTCACGCAACTATTGTGCTTGAGAGAAAGTCACAAAAAGGGATCGTTATTGGAAAGGGTGGCAAAAAATTAAAAAGTATTGGAATTGCAGCCCGAAAAGATATAGAAAAGTTATTGGGGCAAAAGGTACTTTTGAAGCTGTGGGTTAAGGTCAGGAAAAACTGGGCCACAGATGAACAATTTTTGAAAGAGTTGGGCTTTTAGTGCTTTTGCTACTTTTGTATGTTATTGGTGTTGAATAGCAATATGTGTTTGTGGTACAATTCATTATTGTATCTAAATCTTAATAATCTGGTGCAACGATACGTTTGTACAGAACCGTAGGGGAAATGTTTTTACATTATACTGTGATGATAAAAAAAATATGGCATATCATTTTTGTTCTTTTTATCTGTATCTGTGTGGTAACTCCATCCATGGCAGCAGATTGTCAAAGTAAAAAGAAGGCATTGAAATTAGAGCGAGATCTGAAGAAGAAGCGTAAAATGCTGGCGATGTTGATTGTTGAATGTCCAGATGATGCAATGGTGAATTATAAATATGCATTGAGCCTTGAACGGTTCAGAAAATATGATAAGGCGCTTTCTTACTATCAGAAGGCAGTTTCGCTCAATCCTAAAATGGGTAAAGCGTATATTGGTGTTGGTGATGTCTATATGTACCAGGGGGGGCTTGATGAAGCCATAGACGCCTACAGGCGTGCAGTTCAGTTGATGCCAGATGACAGGCGCTCAGCGAGTCGCCTGGGTCGTCTTGAAGTCAAGCGAAAGGCTCTTGATGGTGGCGTCGTGAGTGTGGGAGAGTTGGTGAAGGTAATGGATCATCGGGGGAAGATCTCCTCCAATATGCCCCTGCTTCTTACCGGACCTGTTCTCCAGTACAAAATTGCCTTTGTAAAGGATTCTTCGCAATTGCTGCCAACGGGTATCAGACAACTTGCAGCAATTGGTCAGGCTATGCAGAATGACGCCTTGAAATTTGTCCGTTTTGAAATAGCCACCTATGCTGATTCGTCGTACGGAAGCTCAAAAGCGGCGGTGGAGTTGTCAAAATCTCGTGCCCAGATGATCAAGGATCAGCTGGTGAGCAATTTTATGATTAACCCCAGTCGGATTGATGTCCTGTGGTATGGGGATAGTCAGCCACTTGATTTCGGTAACTATACAGGTGCCAGTTCTTTGAATAATCGTGTGGAGTTTAAACGTCTTTTGGAATAGTTACTGTTCTGAAATGCGTATACAAATTCAGACTCTTGAGAATGTTTAAGGCAGAGCGTAGCTGATTGTCTTTTTTCAATCGCTCCTCAATATTCACGCTGCCTTTTTTTTGTCCGGAGTCTGGTGCCTTTACTGTATTTTTTGCAGCCTTTGAATCTTCTTCTTCGTTGTTCTTGTTTACTATGTGGTTTTTCAGATCCGCTTCCCGCAGAAAATTCGGCAGGGGCAGATTTTTAGACTTTTGTTCCACAAAAGGAATAAAGGGTACTTCAACATCAGGGACAATTCCTGTGGCCTGAATGGATCTGCCGTTGGGCGTGTAGTAGCGTGCAGTGGTGAGTCTTAGTCCCGAACCGCCTGGCAGGGGGAGGATGGTCTGTACTGATCCTTTGCCAAAAGTGGTACTCCCGACAATAACCCCTCGTTTGTGGTCCTGGATGGCGCCTGCTACAATTTCAGAAGCACTGGCAGAACCTTCATTCACAAGTATAACAAGCGGGTAGTTATTCCTTCCATTATTCGTATGGGCCTGAAAAGTCATGTTCTGCTCAGGAATTCGTCCTTTCGTATACACCACCAGCCCTTCCTCAAGAAAGATATCAGAAACAGAGATGGCTTGCTCAAGCAGTCCTCCCGGATTGTTACGAAGATCCAGGATGAGTCCTTTTAGCTCTGTCTCCTCACTTAGTGTTTCGAGTGTTTCCTTCAGGTCTTCTGTGGTCTGGCTTTGGAAATTCGTTATTCGGATATAGGCCAGACCAGGTTCGAGAAAGAGTCCATGGACACTTTGCAGGGGGATTCTATCCCGTATAATTGTAAAATCTTTCAGTTGTTCCCAGCCATCACGATAAATGGACAGAACCACCTCACTGTTTTTTGGGCCCCGGAGGAGCCTTACTGCATCCATTGAAGGCATGCTTTTGGTTGCTTCCCCATCAATTTTAACTATCAGATCATTGGCTTGCAGCCCTGCCTTATCGGCAGGTGTTCCTGCAATGGGGGATATCACGGTAAGAAGCCCCTCCTGAATGGTTATTTCAATTCCGACCCCGGAAAAGTGTCCACGCGTTTCTTCCTGCAATTCATTGAAATCATCTGCTGTCAGATAGGATGAGTGCGGATCAAGGGAGAGTAACATTCCACTGATGGCACCCTCAATTGTGGCGTTTGCGTCGATTTCTTCGAAATAGTGCTCCTGGATAATGCTCAATATATTTGCAAATACCTCAAGCTGTTGATATGTGCCTTCCCGTTGTTCCTGAGAAATTTCGGCAACTGTGCTGTGGGGGGTGTGCAGGAAGCAGAATAAAAAAAGGAGAGGCAGAATCTTTTTTACTTTCACGTCATATCCTTATTTTTTGGCGGGTGCTATGGTCAACCCGCTCTTGTCGATCCATTCAAGGGGGTTCAGTGGTTTTGCCCCATGTCGAATTTCAAAATAAATTCCTTCATCCATAAGAGTTGCTGTATCGCCGGTGAGTCCAATGATCTCACCTTGAGAAATTTTTTCTCCTTTCTTTTTAAGGATTTTTTCAAGGCGCGAAGTGATGGTGAAATACTGATACCCATGGTCGATGATGATTGTGTTCCCGTAGCCGGGAAGATAACTGGCATAGCGGATTTCACCTTCAAAAATTGAATTAACCCGGTTTATACCGGGGGTGGCAATGGTGATTCCTGTACTCTGGCCTTTAATGCCCAGTCGGTTTACACGCTGCTGACCAAAGAGTGCCAGTACTTTTCCAGGAACCGGAACCGGGTGCTTGCCTTTATCCAGCAGAAATCCCTGGTCAAACAGTTCGTTTTTGCGTTTGAGACTGTTGAGAGAGTCAGAAAGCTTGCTGGCAGCTTCTTTCATTTCGGCAATGGCCTGTTGGTGCAGTTCGGTTTGGGTTTTGATCTGACTGAGGAGGGTCTCTTTTTCCTCCATCGTCTGGTTTATTGTCTGTTGCTTTTTCCTGGCTTCATGGATGAAATCTTTGAGGATGGATTGTTCCAGATTGAGTGTATCTTTTGATTGTTGAAGGCTGGTAATAGATTCCCTATAGTCTCTGATAACTGCGGTGTCATACTCCATAAGGTTTGTGAAAGAATCTCTGAAACTCAGCATCCGGGGCATACTTTCTGAGGAGAAGAGAACATTGGCAACGCCTATGCTACCCATCTTGTAGTAAGCCTTTATGCGTTTTTCAAGATGTGCTTCCACTTGTTGTTTTGCCTGTTCGGCATCGGATTGTTCCTGTATTTTACGGCTGATAAGTCGCTGTTGCTGAGTCATTTCTTCTTCGAAATCATTGAGTCTGGTGAGCTGTCGTTGCAGGCGCTTATCCAGTTGTGCCAGTTCTTCCAGAAGATTACGTTCCTTTTTCTTGGAGTTGAGAATCAACTCCTGCTGAATGCTGATCCCGTTCTTGAGTTTACTGATATTGATGCGAAAAGTTTTGATACCTTTCTCCATCACTTTCTTTTCAGTTTTTCTGTCGGTTCTGGCAGGGGACTCTGTGCTGAAGAACAATAATGTCGTGCAGAAAAGGCAAAGAGTGACAAAGGGACAGAAATACTGCTTCAACTGTATGCGAGACCTTTGGTGAGACATTAAATTTTCAGAAACTGTCGAATAGAAGTATAGCTTCCGAGGCTGCAGAGGGAGATGGAGGCAAAAATAATGAAGATCAGGATGCCAGGGGAGAAGAAATCGAATTGAAAAAGATTTAAAATTCCTGGTCCGGTGAAACGAATACTGATCCATTGGAACAGTACAAACAATGCAAGAAGTCCAGTGACTGATCCCATAAGCCCCTGCAGAATGCCTTCAATGAGAAAGGGAGTCTGAATATAATTATTTGTTGCTCCCACAAGCTTTAAGAGTTCCAGCTCATCTTGTCGCCCTAGGATTGTGAGGCGGATAGTATAGGCAACCATAAAGGTCGCGGTGAGGATCAGGAGTGCTCCACTCAGGGTGACCACAATGGTCAGCAGTCGTATGAAATGATAGAATCGCTCTATCCATTCCTGACCATATTGTACTTTTTCTGTGCCAGGCAGTTTGTCAAGATATTCAGAAAAGAGTTTGATCTGATTGTAGCCACGCAGGCTTTTCAGCGGTATAATTTCTATGGAAGCAGGCAGGAAGTCTTTTGGCATGTCGGTAAGGACATCTGAATCTTCTCCAAGCTGATCGGCGAAACGTTGATATGCGTCTTCCCTGGAGATAAATCGAATGGCTTCCACGTCATCAAAATTCTGTATTTTTCGTCGAAGCTGTTCCTGCATTGCCGGTCCCGGTTCGTCATCAAGATATACAATGAGGCTGAGCTCGTCGCTTAAGCGGTCACCAGCACCGATCATATTCGAGTAGATAAGGGAAAAAAATGCAAAAATAAGTACGGAAAGACTGACTGTGAGCAAGGTCATAAGTTGAGAGGACCATGTCTGACGCAGGTTGCGACCCGTCTGTCTGATAACGGCAAACCAGAAATTCATTGTGCGTTCCCCCTTGTCAGGGAGTGAATCACACCATCCCGTAGTTCCATAATGCGGTTGTTACTGTTCTCGTAAATGGACGCGTCATGGGTGGCGATGACTATGGTGGCGCCTGCTTTGTTCTGCCGGGTGAGGAGCTCCATCACTTTTTCAGTGGTTGTTGCATCCAGATTTCCTGTTGGCTCGTCCACTAGAATCAGGCGTGGAGAGTTGGCAACAGATCTGGCCAAGGCCACACGCTGTTGTTCACCACGGGAAAGTTCACCCGTGAGCAGGTCATGCTTGCTGTTGAGTTGCAGCTGATCGAGAAGATCGACAACCCGTTGCCTGATGGCTCGTGGTTTCTTGTAGGAGACCTCCATGGCAATTGCAATGTTTTCGGCAACTGTTCTGTCGTTAAGGAGTTTAAAGTCCTGATAGGCGACCCCAATTCTTTGTCGCAGCAGAGCAAGGTCTTTCCCTTTCAGGCTGTTGATATTGTAGCCGGCAACTTCAATGAGTCCGTTTGAAGGCATCTCCATATTGCAGATAAGCTTGAGGAGGGTGGTTTTTCCAGCACCGCTCCTGCCAATAAGAAAAAACATCTCGCCTGTTTCAACGGAAAAGGAGATGTTGCTGAGGGCTTGAATATCAGGGGGATAACTGCGGCTCACCTTGATCATTTCGATCATGGTGTTTCCAGGGAATTCCTGATGGACTAAATTTTCCTGAGTTTCCATTGCTTGTGATCTGTTGACTTAGCTTATTCAGCGAAAATTTTATCAAACATGGCATTCACTGTCTGCACAACATCGGCAGAGTCGTCAAGCCCCAGATAGGATTCACCGTTCAATTCCTGATTGATAAGGGCTTCACTGGAAGGAATGATACCGCCCAGTTCCATACCCGAATCTGCCACAGCTTCATCGATCTTTTCCTGCAACGCAGGAGGCACTGGCTGGGGTGCTCGATTCACCAGAAGGTATTGTTTTTTGACCTCAAGGCCTAAGGGTTCAGTGATGTCGGAAATCCGTTTAGCGGTGAGAATACCTCTGGCTGAGGGGTCAGAGGTCACCAGCAGATAGTCAATGGAGCGTAAATTCATACGGCTTAGATGCTCCATTCCGGCTTCATTGTCCACAATGATATATTTGTAATTTTCAGCGAGTTTATCCATGGTCATTGCCAGATATTGATTGGCTGCACAGTAACAACCGGGACCGTCAGGCTGTCCCATGACCAGCAGGTCGAAGCCGCTTTCCTCGATAAGTGCCTGGTGGATCTTCATCTCCATAAACTGATCTCGGGTGATGTTGGGAGGCAGTTCACTTTTGAGTTCTTTTCTGATTTGCCCAAGAGTCAGGCCCACTTCAAGGTCGAGTAGTTCGTTCAGGTTGGCGTTGGAATCAGCATCCACAAGAAGTAATGGTGTTTCTTTTTTCTCAAGCAGATATCTGGTGAGCAATGCGGAAGTGGTGGTTTTTCCGGTTCCGCCTTTGCCTGCCATGGCAATAACTTTAGTCATACAATGTCTCTATATAAATTGAATAATGAGTTTTTTTCTTTGACTACGACCTTTCTACTCTAGTTAAGGCATTGGCGGATGTCAAATTTAAAGGAAAATTCAGTGGTTTTTTGCCGATTCCCCTTGCAACTTCAACCGCAGTTGGTATTTTTATATGTTTTTTGATGATTTCAATATGGTCAAGTTTGTAAAACCCCGGAATTTAGATGGCCAAGTAACAAACTGCATATGTAACGAACTCAGATTTAATAAAAAGATGCGTACTGTGGTACGTCGCAATGGCAATAAATTTGTGGTGACGAAGCAGGTAAAAAGTTTTCACCCCAAAAAAGGGTGCATACGATGCCATTAATAGTGGACAATTTAAGGAGAGTAATATGGATTACAGGGAAACCCTGAATCTGCCGGATACCAAATTTAAGATGAAGGCCAATCTGAATCAGAAAGAGCCCATGTATCTTAAACGCTGGGAAAAAGAGGATCTGTACGGAATGTTGCAGGAGCATGCTGCGAAAAGACCACTTTACGTGCTCCACGACGGCCCTCCTTATGCCAACGGTCATATTCATCTGGGTACCGCCTTTAATAAAATCCTTAAAGATATTATTCTTAAGTCCAAGCGGATGGCCGGGTTTAAAGCACCATACGTTCCGGGTTGGGATTGTCATGGCCTGCCCATTGAGCACAATGTGGATCAGGATCTCGGAGAAAAGAAAAACACTATTCCCAAAATATCCAAACGTGGTGCATGTCGTAAATACGCAGCGAAATGGGTGAAAACCCAGAAAGGTGAGTTTAAGCGTTTGGGGGTTCTGGGAGAGTGGGATAATCCATATCTGACCATGAATTTCGACTATCAGGCGACAATTGCAGCAGAATTTAACAAATTCCTTCTCTCAGGATCTGTGATTCGCAATAAAAAGCCGGTGTACTGGTGTTCTACCTGTACCACAGCGCTTGCTGAAGCAGAGGTCGAATACTACGACCATCGTTCTCCCTCTATTTATGTGAAATTTCCTGTAGCACAAGATTTTTCTGATATAGATCCATCCCTTGGCGGAGAGAAGGTATCCGTTGTTATCTGGACCACAACCCCCTGGACACTGCCCGCAAACCTGGCTGTGGCTTTTCATCCTGATTTTGAATATGCCGC
>JAOZKN010000166.1 GCA_029935315.1 Desulfocapsa sp. | reverse complement strand
TCACTGAGTTTACTGGCCAGCGTATGTTTTGTTTCTTCTTTAGTTGCAGCAGACAAAGTGGTTGTTATTCCTCTAGGAAAAAGTGCCGAATACACAAATAAAACTTTTTATTATAATCTTCCGCTTTCTTCTTTTACAGTTACTACGCTTACTGCTACGGGTCCAGAGGTTTACTACAACGAAGGTGAATGGTTAAAGGTAAGTGGAACGACTGAGATCGTTGGCCTTGCTGCCCCTGTTCAACTTCCAGATGGCGCTGAAATTACTGATTTTACGTGTTATGCCTATGACAATGACGGAACTCGGAATATTTCGTCAAATAGTCCCGCCAGCATGTGGCGGCGTGCTGTACTCTCGGTAGACAAGGAGAAAATAACTGCCGACGTTAATATGCCAACAACAGGTGTCTCCTCTTCAATTCAATCGTTTTCATCTTCGTCGATTGATTATCCAACTATTGACAATTCTGAATATTTTTATGGTGCGTATGTGCTTTATAAGCTCGATGGACTCCCCAGTTCGAATCAAATACGATTTTATGGCTGCAGGATTACATATACGCTAGATGTTCTCACACCATAAATGTGTTCAGCCCTACGCAAACAATAGAGACACAGGGACATTACGCTTCTGTGTCTTTTAAAGATTTTACGTTGCGTTTGTTAGTTGCACTACTGGAAGCAAGCCAAAGAGTAACGCCGCGAGACCTCTTTTAGGTTTCAAAAATTACTCTTTAGCTTTTATTCAGCTTCAGCTTTTCTGATAAATCTGGCACCCTGACTGGGTAAATTCCTCAGCTTTTTCTTTCATGCCTGCGTCTATTGCTCCTGCCTCACCTTTTTCCAGATTCTTTGCATACTCCCGCACTTCATGGGAGATTTTCATGGAACAGAATTTAGGGCCACACATGGAGCAGAAATGAGCCACCTTGGCATTTGCATGGGGCAATGTTTTATCATGGAACTCGATGGCCTTTTCCGGATCAAGGGAGAGGTTAAACTGATCCCGCCAGCGAAATTCAAAACGAGCCCGGGACAGGGCATTATCCCGATACTGTGATCCGGGATGCCCCTTGGCAAGGTCTGCAGCGTGTGCTGCAAGTTTATAGGTAACCACTCCTTCGCGCACATCTTCACGATCCGGAAGGCCAAGATGTTCTTTAGGTGTTACGTAGCAGAGCATGGCCGTTCCATACCAGCCAATCATGGCCCCGCCAATGGCGCTGGTGATATGATCGTAGCCCGGAGCAATATCAGTAACCAGAGGCCCGAGGGTATAGAACGGTGCTTCACCGCATTCCTCCAGCTGTTTATCCATATTGGCCTTAATCATATGCATGGGCACATGACCGGGACCTTCAATAAAGGTCTGCACCTCATGCTCTGCCGCAATTTTGGTAAGCACGCCAAGGGCTTCAAGTTCGCCAAACTGTGCTGCATCATTGGCATCCTGCAGGCAACCGGGACGCAAGCCATCTCCAAGGGAAACACCCACATCGTACTGTTTTAACAGATCACAGATCTCTTCAAAGTTAGTATAGAGGAAATTTTCTTTATGGTGGGCGAGACACCATTTGGCAAGGATAGAACCGCCACGGCTGACAATACCGGTGGTACGGGTTGCGGTCATGGGGACGTGGCGCAGCAGCAAACCGGCATGAATGGTAAAATAACTCACTCCCTGTTCACACTGCTCAACCAGGGTATCTCTAAACATCTCCCAGGTCAGTTCTTCCGCCATGCCATCCACTTTCTCAAGGGCCTGGTAGATGGGGACAGTACCAATGGGAACAGGAGAATTACGTAAAATCCATTCACGGGTTTCATGGATATTTTTTCCCGTGGAAAGATCCATCACCGTGTCTGCACCCCAGCGGGTAGCCCACACCATTTTCTCCACTTCTTCTTCAATGCTGGAAGTAATTGCCGAATTTCCGATATTGGCATTAATCTTCACCAGAAAGTTCCGACCGATGATCATGGGTTCGGCTTCCGGATGATTGACACTACAGGGCAAGACTGCCCTTCCACGGGCAATCTCATCACGGACAAATTCAGGTGTAATATAACCAGTGGGTGTGGCTGCCCCGAAACTTTCGCCGGGATGCTGAAATAGTTCCTCACCCTGCAGTTCATCAATTCGCTGATTTTCACGGATGGCCACATACTCCATTTCAGGAGTGATGATCCCCTGTCTGGCGTAATGCAGTTGGGTTACATTCTTCCCGGATTTTGCCCGAAGAGGCAACTTCACATCCTTGAAACGCAGATGATCAAGATCAGAATTATAGAGCCGGTCTCTGCCAAAGTCAGAACTCAGGTCAGAGAGCTGTTCCACGTCACCACGATCCATGATCCACTTTTCACGCAGGCGGGGTAGGCCTTTGTGCACATCAATATCCATGGCAGGATCACTGTAGGGACCACTGGTGTCGTAGATAGTGACTACAGATCCGCAACCGCCAGGACCCTTGATAGACTCATCGTCAACGCTGACTTCCCGCATTGCAACTTGAATATCATGTATCTTGCCCGGCACATATATTTTTGTTGAGTTGGCAAAAGGGGTGCGGGTAACGGTTTTCGAGCTGGGGAGTCTTTCTGCTTTATCCATGAAATTCCTCTTTTATTTCAATACTGTAAGACTGCAAATGTGCAGTGCTATATTGTAGATAATTTTGACAAAAAGGGGAAAGATGTGCAGAAATGAGCACAGAAGGAGTATTACGATTCCATCAACTTTCCCTACGACTTGATTACAAGCATCAGGTTCAAGGGGTTTATTCTCAGCCGCAACTTCCGGCACCCCCAAGTCTTATTTTTACTTTATTACACCATTTTCAAACATTCCACCAGTTATGAAAATGATGTACCGGCCCGTGACCAGCACCAATCTTCACAACAGCCCCACCTCGCAGTGCACCATCGATATACGTTTTGGCTTCCCGCACTGCAGCGGACAACTCCATTCCTTTGGCCAGACAGGCAGTAATGGCCGAAGAAATGGTACAGCCGGTACCATGATTATTGGGGGTATCGACCCGGGGACTCTCAAGCTCAAGAAGTTTTCCGCTCAAACGATCATAGAGAAAATCCACGCTCACGGAACCTGCAAGTGCACCTCCTTTAAGGAACACCCGATCGCAACCCTGAGCCGCCAGATCCCGGCAGGCATCGGCCATTTGGGATCGCTCAACAATATCTCTCCCCAGTAAAATCGAAGCCTCAGCAAGATTAGGAGTAATCACAGCAGCCATGGGAAAAAGATGTTCTTTCAGGGCCTGAACAGCATCGTCCTGCAGGAGCTTATCACCATTTCTGGTCACCATCACCGGGTCCAGCACGATGCTTTGACAATCATATTGCTGCAGACACCGAGCCACGGTCGCGATAACCTCTGGAGAGTGGAGCATACCAATCTTCACCGCATCGGCACCAATGTCAGTCATCACCGCATCCATCTGCAGAGCAATAAACTCGGGGGGAACTGCCTGGATTCCCGTCACGCTCACCGTGTTCTGGGCGGTCAGTGCAGTTATCACCGTCATTCCATAGCAGCCAAGGGCTGAAAATGTTTTCAGATCCGCCTGTATCCCTGCCCCGCCACCACTGTCAGACCCGGCAATGGTCAATGCCGTGTAATAGTTCTTCATAAGGTATTCTCACCTACCAGACATGAATCAGATCCACAGCTTTCACTGGTTTTTCAATCAAACCATGCTCCAGAGAGAAATCAGCAAACCGCTGCCAGGCTACAGCATCAGAGCCACCGGATGCAGCATAAAAGGGGAGAGTCAACTGAAAGGCATCGGTTTCAATACGAGAATCCGCTTCGGGCAAGGCCGCAAGATAGGTCTTCAGTGCCTCATCAGGATGTTTACGCATCCAGGCCGTTGCCGTTTCCACTGCCTGAATAAAACCTTTGATGCTCTCTTTCTTCTGGCTAAGGGTTTTCGCCCCACAGACAAAGATCAATTCTTCATAATCCGGGATTCCCCATTTCTCTAACTCAAAATAGTCAGCCTCAAGATTCTGGTGGGCCATGGTCACTGTTTCATAGGTCTTAAAAGGACCCATCAC
>JAOZKN010000250.1 GCA_029935315.1 Desulfocapsa sp. | reverse complement strand
TGCCCGGTTGCGTCCATGGAGACATTAAATGCTGCCCCTGTGCCACCGTCAATCCCGTCAATCAAAAGGCCTCCTGCGTAAGGATTACGCACAAGATTGTTGAGTACGGATTTGGCGCTGGTTGACGCGGAGATCTTGGGATATATGGGCACCTTATGACCAAATGCAGTGCTCAGTGTCTGGATCATCTTCATAACGGACTCTTCAATGGAATACAGAGTCTGATGAACAGGTGGAGACGGCAGGTCAACACCCTGAGGTACACCACGAAGGCGGGCAATAAGCTTGGAAACCTTATACCACATCAGTAGTCCGCCATCGCCGGGTTTTGCACCCTGACCATACTTGATTTCAATGGCAGCAGGATCACATTGCATATCGGGAATGGCACGAATAATTTCATCCCAGCCAAAATAACCGGACGCAATCTGGAGAACGATATACTTGAGATAGGGACTTTTGAGTACCCATGGAGGACAACCGCCCTCACCGGTACACATAACAACCGGAATACCAAGGACCTCATTACAGTACGCAACACCCTGCAAAAGTCCAAGCCACATATTGGGTGACAGCGCACCAAAGGACATGGAACCGATCACAAAGGGGAAGATCTCCCGTGTCGGGGGAATCCATCCGCCTTCTTTTGTCCGTTTGAGAAACTCAGCAGGATCAAGGGTACGGCCAAGAGTAGTTGTCACATTAAACTCATGGCGACCAGCATCGAGAGCCGGGTCAGTGAGCATGGAAATGCGGTTAAACATCATCCGGTCAAGGAGTGTCGGGCCGGTCTTATTGCGACGACCACCACGCTTGTTGGGCTGACCTTTCTGGTTATTAAAGAAGAGGGTTCGGTGTTCGTTGGTGTTCGGAACGGGCTGGATCGCCTCGTTTGGACAGACCATGGAACACATGGAACAGCCTATGCAGGCATTTTCCATATTCTTTCTCTGGCGAATACCCACAAAAGTGCGATATTCGTTGCCACGTTTCTTCTTGAGGACGTCAAGCTTTGGCATCCTCTGTCGTCTATAGGCAAGATATATGGCCTCTTTTGGACAAACTGCGGTACAGTGTCCGCAAAGGGTACATCTATCTTCCCGGTGCTGGATTA
>JAOZKN010000249.1 GCA_029935315.1 Desulfocapsa sp. | reverse complement strand
ACAGATTGCATTACAGGAAAGAATAATTGTGGCTCTCGATGTTGATAGCCCTGAACTTGCCAAAGAGATGGTATTGCGCTGCGAATCCCATGTGAGTTATTTTAAGGTAGGTTTGCAGTTGTTTATGGCCAGTTATTTTGAAGTAGTTGACTGGATCATTGATCGTGGTCATAAGGTCATGCTGGACCTGAAATTCTTCGATATCCCGGAGACGGTAAAGCTCGCGGTGGAGCAGGTAAACAGTCGTGGGGTGTCTCTTGCCACCATTCATGGCAATGATGCTATTATTCGTGCAGCCATGGAGGCGCGGGGGGATCTGCAACTGTTGGCAGTGACAGTACTCACAAGTTTTGGAGAAGATGATCTTCGGGCCATGGGGATGACTCAGTCCATTGAAGATCTGGTGCTCTTTCGTGCAAGACGAGCACTGGAGCTTGGCTGTGACGGTGTTGTTTCTTCCGGTCTTGAGGCAGAACGTCTGCGCAATGACCTTGGCGACAAACTTCTGATTGTGACCCCTGGCATTCGTCCGGGGGCCAATGTACGTGATGGTTCCGATGATCAGAAACGAATTATGACAGCGGGGCGAGCCATTGCGACTGGTGCCGATCACGTGGTGGTTGGCCGCCCTATCACCAGGGCCGATGATCCTGTTGCGGTTATTGAGGAAATGCAGAAAGATATTCTGCGCAACGGTTCCGGCAGGTAACTGTACTGACGATTTTGTGATTGTGGAAAAAACGGGAAATTATTGAGGAGATTGAGAAACAGGCATCCATGTTGCATTTACTTTTTCAGTTACGTAAGCATCCAACGAATCCCTGACACCTGTTTGTGCCTGGGCAGACACTTAACTTAAAAGGATTGAATATGGCGAGTAAAAAATTACGATTACGTCCTGCTGGCAAAGGTTTGGTTCTTGCGGCATTGAGTGATGGGATGCCAGTAATGAGACGTTTGGTTGAGGCGTATACCGGTACAGACAGGAAAACATATATCAAACTTGACGGAGAAATTACTCCGCTTCTGCCCTGTCACATGTTTTTATCCGGAAACTAAGTTTCCGAAATCGGAAACTCGATCTCGGGTTTCCGACCACATCTTTTCCGTTTTTCCTCGCTCC
>JAOZKN010000165.1 GCA_029935315.1 Desulfocapsa sp. | reverse complement strand
AAAAATATTTATCTCCGAATAGGAATCGGGTCGCACCGGGTAGGCCATGGGGCCGGCGTCTTCAAGAAACTGAAAAACTGCAGAGAATGTGCACGTCATCTATACGCTGCACGGCCCTTGAGTTCATGTCCGAGGAAAATTCCTGATCCCGAAACACGGTCAAGCCCTCCTTGAGGCTGAGTTGAAACCAGCCCCGGCAGGTCACCCGGTTCCCGGTCCAGTTATGGAAGTACTCGTGGGCAATCACCCCCTCTACTTCTAAGTAATCCTGGTCCGTTGCACTCTCAGGCGCGGCCAGTACATACTTGGAGTTAAAGATATTGAGCCCCTTGTTATCATGGCAACTGCACCTGATATTGCCATCAATAAGATCACTGTTTCCCAAGATAATAACAACTTAATATACCTACTGCGAATCACAGGCCTGACCACGCCTAATCCCTTAATGGCTCTCTTTTTTGATGTCCCGGTGAAAGTGGCAGGTATCCGGGAATGTTGCAGATATTGCCTTGGCCAGAGCTTCTGTAACCGCCACAGATCGGTGGTGTCCGCCGGTGCAGCCAATACCCACCCGTAATTCTTCTTTGCTGGTCTGTTGCAGTTGTCTGGCGTAGTACAAGATAGTCTCCTGCAGTTGTAGCAGGCAGGATTGCCCTGCGCTGTTTTGCAGAACAAAATCAGAAATCAGTTCTTCTGTACCGTTATGGGATCGCAATTCTGTAACATGGAAGGGGTTGTCCAGAAAACGGACGTCAAAGAGCAGGTTAACATCCTGTGGTGCTCCGTATTTATAACCAAAAGAAAAGAGGATTACGGGTAATGGGGGCTGTGTTTTATTCATGCTTCTTGTTGTACAAGTTCATCCCGTGTGAAAATTACTGTGACTGAGCAGTTGTCCATTTGGTTTAGTGTAATAAAATTTTCTATATTTTCAACGCCATTGCCCTTATTATTATCGATGATGATTACAATGGCAACAATATAGGCGCCAAATTGAATGACCTCCTCCATGGCGTGAATAAGCTGACTCCCACTGGCAACCACATCAGCCACCAGCGCTACCCGGTCTCCTGCTTTGATCCGGGACTCGATCCATTTGGGTTCGTTGAGGTTACCGGATTTCCGCATGGAATCCCGAATATAAAAAACACCAATTTCCTTTAAGAATGCAGCACGACACAGGACGGAGGCTATTGGATGTCCCGATCCTCCTAATGCGCAGATATTCAAATCCTTAATTTCGTTGTACACAAGCTTGCCGGCCAGCGTTACACCACGGTGCTTCAGAGAAATCTGGAAAAAATCGAAATAATCAGTGACCACTCCGCTTGGCGTGCGAAAATGCCCTTCTTCTTTGTGGGCTCGTTCCCGGATTAACTGCTTGAGTTCATTTTTGGTGTTTGTCATATCATATTCTCTGGAAGTGATGATTGGCAGAGCCCTTTACCACAAGAGAGTTTGTCCTGACGATAGAGCTGTTTTTCTCTGCAGGAATGAATCATATATATTGCTCAAATACCAGAAGAAAGTTTATAAGTGTCAAATGGACACGCTAAACAATTTATTGGCAGCTTGCTGGTAGGAGGGGTGTTTGTCGGGGAAATGCTATGAACAAAAAACAGGAAAATGGTCGCCATAAAGTAACAGGTATCTTTTTGATGCTCAGTGCCTCGGCCTGTTTTGTCACCATGTCCACATTTGTGAAGTGGATGGGCGATTCCATGCCCCTCACAGAGATGATGTTTCTCCGCTCAGCACTGGCGGTACCTTTTCTGGGTTTTATGCTTGTAAGGCAGGAAAAAGCGCTGGTGGTAAAAGACTGGCAGACATTGCTCTGGCGGTCTTTTTTTGGCGCAGTTGGCATGTTCTGCTTTTATTATGCACTCACCAATATGCCTTTGGCCGATTGTGTGTTTCTTGGGCGAACCCAACCTCTTTTTCTTGCTCTTCTGGCACCTTTTATCGTGTCGGAACGTGCACCTCGTGCAGCCTGGGTTGCCATTTTCTGTGGTCTTATCGGGGCGCTGTTTATCATTCGGCCTGGATTTGGCTGGAGTCTTGCAGCCTGGATCGCCATTCTTGCCTCCCTGGCCTCAGCCATGGCCCACCTGCTGGTGCGACGCTTGAGCCGAACCGATGATCCGGGGGTGATTGTTTTTAATTTCACCCTGATTCTGGCCTGTATCAGCGGAGTATTGTGTATTCCTTCCTTTCAAATGCCAGACCTGCGGCAGTGGGGTGTTATTGTCGGAATTTCTGTTTTTGCCAGCTCCGGTCAGTATCTGCTGACCATGGCCTATCGCTACGATAAGGCTCCGGCCATTGCCGCTTCCAGTTATGCCTCGGTGGTTCTTTCTGTGGTCTACGGCTATTTCTTCTGGGGAGAAGTTCCGGTGCAGACTACCTGGATTGGTGGTGCCTTTATTGTGAGTGGCGGTCTGTGGCTGGTGTACTGTCGTTTGCGCAGGTGACAGACTGCATCTTACTGCTATTTCATCCGTGCTGGTGTGGCTGATCCCCATACGGATGAATATGCTCATGGCTGTGAATCTGTTTATCTGTGCAGCGAAGCAGTTTTTTGTCGCTAATGGTGTAGAGCCTTGAGCAGGTGGATGCCAGAAAGTCAAGGTCATGGGAAATGATGATATAGGCCTGCTTTAACTCCCGTAGGATCGTAATTAATCGTTCCCTTGTGGCAGGGTCAAGATTGTTGCTCGGTTCGTCAAGGAGCAGCAGTTTCGGCTGCATGGAGAGGATTGTGGCAAGGGCCACCAGTTTCTTTTCACCCCCTGAGAGTTTGTGGGTTATACGATCTTCAAAACCGGCCAGGCCCAGATGTTCCAGGGTCTGTATTGAAATTTCCCGTGCTTCATCTGGCGTATTTCCCATATTTAAAGGGCCAAAGGCCACATCTTCGAGCACGGTGGGGGAGAACAGCTGATCGTCTGAATGTTGAAAAAGAAAACCGAATTTTCGTCGCAGTTGTTGAAAATCTTTTTTATTGCTGACCACCTTTCCTTCCAGAAGTATTTCCCCCTTGTCTGCCTGTAACAGGCCCATGATAATCTGAAAAACAGTGGTTTTTCCACAGCCGTTGGGACCAATAAGTCCAATACTTTTTTCCTGAACAGAAAAATTAATCCCTTCGAGAAGGGTGGGAGAAGTTTTTGTATAAGAAAAAGAAATATCCCGAAGTTCAAGGAGTGGTGTCTTGCTACTCATAATGGTTTAACTCAGGTGTGGGGAGAGGGAAAATATTGCGAGGAGCAATGTTGTCATAAGGAGTACTGAGAGGAAAACATAATCAGCCCTGCCCGGATTCTGCTGGCTGAGTGAAATAAGTGTTCCGTCAAATCCACGCAAGAGCATGGCCTGGTGTACTCGTTCTGCCCGGTTCCAGCTTCTCACCAGAGTCATTCCAAACAGGTGACTGTAGGTTCGGTAGCTGTGTAGATTGTTGCCGGGAGAAAAGCCGCGCAATGATGCAGCACGTTGCAGGCGATTGTATTCCTGCTGAATAATAAAAACCTGGCGATAGGAAAACAGGAGGAGAAAGGTGAGTTTTGGGGGGACTCCCAGTTTCTCCAGGGCGTGTCCGATATCGGCAGTTGTGGATGTGGCAATAAGTGCCAGAAAACAGAAGAGAATAGCATTGCACTTCAGGGTGATCAGGGTGGCGATCTGGATCCCGGACATTGATTCTCCGTGATATGTCAGGGGCAGGGTGATCCACAGAAACAGGGTGAAGATATTGACAAGTGCGACTCGTTTCAGGATGAGCAGGGGGGCCGGTTGTGAGAGAGCCAGGAGTATTATGCCCAGGAGGCCTCCTGCAATTGCTGCTGCCAATGAAGAATTTAAGGCCAGCACCAGACTGAGAGCCAGTGCGGCAATGCATTTAACCCTGGTGTCACGCCTGTGGAGAAAGGTGCTTCCACTGGCAAAGGCTTCTTCTTTCATTTTTGCGGACGACTCTTGGGCTCTCGGTTTCTGAGCCAGGCAACCAGTCCGGCCAGGCCGAGGAGGTAGCCGATTCCACCCATGATATCTCGAAATCCCGGTGTTTTGTCATTGGCTTTGGCTATGCTTCTTTTGATGGGTGCCAGTTCCTGTTCCAGTACTTCTTGCAGCATCTTTTTTAATTCCGCACTGTCGGCTACCTGTTTTTGTG
>JAOZKN010000248.1 GCA_029935315.1 Desulfocapsa sp. | reverse complement strand
AGGATGTTGATGACCTTATTATAGCATAAGTTCGATCGTTATTTTATTACGTATACACAGTAGACACATCAACCAACCACATGAAATTGCTATGTTAAGATCAGTACAGACAATCTCAATTATACCCTCCAGGTGCCTCGGCCTGAAAGCGATTATTTATCACCTCACCCACCTCAATCTTTAATGCAACGTACACTGCAGCCTTCTGCGCGATATGAATTACTTACCCCGCTAGGGCCTCCCTGTGTTATGTACAGCCTCTGGCTCCCCGGGGGGGAATCACCGACGACAGTGCTGCTCCAGTATTGTCCCCTGGTGCCAACAGATTGTAGATTGCCCTGCTCAACCCGATAGCCTGCAACTACCAGTTTCAAGGGCGAAGCGAATGCGTCTTCCGCGGATGGGTTGGCTCCCCAGGACGCAAGTTCAGTTTCCCATTCTGCCTCGGCAGGCAATCTGAAACCCATTGGGCACGGATTGTTAGTGCCGGACACCCCCTGCCACAGAGTGGGGTTTTGTGGATCCCTCCAATCGTAAACACCATTATTATTACAAAGAAAGCTACCGTGCCCAGGCACATCGTCTACGCTGACCGTATCACATTGTGTGGTGGGACTGAATGGCGTTTGATGCCCGTCTGCAAACCTTCCCCACTGAAACAACCAGCCATATGCCCCGTAATCATTCATGCTTTCTGCTACATGTGAGGCACCAAGATTACGATCCATCCACACCCTTCCTGTCTTGGAAGTAACCGTTGGAATTTTATCACCACTTCGAAAAAGCGGTATAACTACCACCTTGTCCGCAGCCATTGCTGAGAATTGGGTCATTAATAATGAAATTACAACTCCTGGCAATATCCAAAATGTACAGTGTTTCTTTTTCATGCCCCACCCTTTGATTGCTGGTTATTAAGCTGTGCAGAAATACTAAGATATTGAAAATGATACGAATCCAAAACAAAAAAAAACAAACCACCTCATTTCAAGGCAGCCCGGCTATCTGTTAAGACCCGTGGTTTTCCGTCCTGGTCTTTCGACAGGTTTGGCTTTGTCTTATTGTGGTATTATATCACAGGTTCCTAACAATATGAAATGGCTAGGTCAAATGGTGGTAGAAAATGCTCGGTTAAGATGTTTCCTGA
>JAOZKN010000082.1 GCA_029935315.1 Desulfocapsa sp. | reverse complement strand
CTGAAAAAAGGAGTCTATGTCGAGAGCCTGCATGTGGGGCCTGCCACACTCTCTCATCTGTCTCTGCAGTGGCAGAAGAAATTAAATCTGCAGGTCGAAAGTCTTGTTATTGATCTCTCCCCAAACGACGGAGAAAATGTAAAATCAAAACAGCCTCCTGATTTAAGTGCTGTGGATAAGATTGTCCCGGTTGTACGCTGGCTGGATCGCCTTTTTGCACGGATATCCGTTACAGCACTGGAAGCTGGTTCAATACGCGGCAGCTTTCTCTACGAAGATTCTCTGGGCCATATAAATTTGTCATCTTCTGTTTTTGTCTTGCAGGCGAGTATCAGATTGGAGAGTGGTGTCCTGGTAGCTGATATAGAGAAACTGGAGAGTGAACAATTTCAGTCCCAGGCCTCTGGCGAATTGCGATTAGATATACAAGAGAAACTGGGCAGTGGACACTTCACTGCAAATATAGCTGATTCCCTGCCTGTGACCCTGGAACTCACTATGGATCCGCAGCAACTCTCTTTCAAGGGAAAGGAAAACGGTGTTATCACCACAATCACACCCTTTGTGGATCTTTTCGGGCTGGATCAGAATATTCAGCGCTGGATCACTGAATATCTGACCGGCAGCAGGTATGAACTGAAAAGTTTCAGGGGGGATTTTCCCTGGGACAATCCCCTCCATATCCTGGAAAGCTTTTATGCTGAGGTTCGTGTTCAAGGCTGTGAGTACACTTTTGCACCTGGCCTTGAAGCAATAAAGACAGCGCATACCGATGTGCAATTCAAGAAAGGGGTCCTGGATATTCTTCCCCATGGTGGTCAGTTCTACGGTCAGGACACTGAAGATTCCAGACTGGATATTAATTTTAATGATTTTGAGAATATCATTCTTACTGCCCATATCCTGACCCATGCCGTTGGCAATGTAGATATTAAGAATCTGTTGGAATATTACAATATTCCTCTCCCTTTTGTGCAGAAAGAAGGAAAAACCGGAGTAGATCTGACCCTTGCCATTAATTTAAACAAGACCGAGGTGAACACAAAGGCCAGCTTCCGGATAGACGATGGAATTATTGAATACCTGAAAAATCCTTACCGGGTACAGAATGCTGTGGTCCGCATGCAGAACAGCAGGGTCAGCATAGAGAAAATGCAATGCAGCATAAAAGGTCTTTTTCAAGCTGACCTCAATGGTGTTATTGATGCCGGGGTCGGTACGGCGGATATTGATGTGGTGCTGGAGGAATTAAAAGTTCCCGTTGGCGACTCTGTCCTGGTCCTGCATCCGTCAGACGCAGAAACCACGTTGCACCTCCAGATGCGTCCTGATGGTTCTCGAGTGAATGCCAGTGCCTCTTCCTGGACGGTTGGTCCTTTTTCGTTGCAGCTTGGGCCATTCGATACCCCCTTTTCCTTTGATGAATTTTCCGGAGAACTTCCATCCACGCGGCTTTTTGTGCGGACGCAGGTTGAAGGAGCATTGCTGGAAGCCGATGTCATGGGGCCTTTCTCGTTACAAAAGAAACAAATGGACCTGCATTGTTCCATTAAAAAATATAGTACAAAAGATATGCTTCTCAAAAGCCATGCCATGCCCGTTCGGGTTCAATATGACGACGGTCTGGTCATCCATCATCTGGAAAAGTCGATGTGGAGTATTAATACAATCCCGGTGACACTCTTTCCTGCCAGTTTTTCCCTCAATAATAATGTGTTGTCCGTCAAGAGTGAGAAGATTGTTTATGGTGATTTTATTGATGGTGCGGTTGATGGTTTCTACGACTTTGGGGTGTCAAAGGGAGAACTTTTTATTGATGAGCCACATTTCAGGATGGAGCAGCTGAGCAAATTGCTCCATCCTGAATCTTCTCAGGTTATCAAAATTGATGGCAGCGGAGAGCATCTGCGTATTCTGGTGCCGGGACTGGACCTTGTCATAAGCACAGGAAAAAATAAGCAGTGGTCTGCCCATTTCAGGGATTTGAAGGCGGCCCATGACCATTCGCCTCTTTTACAACAGTTTAAGCTGGATGCCGGCGAAGTACGTATTGCTTCACCGGGTGTTGGGATGCCATATAGTTTTACGGCAGAGATTCCCTATGTGTACCCTTTCCTGGTGCATGATGGAAAACCGATGGAACGCTATCACTTCAGAGGAGAAGTACGTGAGGGCGATCTGCAGGTAGAGATCAATTCAAGCCTCAGTCTGCGATATACTGACAGCCTCGAGATCAGCTCAAAAGATATTGCCTATAATATCCCGGTGATTTTTAAATTTATGAAAGAGTGTCTGCAGTCCGGGAAGGTAGAAGATTCTGCAAAACAAACAACTAATGTTGTCCTGCAGGCGACGAATTCCGGTCTGTATCTTTCCCCGGACAGCCAGTTAGCGGCAGATACCATTGCACTCACTCTTGTGGATAAAAAAATGGATATGGAGCTTGCCGTTGGAGAGGGCAGCATTGCTATCAATATGGAAGGAGACACGTTTTCCCTGACCGGGGAAGATTTAGGCGATACATTTATGAATAGTCTGCTTCCAGATGCCTATTTGAGAAGTGGACGAATGGAGATGGCCCTACAGGGGCAATTTGATGATTTTTCTGTCATTATTAAGGTGGAGGATACCATCCTTGAGGATTTTAAAACCTTGAATAATATTCTGGCGTTTGTGAATACTATTCCAGCCCTGGTAACCTTCAGCCTCCCAAGCTACAGCAGTAGCGGGCTGCAGGTGAGCTCCGCCATGGTCGGTATGAAGGTGCAAGATGGCCTTGCAACCGTTGAAACCATGCAGCTTGACTCACCCGAATTGAATATGGCAGGAACAGGTTGGATAAATTTTCCTGAGAAACAGATAGAGATGGATTTTAACCTGATTACGCAAACAAAAAAGAATCTACAGAAAATCCCGCTCATTGGATATATTCTTGCGGGTAAAGAAAAACAGGCGTCCATTACCGTACAGGTCACTGGCGACATGATGAATCCTGAAGTAGAGAGTCAGATGTTTCGTGAAGTTGTAACCATGCCCTTTGGCATGCTCTATCGAACGCTGGCTTTGCCGGCTCACCTCGTGTCTCCGATGTTCTCGAATGGTGAAGAACAGTTACCCGAAGCGGTGCCGGGACAATAAAAAAAGGCAGAATCTCCACCTGGAAGATTCTGCCTTATATTTGTTCTACAGACTGTAGAAAATCAGCAGCCGCCGATTCCTCAACCGCCTGCTTTTTTCACGGGAGCAGGGGTAGAGCCATCTTTGTTGACGGGTCCGCTAATGGAGCCACGAGATACCTTGATGCGCACCTTGTCAGCGATTTCGAGGGTTACCACACTGTCGGTGAGCCCGGTGATGGTTCCATGGATTCCACCTGAGGTTACTACTTTGTTGCCGTTTTTTAACTCTTCGAGAAACTGTTGCTTCAGCTTTGCCTGTTTCTGCTGTGGTCTGATAAGCATAAAGTAAAAAACACCAAAAATAAGAATAAGGGGGATAAAGGATGCAATTCCTCCGGCTCCACCAGCGGCTCCTCCGCCTGCAGCATATGCGACACTTGTCATGATAATTCCTCCGAAAAATTTCGATTTATTTTATTTTTATAAAAGCCTTACAACCGTAATCATTTAGTTTCGAGCCTGCCATAAAAATCGTTGCGAAAGCTTGTAAAGCTGTCATTTTCAATTGCAGTACGCATTTGTTCCATTAAATTCAAGTAGTAGTGCAGATTGTGGATGGTGTTCAGATGGTAGCTGAGGATTTCTCTGCTCACAAAGAGATGACGCAGGTAGGCCCGTGAATAATTGCGACAGGTATAGCAGTTGCAATTTGAATCCAGTGGGCTCTTGTCTTCGCGGTATCTGGCATTTTTGATAACCACTTTTCCTGTTGAGGTAAACATGGTACCGTTTCGTGCGTTACGGGTGGGCATCACACAGTCAAACATATCCACCCCCCGATACACCCCTTCAACCAGGTCTTCAGGTGTCCCCACTCCCATAAGATAACGGGAGTAATCTTCGGGTAGATAGGGGATGGTTGCCTCTGTCATATCCTGCATCATGGCCTTGTCTTCACCAACGGAGAGGCCGCCAATGGCATAGCCGTCAAAGCCGATATCTATAAGGGACTGGGCATGTCTTTTTCGTAACTCTGCATCCATCCCGCCCTGGACAATACCAAAGAGCAGTTGGCCGGTATCCGTTTGTGCATCCCGGCAGCGTTTTGCCCAGCGGGTGGTAAGGTCCGTTGAGTTTATGACTTCTTCACGACTGGCCGGATAGGGAATGCAGGTATCAAGACACATCATGATATCAGAGCCCAGGGCTTCCTGGACATGGATGGCATCTTCCGGGCTTAAAAAGAGTTTTGAGCCATCAAGATGGGAGCGAAAAGCAGCACCCTCTTCGCTTATTTTGGCAAGCTCTTTTAAACTGAAAATCTGGAATCCGCCTGAGTCGGTGAGGATAGGGCGGTCCCAGTGCATAAAGTTATGCAGTCCGCCAAACGCTCTGATCAGTTTATGGCCCGGCCTGATAAAAAGATGATAGGTATTGCCCAGAATGATCTGGGCATTCATCTCTTTTAAGTTTTCAGGGGTGACAGACTTTACCGTGGCCTGGGTGCCAACCGGCATAAAAATCGGCGTTTGAAACGTGCCGTGCAAGGTTTTTACTTCACCTCTGCGGGCGGCACAGTCTGATGATTTACAATGGAGTGTGTATGGTGAATTTGGGTTTTTCATGATGGGCTACTGTACTTACTGTTTCTTTCCTTTTCAAGCCTGATGGTATAAAATAACATCATTATTAACAATGATTGTTGTGAGTTTTGCCAAGGTGAAAATATGGCGGTGGAAATAGAAAGAAAGTTTCTGGTAACAGACGATTCCTGGAAAGAAAAAGCAACGCGTAAACTCTATTGTCAGGGCTATCTGATCCGTGAAAAGGGGCGAACCGTTCGAGTGCGCAGGGTGGGTGACAGGGCTTTTTTCACTGTAAAAGGTGCAACCACCCAGGGCTGCTCCCGCAGTGAATATGAGTATGAAATTCCGGTGGATGATGGCCAGGAACTTCTCGAGACCCTCTGTCACCAGCCACTGATTGAAAAATACCGCTATCTTGTGGAATTTGCGAACATGGTGTGGGAGGTAGACGAATTTCTGGGGGAAAACAGCCCGCTTGTGGTGGCGGAAATTGAGCTGGAACATGTTGAGCAGCCGTTTGAAAAGCCACCATGGTTGGGAGAAGAGGTCACCGGAGATGCCCGCTATTACAATTCCTCTCTTAGTCAGACATCGTATTCAGAGTGGAAATAATCTTGCGAATCTGAGCTTCTTTATCCGTGATATCCCGGAAGAGTGCAAACTGGACAAGGGCCTTTTCCAGCGTTTCTTTCGGATTCCTGCATTTGAAATAAATATTTCCCTGCAGGTAGTCGGTGAAAAATCGAAGTCCAAGTTCGAAAGTGATGGCCTGGATTCCCTCATAAATAAATTCTCTGTCTACAAGGGTTAATAATCCCGCAGCTTCCTGAAAATACCCCCGCAGGGTAATCTCACACAGTTCCAGATCAAATGTTGTGTCTCCGCGGTGTCCCTCTTCACCGCCTGTATTGCAAAGAGAACGTAAGCAGTCTCCTATGTCATGTTGGAGATAACCGGGGCCTACGGTATCCAGGTCTATGATGCCGATGGCCTTTCCTGTTTGCTGGTCAAAGAGGATGTTGGCAATTTTCGGGTCGCCGTGGATCACCCTCTGCATGATCGTACCTGTTTTTATAGCGCGTTCCAGCGCCAATGCTCTGTCTCGTTCTTTTGAGATAACTTCTTTACACCACAGGGTTTTATTTGAGTTCTGTCCTGCCTCCCCGATCTCGTCGTAGCATTTCAGGTAGGAGGAAAGATGGTGGAAACCCGGAAGGGGGATTTTCAACTTCTGTACATTTAGTCCCGTGAGCATGTTATGAAAATGCCCAAGGGCCCACCCTGTCTCGGATGCCTGAAAGGCTGTCTCTACTTTTATAAGCGAGAGACTTCTGTCAATATATGACAGCGCACGCCATAGATTTCCTTCTGTATCCTGAACTGATGCCTCTCCGCTGAGGGTCGGAACGAGAACGGCGTCCTGCCAGCCTTGCCTTGCCACTCTCTGTCTGGACTGCAGGTGATGGCTGAGTTGTTGCAGATTGTGGATAAGCAGGTGAGGGTCCGTAAAAACATGCCCGTTTAAGCGTTGCAGGACAAGTTTCTGTTCGGCTGACTGTGCCAGAAAGGTATCGTTAATATTGCCGTCTCCCAGTACCGTAATCTGCACCGTATCCGCGTTGGAGAAATAGTGTTCCACCATGCTTGGGGGTGGTTGTTTTACAGGCATGGTGATTCTGTCTTTTCTGCTGCCTGCCGGTAATGGGAGCTGCGTTTCAGGAATGGTCGTTCAATACAGTGGTAGGAAAAGAATGCAGTGGCAAGAATAGTCAGCACCAGGCCTGTAAAGCGTATCCATACCTGGCCGTTAAAGAGGGAAAGGCTTGTGAATATTTGGATAATGGGGAAGTGGTAAATATATACCCCGTAGGACATGTCACCAAATTTACCCCAGTTTCCCAGGTAGGGAAGGCACAAGGCAAAGGAGATAACTGTAATGGCCAGGGCAAATGGGTAGAGGGGTTGCAGAAGGATATACTCCCGAAACAGAATGGTGAGCGCAGCAAGAAAGAGGCAAGATTTCCAGTACTTCCTGAATAGAGGAAAGTAGAGATACAGGCCGCCGCCGCTGAGGAAGAATGTGAGTTGACCGGGAAGTTGTTTCTCCAGTTTCAAATATATTTCCAATCCTTGTGTGGCGTGGAGATGGAGAAAAAAGAATGAATAGGCAAGGGATGTTGCGTACAAACCACAGAGTACCAGCCATTGTTTCCTGTTTTTAAAAAGAAGGAAAATAAGCGGAATTGACAGGTAAAACATCACCTCTATCTTAATGGTCCAGAGTGGCGGGTTGATTACCTGTAAGGGGTTCGCTGTGAAAATCCCTGGAAGATCCGGTTGTAAAAAGTTCAGGAAGGCAAGGTTGGAGAAAAAATAGTGAAACCATTGGCTGCTGAACAAAAGATCTGTAGCTGGCTGGGCAAAAAGAAAAGGCAGGAGAAACGCTGCCAGAACGACTACACTGAAATATGCCGGATAAATACGTCGAACACGTTTGTTCAGGTACGAACTGGTGGTGGATGAGCGGTCAAAACTTCTGAAAATAAGAAATCCACTGACCACAAAAAAACAGTCAACGGCTATGCCCGAGTAAAAAAAACGGGCAAGGGGGAGAAATGCGGCAACACCACTTGCTTCTCCCAGGTGGGCAAAGCAGACACTGAATGCCAGATATAGCCGAAGGAGATCAAAGTTGTTTTTGTGAGGAATATCCGTCACTGTGTTTTCCGGGTGACATTTGAAGTGCAAAATGTAATCATGTGTATATTGAATTACCAGTAATGTATGGTGAGTTCTTACTCTATTTTGCTTGTGGGAAAGTGCAATAGAAAAGGGCTTGTATTTACCTGGCCATCTTTATTCCAGGCTTTTATAAACGCATCAAAAAAGGACACGGTGGAGATGTCTCGATATGCTTCCTGCATAGCTCTTTTATTGGCATCGCTTCTCTGTCTTCCTGCCAGGGCGATGTCTGCTGACGATTTCACTGTGCAACTTGTGGATAATCGTCTCTCTGTAAATGCTGACAACGTACCGTTACGTGATATTTTTCTGAAACTGGCCGAGCAGGGGATAGTTGTTCGATTTGATCCGGAGATCAACCTGAACGTGACGGTACATTTCTCAGATCACCCAGTGGAACAAGGGCTTATCTCTCTCGTGAAACCTGCCAGTTATTCACTGGTCTGGAATAAAGTGTCGGATCAGTCACGGAATGACTATTTTGCTATTGCCGAAATTCATGTGTTCCAGGTTGGTAGAAAAGGGCACATCAGGCAACTTTTAGGGTCAGACTCCAGAACGATTGTTCAAAGCAAAGATGGCGTTTTACATATTGCCGGTGAAATTTTATTACGCCTGCCCCCCGGGACAGATATTGGAAAGCTGGAAAAGCTATTGCAAAACAGGAGCGCGTACCTTGTTCTCAGCGAGAAGCTGTCAGGTTTTGCAAAGATAGTCTATAGCAAGGATGTCGATGTGTTTTCCCTCATCGATGAGATTAAGGAACTCCTGGATATTGACTCGGTGGAACCCAATTATGTGTTTCGCCGGCAAGTACCTGTTCATTACTCAAGTAATCCATCTGTAAGGCAGGAGCAGTTGTTTGATGTCCGTACGTCAGAAGACAGCCCGTCTGTTGCGATTCTGGATAGTGGCTTGAGTGAACGGCCAGAGCTCGATTCCATCGTCCGGGCATCCCTCAATACTGTGGATGAAGATGCGTTGATGAACGACAGCCTTGGTCATGGTACCCAAATGGCATTAATCGCTTCAGGGGTGATAGAACCACATGGGACTGCAGAGGGAAATGGTGAACTGATTCCGATTATTCCCATCAAGATATTTGACGAATCCGGCTTTGTCACCTCACAGAGTATCCTTGAGAGCATAGATTTTGCTTTGCAGAATGAGGCCAGGGTTATGAGTCTCAGTTGGGGCACTGAGGTACAAAGTGATTTTCTGGAGGATGCGTTTGCCTCTGCAGAATCTCAAGGTCTCGTTATTGTAGCGTCTGCTGGCAACGATCCCACAGGGAATCAGGTTTACCCTGCTGCCTATTCCTCTGTTATCGGGGTAGGGGCATTACAGCCGGATGGAGAAAAGTGGCCCCGGTCAAATTATGGTGATTTTGTAACGCTTTACGCTCCGGGCTTTGCTGAAATGCCTGTGGGCTACGGTGGTGACCCGGGGATGTATGGGGGCACATCCATCTCTGCTGCTTTTGTGGCGAACAGTATTGCCGGGTATATAAAAGGACATCCGGATGCTACCCGTGAAGAAATAGACACGTTTTTGATGAACAGATATAGTACTAGAGAATAGTTCGTTTTTTGAGTAGGGACAATTTTTATGAAAACAGTATGTGCAGCTTTTGTTTTTGCTCTTGTAGGTGGATGTCTTTTTTGGTGAGGGCTCAATTCTGCAGGTGCTGTAGTAACCGTGGAGTGATTTATTACTCTGGGTGACGGTACAGTGATGGATTAGAAGAGTGGCTTTATGTGTGCAGCACAGAATATCAGAAATCGATAGGTGTTGTCTGCTCAGGCCAACCGATTTTGACCTGAAAGTTTTGTAAATGCTGTTGCTACAAGAGAATGCGCTATAGGCTCAGCTGTAATTTCAGAACAGACCAGTCGTGTTGCACTCACACCGGGTCGCAACACTAACGCAACGTAAACGCAACACTTGCTGCCTATCCGCTACACATCTGCATCAGTTTTGTCTTCCGAGTGTACCCCGTTTGTCTTTTAGTAGAATCGCTTCCTGTTTACGCAAATATCGTGAATTTCCAAGGCTATAACAAGCTAACGATCCTTATTGAAGGTTTTATGTCCTGTCTTGGCACGAAACGTGCAAAATATTTGACAAAGGAACGAAACAACTACAACAACTATTTAAGGGGAAACAAAATGAGTAACGTAAAATCAAAAGAAGCAGTCAAGGTAGAAGCTGGAGTTAAAGAAGGTGATGCGGCAGGTGAACTTGCAAAAGTAGGAACCGCAGTGACTGGAATCGCAGCAGTACTTATTGGTACCTGGGGTTTGGTTTGTGTCGTAGCAGCAACTTTATCTGAAGGACCAATTAATCTTGTTAAGGGCCTGTTCGGATCCATGCAATAAGACAATTATCTCATACCCTGTATGGTTATAGCCCTAATCTGCAAGGTTTTGAATCGCCAGAGGGGTGTTATTTCTCTGGCTTTTTTTAAGTATAGAAAGTCCATGATATCACGTAACGTCTACACCCGTCATCTTGATTTCAGCGTAGGCCAGTCGTGTGGTACTGATATGGCTGAAATGCTAATGCAACACACTTGCAGCAGTTTGTCTTCTGGTAGAACAGCCTTCGGCTTGAGCTATCACAACGAATTATTAGGGGTATAGCTGGAAGTGACCCTTGGCGATGTTTTAATTCAATTCTGGCACGACACATGCGATGAAGTTTAACAGGGAAGCAAAACGTCCAAAACAAGCATTTAAGGGGGAAGCAAAATGAGTAAGGTAGAATCAAAAGAAGCAGTCAAGGTAGAAGCTGGAGCCAAAGAAAGCGAAGCTGTTGGTGAAATTGCAAAAGTAGGGACTGCAGTTACTGGAATAGCGGCCGCACTTATTGGTACCTGGGGAGTGCTTTGTCTCGTAGCGGCAACTATATCTGAAGGACCAATTAATCTTATCAAAGGTCTGTTTGGATCCATGCAATAAAACAATTACCTCATACCCTGTATGGTTACAGCCCTAATCTGCAAGGTCTTGATTCGCCAGAGAGATGTTATCTCTCTGGCTTTTTTTTTAAGTATAAAAGTCCACAATATCACGTAACCTCTACACCAGTCATCTTGTCACCTTGTAACAAGATTTAACCTTTCTATAATCATATTTCAGGGTTTATTATTCATGGCACTCTTGATCAGAAACCTCTTTATCTTTTTTATCATTACCATCGTCTTTGCCGGCTCATACGGTTTTTGGCAACTTGAAAATCAACTTCGCCAGGTTAGCTACAGTGAATTTCGTCACTGCATGGATAATCATGATCTTGTTGCAACAACTTTCAAGGGGAACAAAGTCATAGCCGAACATGCAGCTGGTGACAAGTACTCTACCATTGTTCCAAACCCTGAAAAACTCATCTCTGAACTTCAGGAGAGAAAGATCCAGATTAATTTTGAAAAAGATCGCTCAGAACTGATTTTCCAGGCAATTGCAATTATCTACATCTTGTTATTACTGATCACGATTATTATCTCGTTGAGTAAAAAGAAAAAGATTGAAGAGGAAGAAAATAAATTTGCCTCTGATAAACTTATACAGCCTGATAGTGGACAAAACGTCGTCACCTTTGATGATGTTGCCGGTATCCCTGAAGCCCTGGAAGAACTGCAGGAAATTGTGAATTTCTTAAAAGAACCAGGTCAATTTGAAAAAATTGGTGCGGTCAGTCCGAAAGGTGTTCTTTTGCAGGGACCTCCAGGAACTGGTAAAACCCTGTTAGCTCGAGCAATTGCCGGTGAAGCCAAGGTACCATTTTACAGTTTCAGTGGATCTGACTTTGTAGAAATGTTTGTAGGAGTTGGTGCGTCCAGGGTCCGGGATATTTTTAAGGAGGCCAAAACCAATGCACCTTGTATTATTTTTATAGATGAAATAGATGCCGTTGGCGGGTCTCGTGCAGGTAGTTCTTCGGCTGGGGGGCAAGATGAAAGAAGCCAGACGCTCAATGCCCTTCTCGTTGAAATGGATGGTTTTTCCACTTCCGATACAATTGTAGTGATTGCTGCCACAAACCGTCCAGATATTTTGGATTCTGCCCTCAGGCGCCCTGGCCGCTTTGACAGGCAGGTCAATATTTTAGCTCCGGATCTGAAAGGAAGAAAAAAAATACTTGAAGTTCACGGACAGAAAGTCGCTCTCTCTCCAAGTATTGACATGAACGAGATAGCTCATATGGTACCCGGGTTTACAGGTGCAGAGCTTGCAAATCTTGTGAATGAAGCAGCTCTTATGGCCGCCAGGGAAGGAAAAGAAACGGTACACAAGGTTGATTTTGAACTGGCTCGAGATCGTATTCTGATGGGGGTTGAACGAAAGGGAGTGATCTTATCGGAATATGATAGAAAGGTACTTTCTTTCCATGAAGCGGGCCATGCAATTGTTGCTAAATCCATTCCCAACGCTGACCCCATCCTCAAAATTACCATTGTTCCACGCGGCAGACTTTTAGGTCAGACCCAGCAAGTTTCCTTGAATGATCGCAGTAGCCAAAGCATTGAGTTTTTAAAAGGAAAGCTTGCCATCCTTATGGGGGGCCGGGCTGCAGAAGAACTTGCCTTTCAGCATAAAACATCTGGTGCTCAGGATGACATTGTAAAAGCTACTGAAATTGCAACCAATATGATTTGCAAGTGGGGTATGAGTGATGTGTTAGGTCCACAAGCAATGATTATTGATGATTCCGGCTTTTTAGATGGAGCTTCACAGAGGCTGGAGATGAGTGATGAAACTTCTGTTATTATAGATAAAGAAATCAGAAAGCTGCTGGACGATGCTTACGCAGAGGCACTTAAAATTCTCGGCCAGGAGTATTATCTGTTAAAGCAACTTGCCGCTATCCTTCTTGAAGTTGAAACACTTGACGATGAAGAGTTCGGGATTGTCATAAATTATCCTTTTACTGATAAGATTGCGGCCGGAATAAAAGCAACTCATAATTGCCAGGATTGCATTGCGTCTGATACATGCATTCATTCAAAACTCAAGAAATAGACCATGAGTTCTATACGAAAAATGAGTGCCCTGGCTTTTATGGGTGTAACAGTGCTCCTGACTTTAGTCATTATTTTGGGCATTCGTCAATATCAGCTTGGCACAAGATATAGCGCCGTTATCACTCAGAGCGAAAAAATTATTTTCCAATTCTCCACTATCAGGGAACAGATCACAACATCTCTAATAGAACGAGACTACGGAAAAATTGACCTGGCAGCTGATCAACTCAATACCCTGAACTCCTTGATGGCAAGACTTCAGGAAAACACTTTTATCCCCGGGAAATACCGCTTGGATATGGCTAAACAGGCTGATCTCTCTGGTCTGGCAATCTTTGCAAAGGAAATCCTCACCTCCGATGATAAAGTAAGCCAAGGCCTTATACTGCAAAATAAAATGCGGAGCCTGGCAGAGTACATGTTGAAGTTTGACAGAATTGTTGTCAGCCAAATGCGTGCCAAAGTTGTCCAGTTCCAGGCCATGATGATCGGGGCCATGGGGGCCGTTATTTGTTTGATCAGCTTCTCCCTGATCTTCCTCTACAGAAAAACCATGCTTCCCCTGCTTCACCTCACCAGACAGGCCAAAGAAG
>JAOZKN010000164.1 GCA_029935315.1 Desulfocapsa sp. | reverse complement strand
ATTGCACCCCTGGGTCAGGGGGCACATTTCTTTTACTTCAGAAGAGTATTCCATAGCAGTCTCCTTGTGTTTGTGTTTGGAGGTTACAAGATAAAGGATATGGAAAAAAGGGGCAAGTGGAAAGGGGGAAAGCTGTCAGGTATGGTGGCCCATTCTCTCCGTCCTTTCCGTCTCACGGTGTGTTGCTGCAGGCGGCGCCTTATTTTTTTTCTAAGCGTTTCTGTTCTTTTTCCAGAATTTCTCCCAGGATAGAGGCAAAATCTCCAACCAGTTTGATGCATAATTTCCTTCGGCTGTCAGGATTGGAATAATATTCTTTTACCGCATCCCGATCACTCCATTCCATGCGGATGATATCCCTGCAGGTATTGCCACCAAATTCTGCCGTCAGCTTGTCAAATTCTCTGACCAGTTTACTGCCGGCACCCCACATGCGCGGGTTTTCTTTTTCTTCAAGGCTTCCCCTGCTGTGGAGCGCTGAAACGGCGGCCACAGCACCCAGTAACGTGCCGCAGACAGCGCCGGTGCTGGCGATTCCGCCACCGTAGAGGCCAACAGCTTTAAGCATGCTTGCATCCTTCTGGTCAATTTTTTCCAGGCCCACGGCCAGGATTGCCTGGCTTCAGTGGAAACGTTTTTTGAAAAGCTCCATTGCCTTTTCTCGCATATCTTCGGGAGTCATAATTGTTTTCCTTTGCAGTTGCTATTGGTCTCTTGAGACATGTTGGGTGGAAATCAGTGCTGTCCTGTTGTGCATTGTATTGCTTAATCGTTTGGCAGGTACGAGCTGAGAATACTCTTTTTAGTGGAATTTACCAATGCCAGATACATATATTTACAAGGAAGGCAACAGTTGCTCGCTGTTGCTCCTGCACTCGCATTGTCTGTTTACAATGGCCGAGTTCAGACGCTGCTTGAGGTAATTTTTGGTGGCAAAGTGATGTCCGGTCAGGTATATGCAGATATGACAACAGGACGTTACTGTAACAATTGTTCAGGGCTCTATTTCCAGATTGTAAGCATGTAAGGCTCTTGAACAGAGTAGGCTTTTCGGGTGCAAACACTCCACCAGGATTTAAAAATCATGCAAGATCATTTACAGCGGGTTATCTCAGAAGATGGCAGGTTTTTTGGTCTAGCCTGTATCACCACCGATTTAGTTGCAGAGGCATGCGGACGTCATGATACCGGGCCTGTGGCCACAGTGGCACTGGGTCGTGCATTGACGGCGAATGTACTCCTTGCCGCTCTCTTAAAAGATGATCAGCGGGTGATGATGAAGTTTGAAGGGAATGGGCCCCTGGGTAAGATAATTACCGAAGGGTCCTCCAGTGGTGAGGTGTGCGGCTATGTGGCGCATCCCCATGCTGAAGTGCCTTTACAGGATGGTCGTATTGATGTGGCAACAGGTCTGGGGCGAGCTGGTTTTCTTACCGTTACCAAAGATATTGGGGGCAGCAGGAATTATGAGGGAACGATCCAGCTCTACACCGGTGAAATTGGTGAAGATGTCGCCTATTATTTAACGGAATCCGAACAAACACCCTCAGCCATAGGCGTCGGTGTGCAGGTCAATGCAAGCGGAACCATTACCTGTGCCGCCGGGTTCCTGGTGCAATCTCTGCCTCCTGCTGATGAGGAGCTTATTGCCAGGCTTGAAAATAATATCAGGGAACTTGGTCAGCTTACTGCTTTTGTCCTGCAGGGGAAAACGCCCAATGATATTCTGGAGGTTTTGTTTGGAGAAATTCCTCATCATACGCTACTTCAGCAGGCCCTGCGTTATCAATGCTCCTGCAGTCGGGAGAAGATGAAAAAGGCTTTGCTGACCATGGGCAAGGATGATTTGTCAGCGCTGAAGGAAGAACGACCTGACGGCGTGGAAGTTCGTTGTGAATTTTGCGCAAAGAAATACGTGTTTGATGAAGCGGCCCTGCAGGCAATTATTGATGAATTGTAGAAATGGACGGTGGCAAATACAGTGCTTCCCGACACCTTTACGGTATGAGTAAAGAGGTGATATCATAATAGACACACATAGTCATATTGATCTACCTGTTTTTCAAGATGATTTTCAGGATATTCTTGGACGTGCCAGAAAGGCGGGAGTTGTGGCCCAGGTACTCCCCGGTGTTGTTCGTTCCGGATGGGAGAGGATCTTATACTTGTCTCGTACGGAACCGGATCTCTTTCCTGCCATCGGTCTGCATCCCCTGTATTTAGCACTTCATGGGAAAAATGATCTGGACGAATTGAGACACTATGCCCTGGCGGGTAAGCTGGTGGCCATTGGTGAGATTGGTCTCGATTATTTTGTTAAAAACGCAAAACGATCAGCACAGCAGGAACTTTTTGAAACACAACTGGCCATCGCCACAGAATCCCGGTTACCGGTATTGCTTCATGTACGAAAAGCCCACGATCAGGTGCAGGCTACAATCCGCAGGCTGAGATATACAGGAGGCGGGATTGTTCATGCCTTTAATGGAAGCCTGCAACAGGCTGAACACTATATAAAACTGGGTTTTCTGATCAGTGTCTGTGGCACGATCACCTACGACAGGGCTACAAAAATTCGTTCTGTTGCTGCAGTACTTCCCCTCACGTCACTGGTTGTGGAAACAGATTCACCGGATATTCCACCGGCCAGCCATCATGGTGAGCGAAATTGCCCGGAATTTCTTGCCGCGATTGTTTCCTCTCTTGCAGCATTACGCGGAGAGGAAAATTCGTTTGTGGTTAAACAAACAAACGAAAATGCACGCCACCTGCTCTTTGCTTAATTCCCTTCCCTCTGCCTCTTTTCTCAGTATTGATAGTTATTCGCTTGAATGTGCTTTCTCCTCTATGTTACACTGCATAAGTTGAGTCAATAACTAATTGAACAGATAGGAATGTGTTTTTTACGGAACCTACCAGAGGAAGAATTATGGACATAAAAAAGTTGTTAAGCCTTGGTGTCTCATTAACCGTGCTTGTGTTCTTTGCCTGCAGTTTATCTGTGACAGCTTTTGCTGCAGAGGAGAATGTTACTGCTGAGGAAGTGAGTGAAAAAGTTGCTCCACCCGAGCCACCGGTGGATTTGAGCAGTCCTGATAGCTACGTGAAAATAGTAGAAATGGCAAAAGATTGGGCGATGGCGAACGGGCCGCACCTTCTTATGGCACTGGTAGTTTTTATTGTTGGAGGCATGGCTGCAAAATGGGCAACCGCCATGGCCCGGCGCGGGTTTAGACGGGCAAATGTAGAGACCACCCTGCGAAGATTTCTGTGTAAAATAATTTATTATGCGCTGATGGTTGTTGTCCTCATTGCAGCAGCCGGAGAGCTGGGTATCCAGACATCTTCTTTTCTCACCATAGTCGGTGCCGCAGGTCTTGCCATTGGTCTGGCCCTGAAAGATTCCCTTTCCAACTTTGCCTCCGGAGTGATGCTGATTTTGTTTCATCCATTCAAAGTTGGTGATTTTGTCACCGCAGGCGGGGTGACAGGAACGGTGCAGCAGATAGATATTTTCAGTACTGTTATTCATACCCCCGATAACCAGAAGCAGATCATTCCCAATGCCGGTATTACAGCGGGGGTGATTACCAATGTCAACGCGGAGCCCACCCGTCGTATCGATCTGGTCATAGGTATTGGCTATGACGATGATATTCGTCTGGCCAAGACAATCCTTGAGGGTTTGGCGAAGGCTGATATCAGAGTTCTGTCTGACCCTGCGCCCACCATTGGAGTTGCCGAACTCGGGGACTCCAGTGTGAACCTTAATATGCGTCCGTGGGTGAAAACTGAAGACTACTGGGCGGTGCGTGCAGATCTTACAGAGGCCATAAAACTGAGCTTTGACGAGAAAGGGATCTCTTTTCCATTTCCACAGCAGGATGTACATATGTTTCAGGCTGTTGAATGAGTCGTAGCTACAAATAACAGACGAGCAGGTTGTGAAACGCAAAGAATAGCAGTTGACTGGGAAAATGCTGCTTTGTATCTTAGCAGAGTATGAAAACAGTGAAAAACTCTCTTACTCCCCCTGCTGGCTGGAAGCTTGTTTGCAGTTCAGGGGTTCTGGTGCTGCATATTCTTGTTGCCATCCTCCTTGCTGGTTGCAGCAGGATAGGGCTCTCCGTACAACATCCTACATCTGCAAAGGCTCAGGATGAGTGCGTAGTTCTTCTCCATGGCATGGGGAGAACGCT
>JAOZKN010000081.1 GCA_029935315.1 Desulfocapsa sp. | reverse complement strand
GGCTTGGCTTTGGCCTTCTTTTTTGCTTTTTTCTTTTCAGGCACCACTGGTACTTCAATGGCTTCATGGTACATGATTCGCTGACAAGTTGGACAGTCCAGGGATTTTTCACCACGAAGAAGCAAGTTATACTGTTGGGGAGGAATGGCCATAAAACATCCCTGACACACACCATCCAGGACATTGACAACACCAAGTCCATTACGGTGCATACGCAAGGTGTCATACTTCCTGACAAGCTTGGCTGTTAATTTCTTGGCCTGCTTTACGCGCTTATTGGTCTGTGTTTTTTTGCGCTTATTGATGGCAGCAATCGCATCTTTAACCGCCTCTGTTTCTTCCGTAAGAAGCTCAGTCTCACCCTTAAAAAGATTTTTATTCTCTTCAATATCAGCGGTCAACTGCTCGACTTCTTCCATGATGGCCACAGTCTGTTCTTCTTTCTCCTTTACACCTTTCTTGCCGTCTTCAATCTCTTTCAGCAAAGCAGTCTGTTCACGTCCTGTCTGAACCTGCATCATCTTTCCCTGACGCTCTTTCACGTGTACCATCTCATCGGCCACTTCGACTTCCAGAGTACGACGTTCTTTCTCAAGCGTTTCAATCTTCTCTGCCAAAGTGGAAATGGTGGTCTCGCGATCGGCAAGATCACTGCTTTTGCCATCAAGTGCGTCCTGCTGCTCCTGAATTTCACCATCAATTCCATCAATCTGATGATCAATTGCCTGTAACACCGTAAGTTCAACTATTTCTTCGTTCAAGACCCTTCTCCTGTATCTTTTTTTAGAGTAGCTATTATTTCAATGAAAATTATGACTGTGTATATTTAAAAAAGCTGTTTTTTCTGATGTTGCCTGATGAATATCCAGATCCCACCCCATCTCCTGCCCAAGCACGGCAATATGACGTCCCAGGAGGGCCATGGCTGGCTTTTCTGTTGCGTAATGCGTCCCGTTCACAATACAGAACCCCGCATCCTCCGCCCAAACTGCCGTGGAATGTTTTATTTCAGAGGAAATATAAATATCAGCATTTTGCCCAAAGGCCTCTTCGGCAAGATCCGATCCACTGCCGCCACAAAGGGCAACGCGTGTTATCTGCGAAGGTTGCGGCCCGGCAATCTGCAGGGTGTCACTTTCCAGAGTCTGAAAAACCCGCTGCATAAACTGCGAAAAAGAAAGGGGGGCGGCGTAGCTTCCAATCCTTCCCATTCCGGTTTTCAGCTCTTTTGCGCCAGGGCCCGGACGTAAAGGAGAGATATTTTCAAGTCCCAGAAGCGTAGCCAATGCATCGCTCACTCCGTCTTCTGCACTGTCAAAATTCGTATGGCAGGCAATCACATTGATTTTATGGATGAGAGCACGTTCGAGAAACGCACCTTCAGGGGTCGTGAGATTAACAGATGGAAAGGGACGAAAAATACAGGGATGATGCGTAATCAGGGTATCAATGCCACGACTGATGGCCTCGTCAAGTAAAGAAAGGCTGGGATCAAGCCCCAGAAGAAGTGAATGAACCTCTCTGCCGGGGTCGCCAATAAGCAGACCCACGTTGTCCCAGCTCTCAGCAAGTTCAACAGGAGCAATCCGGTTCAGGCCTTCAAGGATATCAGAAACGTGCACTTTCATCTCACCCCCGACGCTAAGCAACCAAAATCAGACAATAAAAAAAGGTACAGCCCTGTTGGGATGTACCTTTGGATTTCTAGCTTGCTGGAACAGGCTGCAAGGGCCGTTTCAGTTATGCCGTATATGTATGGTGAGGCCATTGGCCTCTCGTGTTTGAGAAAGTACTTTATTCTATTCAAGGAACCTGGTCATCTGGGGCAGATTCTGTATGGTAAATGGTGGGCGCAGCAGGATTTGAACCTGCGACCGACCGGTTATGAGCCGGTGGCTCTACCAACTGAGCTATGCGCCCTCCGGCATCGAAAACCTATCATAAAAAAACAATATCGAGAAAATGTCAACAATAAAAGCTCATAGCACCCTATATTTTCGTTATTAGCAGCAGGAGTTTCTTTGAATTGAATGTACATTCCAACCATTGTATAAAGGGGGTATACATTCAAAGCAAACCTCTACTGCGGAGTCTCCCCCCAGTGATTTATAATAATCTGCTGTTATTTCTGGTCGGTATTTTCCTTTTCACCATGACCAGCGGCACAACGGAACCTGAATTTTCTTTTCCCGTATCCCTTGGCCTTTTTACAGCACTGCTTTTTGCTTACGATTTCTTTTGTCGCCGTTTCTATGCAAAAATAATCAACCACGGAGCAACAGCCTACTTCGATGCGGAAAAGAAACTCTCCGCCTTTGCACTCTGCTTTTATGCCATTACTCTTTTCAGCTGTGATGTACATTTCTACCTGACACCACTCTCTTTGAACGGCAGGTTTCCGGCGCTGGTCAATATTGGCGGGCTCTCATTTTTATTTCTCTATCTGAGCATCATGTGGCGACGGGCCAAACCTGTTTATGAAGTTGTCTTTTCACGTCGTTACAGTGCCACAGCCTTTCTTGTCACCAACATCAAGACCAATCTCCCCATTGTCCTGCCATGGATTTTCCTCTCTCTTGCCTACGATCTGCTGGCATTACTCCCCTTCCCCAAACTGTCTCTTTTTCTCCATTCGGAGCCCGGTGAATATATTTCTTTCCTTCTGTTTTTACTGCTTATCCTGATACTGTTTCCCCCCATGGTTCGCAGGCTTTGGAACTGCACAGCTTTTCCGGAAGGACCACTGCTCACCCATTTGCAGGATTTTTTTAAAAAGCAGCATTTTTCCGCCAGAATTTTCATCTGGCCTCTCTTTGAAGGCAGAGTCATCACCGCAGGAGTCATGGGCATTATCCCTGGCCTGCGCTATGTACTGATCACACCCGCCCTGCTTGAACACCTGAACCTCGATGAACTGGATGCAGTTATGGCCCACGAAATCGGCCATATCAAAAAGAAGCACATGCTTCTGTATCTCCTTATCATCTCGGGATTTTCCATCCTGGCCACTTTTATCCTGGAGCCATTTACCTTCTTTCTCCTCTCTCGCGACTGGTATTACACGCTTCTCGGACTCACCGGTCTCACGGCAGAGAATATGCTCACCGTATTGATGTCCATTGTTGTCCTCCTGCTGATGATCCTTTATTTTCGTTTTTTATTCGGCTTTTTCATCAGAAATTTTGAGCGTCAGGCTGATCTGCATGTCTTTTCTGCTATCGGAAGCAGTGCATCCATTATTTCCGCCTTCGAGAAAATCGCAATACTGTCAGGAAATACCAGGGACGTACCCAGTTGGCACCACTTTGGCATTGGACAACGCATAGAATATCTGGAAAAATGCGATGCCGATGCATCCTGGATTGCACGACACAACCGCAAGGTCCGCCACAGCCTTCTCGCCTACATTTTGCTTGTTGGCCTTGCCGCTTTCGGGCAAAACCTGCTTCCTTCAGCTACCTGGCAGCAAAGCTATGAAGAAAAGTATACAGAATATATCCTGGAACAGAAACGTATCCAGGAACCAGAGAAAGCCCTGTGGCTCGGTATTACGGGCGATCTTATGCAACATAAGAAAATGGAGAAGAAGGCCATTGCCGCCTATGACAAAGCCCTGGCCATTGAACCGTCGAATCCAAAGTTCCTGAACAATCTTGCCTGGTTGCTCCTTACAAGCAACGACCTTACATTGCGTGACCCGAAGCGTGCCCTTGAAATGGCACGTCTTGCAGGAGTACAGATACCAGCCGGCTATGTTCTGGACACACTGGCCACTGCTTACTGGGCCAATGGCTTTGTTGAAAAAGCAGTGACAACAGAACAGCAGGCAATATTTGTAAATCCAGGAGAAGGAGCATATTACCGGGCACAGATTCAAAAATTTACAACCACAGAATACGAAACAGCAACAACAAAAGGAAACTGAATATAATGCCACACTTAGGAGCACATGAATCTGTCGCCGGAGGCCTGCACCTGGCCTTTACCCATATCACTAATGTGGGGGGAGATGCCCTGCAGATCTTTACGAGAAACCAGCGGCAGTGGAACCCAAAAGCAGTAACGGAAGAAGAACAGGAACTTTTTGCGGATGCCTGGAAAAACTGCGCATCAATTCCCGTGGCCTCACACGCCTCCTACCTGGTCAACCTTGCATCGGGGAAGGCTGATCTCGTGCAGAAATCCATAGCTGCCTTTGCAGAGGAATTAAAACGCTGCGAATTACTGCACATCCCAATGCTTGTCATGCACCCCGGTTCACACGGTGGCGACGGTGTCGAAACCGGCCTTGAACGCTTTATTACAAACCTCGATCTGGCCCTCGAACGTGCCGATAATGACGTCACAGTGCTGCTTGAAACCACAGCCGGACAGGGGACAGGGCTTGGCAGTCGTTTTGAAGAACTGGCTGCGATTATCGAGGGCTCAAAATATCCTGAAAAGCTTGGCGTCTGTGTCGATACCTGTCATATCTTTGCTGCCGGATACGATATCCGCACCGCTGCAGCATATGAGGCAAGCATGGCAGAATTTGACAGGCTTGTGGGCATAGAGCGCATTGGGTTTTTCCACCTCAATGATTCCAAGAAGGGACTAGGCTGCCGGGTGGACAGACACGAACATATAGGAGAAGGAGAAATTGGCCTGGAAGGCTTTCGCAACCTGTTAAATGATCCACGTTTTGCTAACCACCCAATGACCCTTGAGACCCCTAAGGGAAAGGATCTGCAGGAAGATCGGGATAATCTTGCAAAACTACATACGCTGATGCAGCAATAAAAAAAAACTCATCAGAGATTCTCCATATTAGCTGCCAGCAAAGGTTCCGGGAAAGTGCCGTAATCCTTTAATTACGTAGAATTGTAAATTTGTTCGTCTGACTTTGGGTACGAGATTACTGCAACAAATAAACAGAATGCTGCATATCCGGCTGATAAAAATGCATCATCCGGGGAGCAAGTTCCAGCAAGGTCTGCTGGCGATTACCCGGAGAGGGGTGAGTACTGAGAAATTGTGGGGGAGTGCTGCCCCCTGCCCTACCCATTTTCTGCCAGAGACTGGCTGCAGCATAGGGATCGTATCCCGCTTTGGCAGCGAGTTCTATCCCTATTCTGTCCGCTTCTGTTTCTGCAATTCTGCTGTTTGGCAGTTGGACGGCAAGTGATGCTGCCAGCACAGATCCCGTCATGGCCAGTCCTCTGTGCTCATCACTCGCGGCAACAGCCACAGCCATCATCCCCACCTGGGAAGCCATGGCCACAGACATTTTCTCCGCTGTATGGTTGGCCAGTGCATGGGCAATTTCATGCCCCATTACCTGCGCCAGTTCATCATCTGTGGGCTTTACCTGTTCGATAAGACCCGTGTAAATTGCCATCTTACCACCAGCCATGCACCAGGCATTGACCATCTCCGGGTCATCAATCAAATGAACGCTCCACTCCCAGTTACGGGTATGGGGAAAAGCCTCTATAGCCTGGTAAATAAGGCGGCCACTAATATCACGGACACGCCTTGTCATCACCGCATCGTTATTCACTTTTCCTGCATCTGCGAGGGGTTTCAGGGTTTGTACATACGCACTTTTAGAGGAGTGGATGGCACTTTCCGGTGAGACCAGCATCAGTTGACGTCTGCCGGTGGGGCTCGTTGCACAAGACGCAAGGACAAGCAGTAAGACCATGGCCATAAAACGAAAAACGATGGGTACTTTCTGGTTCAGGACATAAATCATTTCTTATTGTCAGGCTCAAAAAACAGCCAGAGCGTTTCCGGAAAATGGTCTCGAAAACGCTGTTCACAACTATTAATGGCAGCAACCATTTCGTCCGCAGAATCACACCTGTGCATCCTGGCTTTCACCGCCACCATCACATCCTTACCCAATTGAAAGGTAAGTAGATTCAGTACTTCTGCAACTTTTTCCTCTTCTTCAAGGGAGGCAATCATCTTCTTTTTCAAATCAGGTTCCACACCCTGACCGATGAGCAGGCTTTTCACTTCAATACCGATAAATATGGCAATCAACACCAAAAGAGAACCAATGACGATGGAACCAAGGGCATCATAAAAAGGATTGCCGGTGACCATGGTTAAGCCAACGGCAAAAAGGGCAAAAACCAGACCAAGGAGTGCCGCAAAATCTTCACCAAAAACCACCAGGAGCTCACTTTGTCTTGTTTCCCGGAACCACTGGACCAGACTGCGATCTCCCCGTACTTTGTTTACTTCCCGCAGGCATCCCCACATGGAGATCCCTTCGGCAACAATGGAGAAGATAAGCACGCCCACAGCCAGCCAGGGACTGGTGATGGGTTCTGGATGTTGTAATTTGTGCACACCCTCATAGATGGAAAACATGCCACCCAGACTGAACATGATCAGGGCAACAATAAATGACCAGAAATAAATGGACTTCCCAAATCCTAAAGGATAGTCCGGAGTGGGCGGCCGTTTAGACCGCTTCAGACCAACAAGAAGAAGAATCTGGTTTCCGGTATCGGCCAGGGAATGAATAGCCTCAGCCAGCATGGCACCGGAGCCTGTGGTCAGTGCTGCGGCCAGCTTGGCCACAAAAATAGCACTATTGGCCCCCAGGGCGAAAAAAATAGATTTTAGCGAATCACTTCCGTGCGACATACAAACTCCCGTTAACTATTTCTGGCACCATTCATAGGCATTTCTAAACATCTGCATCCATGGAGAAACCTGCAAATCTTTCATCTCTTTCGGCAGATAATGCGCCTGCCAGGCAAGAAAAACACGTTCCGGATGAGGCATCATGGCCAGATGCCGGCCATCGGCAGAACAGAGTCCGGCCAGACCACCCGGAGAACCGTTGGGATTAAATGGATAAGCCTCTGTTGCCTCCCCGCTATCATCGACGTAACAGAGTGGCGCGAGATTCTCAGCCACTACTTTTTCTTCTATTTCCTTATCCGGAAAATTCAACAGCCCTTCACCATGGTCCACGTGAATACCAAACACCAGATTCTCCATGCCTTTCAGCATCAGGGACGGACTGTCAGTCACCTTCACCGTGGCCCAGCGGGACTCAAAACGACCGGACTTGTTGTGGATAAAACGGGGCTGTTTTTCGGCATCAATATCCTGCCATGGAACCCAGCCCAGAAGGCCAAAGAGCTGGCAGCCGTTACAGATACCAAGACTGAAAGTGTCCGGGCGATCATAAAATTCGCGGAACATCTTTTTCAGCGCATCATTAAAGGCAATGGTGGCAGCCCAGCCTTTTGCGGATTCCGGGACATCGGCGTAGGAAAATCCACCCACAGCCGCAAGCCCTCTGAAATCATCCAGATTAATCCGTCCAGCCAGCAGGTCGCTCATGGTGATATCCCATGGCTCAAAACCGGCAGCATAAAAGGCAGAACTCATTTCACGATCAGAATTGGAACCTTCATCACGCAAAATCGCAACCTTTGGTTTACCTGTTTGCTGCAGCAATTCGGCAGGGGCCGGTTCCGGGGTAAAGCTCAGATTATATGCGGGACCTTGTCTGTCATAGCTGTTTTTATTCTCGGCATCGGCACACTCGGGGTTCATCTGCAGACGTTCCAGCTGATAGCTTGTCTCCTCCCACCAGCCACGCAGAACACGCATATCTTCATGCAACACCTGCTCATCATTGAGACGAATCTGAATCTGCTTTTCTTTGCTGCTGCGACCCAGATTTTGCGCAACAATATCGTATTGAGCCAAAAGATCTGTCAGAGCAGCAAAGTCATCGTCAGCGCATTCCAGCACCAGGCCTAATTCTTCCGAAAACAGGGTGGCGATGGCAGAATCAGAAGATTCAAAAGCCAGATCAAGACCACAGTTTCCGGAAAATGCCATTTCAAGCAGGGTCGTAATCAAACCGCCATCACTTCTATCATGACCAGAGAGCAGCAGCCCCCTGGCAATGGCCTCCTGAACGGCAAGAAAGGCCTGTTTCACTGTTTGCGGGTTATCCATATCCGGACAGTCATCGCCCAACTGGGATCGGGTCTGAGCAAAGGCAGAGCCGCCCAGACGGTTATGGCTGTCACTGAGATCAATAAACAGCAGCACTGAGGCTCCACCATTTTTCAGATCCGGAGTAATAACCTTTCTGATATCAGTCATGGCTGCATAGGCAGAAATCACCAGTTCACGGGGTGATTTAACAGTTTCATCCCCAACCATGGTGGCCATGGACAGAGAATCTTTGCCGCCATCCACTGCCATTCCCACGGCAATCATGGCATCACACATACCTTTTGCCGCATCAAAGAGAGCCGCACCTTCACCGGGCAGCTTCGGAGCCCACATCCAGTTGGCTGAGCATTTTACCTGTTCCAGATCATCAATTTTAGCCCAGACAAGATTGGTCAACGATTCGCCCACTGCCATTCTGGCACCCCTGGCAGGATCAAGCAGCATCTTAATGGGTTGTTCCCCGATGGCCGTTGCCCCTCCTGTGAGACCAAAATGAGATTGCGCAACCACCGCCACATCACTGACCGTGAGTTGCAGAGGCCCGCAACACTGTTGTTGGGCAATAAGACCTGTTACGGCGCGATCTACTTTGTTGGTTAAAAAACGCTTGGAGCCAACAGAGACCAGGCGCAGCACATCATGGAGTGCATCCTGTACAGTCAAATCATCCGGCACACTCAGTGGTGCCAGCTCCTGGCTGTTCCGGGAATCCTCAAAGGTTTTCTGTGGAATATCACCAAGGAGCTCCGAGAGGTCAATATCCACGGGGGTGGAGCCATCCAGTTCGTCACGTACCACAAACTGCAGATCTCCGGTTACCTCGCCAAGCACCTCACAGCCCACTTTTTCACGCAGACATATTGCCTGAAAGTCTTCTATATTTTCAGGGCTGATCAGGAAACCATTCCGCTCCTGATACTCCGCCACATAGATTTCAAGCACCGACATGGTGGGGTCGCCCACCCGCATCTTCCGAATTTCGATATAGCCGCCGGAATGTTCCACCAGCTCCTTCAAGACATTGGCCGGACCACCTGCTCCCTGATCGTGGATAACATCGATGATGGTCTTATCTCCCATCTCGTTACAGGCACGAATGACACGGTTCATCTTCTGTTCCATTTCAGCGTCACCACGCTGTACGGCGTTGAAATCGAGTTCGGAGGCATTCTCCCCCTGCAGCATGGACGACGCTGCACCGCCACCAAAACCAACACGGTAGGCAGGGCCACCCACCTGCACGATCTTCATCCCTTTTACTTCTTTATCTTTTTCCGTATGCCGGTCATCAATCTGGCCGATACCACCGGTGAACATAATCGGTTTTAAAAATCCCCAACGCTCACCACTTGCAAGACGCATATCGAAGGAACGGGTAAAGCCCTGAATCATGGGCTCACCAAACTTATTGCCGTAATCAGAGGCACCGTTACTGGCCTCAATTTCAATCTCAAGGGCCGATGCCAGATTCTCCGGGCACTGGTAAGAGCTTTCCCAGGGCAGTGTGTAACCGGGGATATGGAGGTTGGCCACGCAATACCCGGTGGTTCCTGCTATGACAAAGCCACCCTTTCCGGTTCCCTGCACGTCACGAATACGACCGCCAGCTCCGGTTTCGGCGCCGGGAAAAGGCGCTACACCGGTGGGAAAGTTATGGGTCTCTGCGGTGAGCAGAACATGATAGCGAACATCTTGTTCTTTGAGTGGACCTGGTTTTCCAGGCTGCCCGGGCAGAATGGTATGTATCTCGTGGCCCGCCACCACGCTGGAGTTATCCTTAAAGGCGACCAGACTGCCTTTGGGATTTTTATTCAGCGTTTCTATCACCATGTCAAAGAGTGTGGCATCCTGGCGCTCACCGTCAACCACCTGAATTCCACGAAAAAATCCGTGCCTAGAGTGTTCTGAATTCGCATTATTGAGATCCATAATTTCAACAATGGTGGGATTCCTGTCATTTTTTGTTACAAAATAGTCGTAATAAAAATTGCGATCCCGCTCGTCCATGGAGATCCCTGGGATATCCAGCAGTGCATCAGGTCCACCTGCCTTCATGTCCACGTCATAAACAGCTTCCGGTTCGATCCCCGTTTCAAAGGTGGAAAGCGCCTCGGGATAAGGACATTCGGTCATTCGGTCATGGTTCTCCCGGACAAAATCATCCAGATCAAGGTCTGCATCCACAAGATATCTGCGAGATCTTTCCACGCGTGAAACACTCTCCAGCCCGGTTGCCTGACAAATAGAGACCATATTCGACGACCAGGCAGTGGCAAAGTTAAGCCGTGGCCCCATCTCCACCACCCGCTCACCCGTGAGCAGTGGTTCTTTGGTCACGGAGTCCGCCAGAAAGCCATCGGCCAGAATCAGTTGCAGGCGTTCTTGTTCGCTTTCTGTCAGAGGTTTGCCGGACTCAATATTAAAACAGTATTCCCGATTGGTATCGGTTTTTCGATAGAACTGACTCACGATAGATGACATTATTTTTCCTGAGATATGATATTTGCTTGGATTAATTGTAGACCCTGCTCACCATATATTTTATACCAGATAGCGGGCTCCGTGAAAAGTTTCTTGAAAAGAAAGCGAAAAAAGGACAATATATCATAATATAAACGCGCACTATCTTCAGCATTTTCAGTAAAATAAGAAAAGACGAAAACATGGCACTCCTCAACTCCGACGCACTGCTCGATCTCCTCATAAAAAAGGGGCTGCTCACTCCCCGACAGAAACAGTTTATTACCCTTGAAAAAGGAAAGCAGCGGCAAAAACTCCTGAAAAAATTCGGGGCTGAGCGCAAATTTGACAAAAGCTTTCCAGATCTGGTGGATATCATAGTTTCCTTTAAACTTTTTGCCGGGGAAGAAAAGGGGGTCATTCTCGACGAAGACAGCATCATCCTGGCAGTAAGCCAAACCTGCGGCATGCCCTTTAAAAAACTCGACCCGCTCAAACTGGACATGGACACGGTCACCAAGACCATCCCCAGGAATTTCGCGTTGAGCCATATGCTGCTGCCTTTCAATTTCGAAAACGGGGTGCTGGAAGTAGCGGTGTATCATCCCGACAATACTACGGCACTAAAAGATATCGAGCATGCAAACCAGGTCAAGGTCAAGCCCTATATTGCACCAAAAACGGATATAAAAAAGATTCTTTCCGAATTTTTTGGTTTTCAACACTCCATCAGTGCGGCTGAGAGCCAGTTCGGCGCTCCGGGTGTTGGCGGAAGCGTTGATATCGGCAACCTGGAGCAGTTTGTCAAAATTTCATCGTCCAAAGAGATCTCCTCCTCCGATCAACACATTAAATCGGCGGTCAATCACCTTTTCCATTTCGCCATTGATCAGGCAGCAAGTGATATCCATATAGAGCCCAAACGTGATAACTGTATGATCCGTTTTCGTATTGACGGAGCGCTGCACACCATTTACAACCTGCCCAAAGCGGTACATTCTGCAATTGTTGCCCGCATCAAATTTCTGGCCAGGCTGGATATTGCCGAAAAAAGAAGGCCGCAGGATGGCCGCATCAAAATTGCCATGACCGGAGACAAAGAAGCAGAAGTGCGTGTCTCTACGGTACCGGTAGCTTTTGGGGAAAAAGTGGTGATGCGCCTCCTCGACCCCGATGTTATTTTTCAGGATCTTGAGAAACTCGGGTTTTCACAACGGGATCGCGTGGTCTACAACTCCTTTATCAATTCACAGCATGGGATTGTGCTGGTCACCGGCCCCACCGGATCTGGAAAGTCCACCACTCTCTACTCAACCCTGGAAAAGATAGCCACACCCGAAAAAAACCTGATAACCATCGAAGATCCTGTGGAAATGGTCCATGAGGCATTTAACCAGATTTCCGTGCAGCCACTTATCGATGTCACCTTTTCCACCATCCTCCGCAATATCCTGCGCCAGGATCCGGATGTTATTATGATTGGTGAGATTCGCGATCTTGATACGGCATCCCATGCGGTACAGGCTGCGATGACCGGGCACCTGGTATTCTCGACCCTGCACACCAATGACGCCGTTTCATCCATTGTTCGCCTGCGGGATCTCGGCCTTGAACCATTTCTCATATCCTCAACTCTCCTTGGATCCCTGGCTCAACGGCTGGTACGTACAATCTGCCCCCACTGTCCAGAATCCTTTGAAATTAAAGGCTCAGAACTGGCCAAACTTGGATTTCCGGTGGCAGAACAAGAAACCTATCAACTTAAACGCGGGAAGGGCTGTCAAAAATGCCGGGGAACCGGCTACAAAGGACGATGTGGAATTTTTGAAATCTTCCCCTTATCGGAACAGATGAAAAAAATGATCAGTGCCGGAAACAGCGTGGAGGAAATCAGGCAACTTGCAATCCGTGAAGGAATGACTACCTTACGGGAAGATGCCTGGGAAAAGGTCAAGGCAGGAGTGACAACCTACGAGGAAGCAATGCGGGTAACCGCTGAATAAGCATGGCAAAAAAAGATAGCGAACATGGCATAAAAGTCGTCTGCAAAAACAAAAAAGCCTTCCACGACTACCATATCGAGACGCGTTACGAAGCCGGACTGGTGCTGCGAGGCCCTGAGGTTAAATCCCTTCGAGCCGGGAAAGCAAACCTGAAAGACGGCTACGCCCAGATTGATAAGCGGGGAGAACTGTGGCTGCACAATGTCCATATTGCCCTCTACACATTTGCCACCCACAATCCCAATGAGCCACGGAGAATTCGAAAACTCCTGCTCCACAAACGTGAATTAAAAAAACTAAATGGTAAATTACGAGAAAAGGGGCTTGCGTTGATCCCTTTGAAGATTTACTTTATAGGGAACGGCAAGGCCAAGATCGAACTGGGCCTTGCACGTGGTAAAAAATTGTACGACAAACGAGCGTCTCTGAAAGAAAAACAGAGCAATCGTGAATTACAGCGTGTCATGCGCACGAAGTATATTGGCTAGGATTTTCACACAAAATAAAACTTATGAATTTAACATAGAATATTTCTCAGGTCGCTGGATTCTTGTCGTGCTGAAGAATATTCTACAATTATGGGGGCGAAACGGATTCGACAGGGATGTGTAAGCTATACGTTGCATGCCGAG
>JAOZKN010000247.1 GCA_029935315.1 Desulfocapsa sp. | reverse complement strand
CATCAAGGCTCTCCTGCAGTTCCAGAAATTTACAGCATTTGCTGCAGCAGGAAGGGACGACTTACATGTCCGTGCTCAAGAAGACACGAATGGAAATTGCCGCGAAATATGTGCTCGATGACAAGATTCCACTCCTGGAGATCGCGTTTCTGGTGGGATTTGCGGAACAGAGTTCCTTTTCCAATTCGTTCAGGAGGTGGGCTGGAAAATCAGCGACGCAATACAGACAGGATCATCAGGCCCGGCAGTGCTTTGATTAAGTGACAAGGAATCTTGTTGGCGCAACAGTTGAAAAACCTGTTTTGCATAAGAAACATATGCAGTAAAAATCAAGTTACTTACAGACCGGGAAGCACTCGATTGCCTCAAAATCACCAGGGATATAGCCGTTAAAGTCCTGGTCCAGTGGGCTTATGAGTTCTGTTTCTCCCGTACCCTTTTTTATTTTATAGAGGGAATTCTCCGTTCCACTCTCTGTGTTCTCAATCCCTGTCGTTCCATAGAGGTCTGCAGCGTAATAGAAGGTCAGACCTTCCATGTCATGAACCCGGGTATGGGGCAGGTACAGGGGATCATGATCGCTTACCGCTCCTGTGGTCTTATCGATGATGACCAGATGATCATTGCCGTCGCTGCTGTTGCCGGCGATACCATAGAGGGTTCCGGACAGGTCAATGGCAATATCGTCGATATCGCTGGCCCCCACCTCGGAGGTGTCAATAACCAGGTAGTCGATACCGTCGCCAAAGGCATTACCAATGATTTTGCCGCTAGCCGGATTCAGTTGTATCAGAAGATCATGGTCGCCATAGGTCCTGTCTCCGTGACGGTTGGTGCCGTACAGGACAGCACTCACCGGATCATAGGCCAGGCCGTCGATGTCATCGATAACAATGGGGCCAAGTTTCCCTCTGCCCGTACCAGCATCAGTGGCTGTGGGGTCAAGCGGTGTAAAGGAATCTCCTGTCCTGTTGCCGGGATCGATGATCCCCAGGACGCCATTATCTGCAGCAAACAGAGTTTTACCATCAAGAGACAAGACAATGGCTTCCACGTTGGGAGCCCCCAGTCGGTTGATAAACTCCATCGTGTCCGTTTCAAAGGTGTAGGTGAACAGGGCTGCGTTCCTGGATCCTTCATTGTCGCCATCGG
>JAOZKN010000080.1 GCA_029935315.1 Desulfocapsa sp. | reverse complement strand
GAAACCACTAGGAAGAACAGTAAGGCGAAAAGATACGGGGGATAAATCCTTAGGAATCTCTTCCTTATAAATGATACAGAATCGTTATAATCAGCAATTTCACTGCTAAGTGCAAGTAAATATCCGGATAAAAAAACAAACATACCCAGCAATGCATATGTCAACAATTCGTCTAATGTACAACGGAAAATTTGGTTCGCATAATCATCTACATGATGAATTGCTACAATATACAACATTGCAAAAGCACGAATACAATCCAGTGTACTGCTACGCTGTCTATTGTTTCTGTTAAGACATTGCATTACTGTCCCAGCTTTTGATCTAATACTTTTTGGTAAAGCGCTAAATACCCATCTATTTTATTTTCTACCGTGTAGGGTTTGACGCTTTTCCAACAATTATCTTTCATATCAAACATTGCTTCACGGTTATTGATAACATACTCCATTTTGACAGCAAGCTCTGAAGCATCGTGTGGATCAAAGAAAAAGCCATTAACGCCTTCCTTGATAATTTCCTTTTGCATAGAATCTATATTGGAAACGAGGCAAGGGACTCCAATCGCTAAAGCCTCCAATATCACGTTCGCCCCACCCTCTGATAAACTTGGATGAATCAAGCAGTCGGCGGTAGCAAGCATCGCATAAAGTTTATTTTTGGATACTTCAGAATGGAGCCTGATGACATTTTGAAAATCAGCAGTTATTGTTTTTTCAAAAGAACCCCTTAAAACACCATCCCCAACAATAATTACCTGGAAATCATATCGATCTATAAGTTTTGCAACAGCCTGCAAAAGAAGATTGTAATTTTTAAGTGGTATTAAATTGCCGATAGCAATAAACAACGGTACTAAATTACATTTATCGTTAATTGTCCTCACATGAATGGCTTCAATACCGTTATACAGGACGGAGACTTTGTCTGAGGTGAGCTCTGGGAACAATTTAAGAATACCTTTCCTATAAAATATATTTGGTACTGTGATTGCGTCAAAATGTGATATCGCTGCAGATAGAGCTGAATGGAAATAGTTACTCTGTAATGCTCCATATCCATATTCAGGCAAATTACAAATTTCAGCACCACGACATGTGGCAATAACGGGTACGTTTGTTTCCTTTTTTGCAACTACCCCTCCACCACCATCAGGCACAAAAAAATGGGTATGAATCAAGTCAATCCCATACTTCTCAACGCAAGTACAAACAGCCCGATCACAATATAAACGCCACAGAGCACGTGGTATGTCACTCAACAGTCGCTTACCGTACATTTTATAATTACGAACCAATAGAAAACAATCGGAAATTTTACTCTGAATCCACCGCTCAGATATAAGATCCTCAGCATTTACCATAGAAATACCAGGCAACCTGCCTTGATGATTATTACTAAAACAAAGAAAAAACACATGTATCCCTCGCTCAGACAATGCGACCATCTCTTTGACAATAAAATTATATGTAATTTCATCCCTTATGTTATCCGGACTGGTTTCTAAAGAAAGAAATAATACTTTCATAATGAATTTTTGCCCACTCCTCTAATCTTAAATGACACAATCCCTTTGCGATAGAAGAAATATCCCCAAACAAGATAAATACTTCCTCCGGAAGAGACCAGTAATAATAATTGCATAAGGGAAGAGTGATTCGTTAAAATAAAAAAACGCAAAAATAATACCGTACTCAACATTAACAATGAGCCAACCAATGGACACCATACTGCCTTTAATAATTCACCAGGCCGTACATGAACACTGGTAGCCAGAAGCCAGAAACTGAAACAAAATGAGACGAAGCAATAGGCAAGATACGCATAACTGACTGCAGTAATTCCATGCTCAACGACCCAAAAGCATAAAACAACAAAAAAAACTGCAGAAACGACATTTAACATAGTATGCACTTTATACTTTCCGATGGCTACATTAACGCTTGCAACCAACCCAAGTAACACACGAAAAAGACATGCTACCGCCAGAATTTGTAATGGAACAATCGCTAATTTCCATTGATCACCAAGACAACTCATAACAAAATGAGGTGCAACTCCTAGCAATCCAAAAAGGCAAGGATACCCTACCAGGGCCAGCAAGCCTGAAGATTCAAGAAAAACCTGCTTTACCTGTTGGGCATCCTGTTTTAATCGACTAAACGTGGAAAAGAATATTGTATTAATCGGCATAGTAATCCCCGACATAGCCCTATCTGTTAACTCAAATGACTTTCCATACAGACCAATACTTTCTATATCCAGGTATCTTCCAATAACAAAATAATCTACTTTTGAAATAAGCAGATTCACCTGCGCACGCATAAAGTTCCAAAACCCAAAAGAATATAGTTCTCCCATATTATTGCTGAGTACAATCTTTGGCAGCCAATGTGTTTTGATCATCAGGACAACGGTAACAAGTGCTGGCATGACGAGAGAAGCAACCACAACAGCCCAGTAGCTATACCCAGCCAAAGCCAAAACAATAGCAAGCACTGAGGTTAACAGTCCTTCTACAAATTCGACTACTGTCAAAAATCTAAAATCGATATTACGCCGTAAGATAACAACGGGAATATGATAAAAAGTTGTAATGACGTAGTACAAAGACATCCACTTTAATACAGATCCAACTGCAGCATTATGGAAGAATATAGCAAATTTTTCAGCTGAAAGAAGCGTCACCAAGACAAGAAATAAGGAAATGGCAAAATCGATAGTAAAAACTGTATTTACATGTTCATTTCCTACGTTATCCTTTTGCACCAAAGCATTATTTAAACCAAAATTAGTAAAATTATTGGCATAATGAATCATCATATTAGCAATGGCAATTACACCGAATTCAGCCGGTGAGAGGATACGTGCCAGAATTATTGCCAACCCCAGTCCCACAACCTGTTGCCCACCTTTAAAGAGCAAGCGGTAGATAAGTGAAGCATTCGTTTTTTTTAGTATCTCTTCACTCATAGCTGACAGACAGATTCGTACAAAAAACAAAATTGGGACTGCTAAATAGAAATTTCACAAACTAGGAGCGAGAATTTCCTAAGTACAAGTATCGAAATATTTTGGAGGAAAAAGACCATAACTACTAGAATGCCAATATATTCTCATTGATCAAAGAGACAGCGTAAGTAGGTATCTATTCCACATGTTTCTTATTTTATTAGATCACAATCTTTCCAAATAGGAATTCCAACACTAATTATTGATTATACTAGCAAGGTCATATGTCAATACTCTTCGATCATACTTATTACTGTCAACATTGGATTTACCTTCTCCAACAGAATTTTTTGCAACCATACCTGCTAATCTAATAATAGATTGTTTCATATGTTCCAAATGCTGCCCATTCGTTATTATTGCATTTTCGTATTCACGTAATATGGAATAACTGGCTCCCTTCGACTCACAAATCCCCAACACAAAGGTTCCAAGCCCGAGATAATCATACAACTTACCTGGCACCTGGAGGGGTTGATTCTGTGCAAACAAAAGCATGACATGGGATTTTGCAGTTTCTAGCATTGCCTGGCGCCTTGGCACAGGATCTACAAAATGCATAATCTCCTGCAACCCAAAACGTATCACCATCTCCTCAACTGATTTTTCTTTTGTATGACGACATTGCCCGACAAACTTTATCTGAACATTTCCTGGAAAAAAGTGTCCTTCAGCCAGCAAGATTGAAAAAGCCTCCAAAAACAATTCAGGATCCCTATCTAAGTATAATGATCCCGCATAGGTAAAAGTGAGTTTTTCATACTTTCTTTGTTTCTTTAACTCATTTATTTCAATAGGATCGTAACCATTACAAATTGTGACAAAATGTTTTGAATCACAATGTTGATATCTTCGTCTATACAATTCAGTAGTATTCTTCGTTGTTGTTACTACTGAGTCACTACTGTTAATTACTTTTTTCTCCAACCACTCTTCAATGTTATCAGAAATATGTGATCGAACTAATTGCCTTTTCTGCCTGCCCACCCAGGGATCTCTCAAGTCTACCACCCACCGGACATTCGTTATTCTTTTCACCAATAAACCAATCAAGTGAACCGATTGTGGAGGGCCTGAGGTTACTATCCAATCAATCTTTTTATTCTTGATTAATCGTACCGCCTGAAATGTCCCGGGTATCAACCAGCCCAACTTGTCATCTGGTAGCCAAAAGAATAAAGAGAGGACTACCCTCTTTATTCTTTTCAATATGCCTTCATCACTTTCTTTCCAATCCCCTTCCTGACGGACTGGCTGATTCACTCTCCAAACACTATCTGATTGCGTCTTTTTAAAAATTCTAGAAATTTTTAAATAAATATCTCTTGTCCAAGGGAAAAGAATCGTTCTAACAACTTGTTTTTCCATAAAATCGTCCTGTTCATCATTTTGAACAAGGCTATTATAATATTTGGGTTTAATTGTTAACACCCAAGGATCAACATCATAATCCAGCAGGTATTTAACAAATTGAGCCGTTCGCTGCGCTCCAATAGCAGGGTCTGGGGGATAATGATATGTGATAAACAGTATTTTTTTCATTACATTCAGATAAGGATTTTCACACAAACGCCATATCCCTGATAAACTTACAGGATAAGTTTATCGTGTTCCTCGATGAGATCCTCAAAACGTCCCTTTCCTACCACCTCTCTCAACTCACTTGGAATAGGCAACTTTCTTACAATACGCATGGGATTCCCAGCTACCTGACAAAAAGAAGGTACATTTCAATTAATATGAGTACCAACCCTAGCCACCACCACATCTCCAATAGTAACCCAAGGGTAAACAACGGTTTCCATAGGAAGAAAACAAAAATTCCCAATCGATACAGGCCGTATAGACTCCTTGATGGGGCTCCCTCCACCAGCTGTTAATCGCATCATTACATCATCAACAGGATGCCCTGAATTATCCGTAATTATCCGGGAATTGATGAGGCAAAAATCTCCTACAGTAATTTTTTTACCTACCATAAAACGAACCCGAGGACCAAAGTAAGTATTATCACCAATAATCAACTCCGGTTCATCATAGACTTTCAATCCTACAAAGACAGTATTGTCAAAAATATGTACATTGGAACCAAATGAAACAGATAAGTTCCCAGAAATATTAGTGGAACCATTCCCCGCATATTCCATACGAAAATTCTTTCCAACAACCTTGCACTGCGAATTGAACATAGGTTCGTAATAAACTATCCTCCGGAAACCGTGCCAAACACTACGCCGAAGCGACCACTCATTATATAAAAAAGAATGAAAAGCAGGCCAAACCAGACCAGAAACAGAGGGTAGTGTTTTAGCAACCCTATAGAGTCTATCATCAAAGGGTGTCTCTCTTCGCCTTATACGCATACTCAGCTTTCGTAACAAACCTGGCAAATTAATCTACCCAACAGGGCGCTCCCTCTATGACAAAATTCTTCTGTGGTTAATCAAAATTTACACTTGTTTTTTGTACATTCATTCCCTCTCCTTACACTTACTTTGTTGACACTGAGCGAGTAGCTTTGCAAAGTATTTCTTGTCCATCTTCTCCAACAGCACCAAGTTGGATATAATAGTTCTGGATCTTTTGTTTAAAAAACGATTTCACTATAAAACGTGACATGCTGGAAAACACACAAACAGGAAAGTTCCAGAAGACCTGTGAACTTTTCAACTTTCTAAAAACACGAAGCAGTAAATTATTACCAGCACTTGCAAAGCCATGAAATAAACCGTCAGAAACTAGTGCTAACTGCTTCTCCTGCCATTTCATCCTCGCCAGATATCTCAAATATTCATCAAACTGTGGGGGATTATAATACGATTTTTCATTCACAATTTTAAATTGACGCTGAGGTACCATTTTTTCAAGAAAATAATCTTCTCCAACTATACCAATGGGGATTCCATCAATCCGTTGCCTCTCAAAGAGTAATGCTAACAATTGACGACGAACAGCATAAAATCCTCCTGTTAAAAAGTCTTGATTGAAGGGGATTTGTAAAAAGCCTGTGAACCTTTGCTCTATAGAGGCCCCAACCCAAGCTGGCCAAAAACGACAACCAGCCAAAACAATATCGGAACTCTTATTAGTGAGCAGCTTATACAATGATTCGACAGCTCCCTCTTGAGGAACAACGTCACCATCAGAAAAAATAAGAATGTCATGATTATTTTCATAAAAAGCAATATTCCATGCATTAGGTTTAGACGCTATTTCTAGCTCCCGTACTGAAAGGTTCAAAATTTCATGGGTCAGCTCCCTTACAATATGAACAGTATCATCTGTACAACCATTAGCATATACCTTAATATGGGGATTCAACTTTGGACAATTTGCTGCAATTGCTCGGACAGTCGTCGCAATATTTTTTTGCTCATTATGAGCTAAAACGCAAATACAAAGATCATTCATTCTCATTCCACAAGATTCTCACCTTTCTACTTTTTCCCATAAAATTGTTTTGCCTGAAAACAGGAATCGTATAAAACCCTGAAAAGCTGCTACATTTACGATACAAAAATAATAGGGTAAATATACGACATAGTTCTTCCGTAAACTTTTGAAAATTTGACCCAGTAAAGCCAAAAAATAGAACAACAGCTGGCAGAACAAAAATAGATAAAAGAAGAAAGATGAAAGTAACATCACATTAAAAACAAAAACTAATAAAAGTAAAAACGGAGCCACCCACCGAATAATTTTATGGGATAGAAAACAGAACCACATCCAATATGACAGTTTATTACTTTGACGAAGGATATTGGCCAAATACTGAAATCCTCCAGAGACTATACGACTTTTTCGTTTCATTTCATTTTTTGCAGACGGAACGACCTCTTCTACAGCAATAGCCTGTCCTTCATACACAATCCGCTTCCCTTCTATGGGAGCATTCATAGAGAGGGTAAAGTCATCCAGAATGGTATTGACTTCAAGCTTCTTATACAAGTCACGACGAATAGCAAATAGCGCCCCATCCACCCCAACCATGCTGTACACGGAACCTTCCGCTTGCTGTACAGCAGATTCATAACGCATATAAAGACTTTCCCCAGCCACTTCTTGTTCACCTCGCGCCTTCACCAGAACGCGTCCACAGACCACTCCTACACAAGAATCAGCGAAAGGTGCCAACAAAGCCTGACAACTTTTTTCCCCAATAATAACATTGGCATCACTAAAAATAAGCACATCACCAGAAGATTCTCCTACACCGACATTTAAAGCGTGTGCTTTACCGGCTCTGGGATGATATTTAACAAATTTTATGTGTGAGGCTTTTTTGTCAACTAATTGCTCTAAAACACAATTTGTTTTGTCCTGCGAACCATCCGAAACAATGATAATTTCAGCTGTTGCTGGAGTGAAATCAAGGAGACAACAATTAGCAACCTTTTTCCTGATAACATCTTCTTCATTATAAGCTGCAATAATCATGCTGACAAATCCACAGTATGGATCCTTGTGCCATTGCTTTGGACGCAAGTTGGCGAGTAAAACAATGAAACAAGGATATCCGAGAAATGTCCAGAATAACAGAAATAGAACAACCCAAAAAAAGACAGCCACGACATTCACATTGTTATCTCCTTAAGAACCTCTCTATAAAACCCCTGCAACCGATTAACCCGCGTTTGAATACCAAAAGCTTCTTTTACACGCTTACTTCCAGCAAGAATAAATTGTTTCTTTAAGTCATCATCGGAAAGAACGACATTAATGGCTTTAGCTAATTCATTCGGATCTTCTGGTGCAACAATGAGTCCATTGATACCATCATCAATGATTTCTGGTACCCCACCAACCTTGGTTGCAACCACAGGTAGCTGCATAGCCATTGCCTCCAAAATCACATTTGGAATACCTTCTGAGCGGGATGGCAAAACCAGTACATTTGCAACCTTTACATAATCCCCTGGAGTTGCAGTATACCCAACAAAATGAACTATACCTTCCAGCTTTAACAACAGAACCTGCTTTTCAAGAGCAGATCGTTCTGGCCCATCTCCAACTAACAACAGGTGAACACTTCCCTGCAACTGTACAAGGTGAGAAAAAGCATCAAGCAGAACGTCCATTCCCTTTTCCGGGCTAAGTCGTCCAACAGCAAGCACAACTTGCGCCCCTGCAGGCATTTTCAATTTATCTGCCACAATCAAAGGATTCTCAGACATCGGCATGGGATTGTCGATATCTACCGCATTATGAAGTACTCGAACTCTAGTCTCGTTCCTTCCACCCCATACTTTTTGGCGCTGATTCTCTGAAACGACAACTGTCAAATCTGCGAAACGCTGACATATATTATCAACAAGGTTGTAAAAAGCCACCTTCACATTTTCTCTAGTTGTGCCATGCATAAAACAAATCCAACGTACATTACAAATTAACTTTACACAAAAGGCAAGAAAGGTTGGTTTAAATCCATGCGTTTGAATAAGGTTACAATTGTTATTTTTCAGTTCTTTTATGACTTGCCTAACAAGCGAAATATACGAGTGGCCTTCCTGGGTAAGATAGTGGACTTTAATCTCACTACTTTGAACATGATCAGAGAATCTACTTTCTGCCTTATCACCAACCTGAAAATTATAGAGCCTAAAGACAATATCTGATCGCCCCATATTTTCTATAAATTGAAAGACACCCTTTACCGGCCCGGATATATTTTGAGAAGCGATTAAGACCATCACTTTAGCTACCATGCAGAACACCTCTTCACATTACATACACATCAATTTACTTTAAATTTAAGTGCTTACATCTACTGCCACAGGCCACTTAAGAATCCCCCATCTTTTCACAATATGCCCGGAATACTGAAACCCACATTTAGTTATACTCTTGATTAACGCGATATTTTCACTATGCGTAGCTGTTACCAGCTTATCATGTCCTTCTAACCGTAACTGATCACAAGCAAAGGTAAGCACCGCTGTGCATAAATTTTGTGAACGAAATCGGGATAAACAATAAATATGGTTAAGCTCAACAATCCCATCTCTCACATTTATAAATCCACTTGAAGGGGACGAACTGGTCCATACAATGGTTGCGACCGCTCCTGAGATAATTGCAACAAAACATCTTTCATTTTTATTGCTTTGCTTACGATAAAATTCAGAAGGATATTTTATGTCACATTTTATTATTTGAGCAAGTTCACTCACACCAACCTCTTTTATGACAACCCCAACTGGTTGTTTAAAACAAGGTGTATGTTTTGTAAGATCTACAAAATATACCAGAAAACAATTCAGTCTAAAGAACCTAAAAAGAAACCTGCGCCACAATTCTGCTACGCCCTCATGACGTCCAACACTCAAAGTCTTTTTCACAAATTCAACAACCACGAGAACACACATATTTTGAGTTTAAAACAAGCAAAAACATATTTCGTAAAACACACCCGGCTGAATTTCAAGCTAATAAATATCTTCTACTCTTACATATTCATGAACCGGCACAGTCAACAAGCAGTTTGAAAGATGCTTTGCATTAGGATAACTTTGACCAGTAAATTCTTCTTTAATTTGATCAATTTCATTAATTGGGCAGGGATAAACAGCCATTACTCCGTAACCCTTTTCTTCACTTTTTATTACGATTGCATCTCTTTCAATCTTATTTCTCAATAATGCCGGCATTCTTACCAGGGCAACCGAGGGGTTATCACTGCAAACTAAAGTAGCCATCAATGCACTAGTATCTCGCCAAAGATTCATATTCTGTAATCTTCTTTTTCTATGCCCCCTCAAGCGGTCCTTCCAATTACGTAGCAGTTTTCTTTGAAAGAATGAGATTTTCTTTATAGCAAAACATTCTTCATATAGCGTGTCACCAAGCCTTAAAATAGGTATAGCTTTAGGTATCCAAAACATCCTGGGGTGTTGCAACAATGTTGTCATAATCGTTTTCAATGCCAATACGCACGTAGCTCCCACGCTATATGATTTGCAATTTTGAGTAAGTCTGATCAATTCCTCGCCTAAATCTGTGCGATTTGTCACCACAATACCACCTTCCATTGCAGATAAAGCTTTTCCACGCCCGAGACTAAAAAAGCCAACATCCCCAAGTGTTCCTATTTTTCCATCATTAATAGTTTCCCCCATGGCCTGCGCAGCATCCTCGACAATTGGAAATTGCAGCCTCACTAGCTTCCGAATAACATCAATCTCCATCGGACATCCAAACAGGTGCGTTACTAACACGCATAGAATGCTTTTTTCTTTTTTATCAATTTCGATAAGTTTTTGAAGTTGATTTTCGTCAAACCCGAGAGAATTTGGTGCTGTATCACACAACTTCACCTGCAAGCCTGCACTCTTTATAGCAGCAGGCACAGAAAAACACGTAAAAGCAGGAATAAGGACACAGGTACGACCTGGATTTTTGTTATGTAATGCTTGGAAAATTAATGTTAAAGCTGCTTTTCCTGACGATAGTAAAGAACAATATTTTACTGTAAACTCTTCTTTTATTTCTTGCTCAAATACATTGTCATTTTCTTTTGGGCTTATACAAGCTGGCAATGCACGTATAATTGTACCCCATGGTATTGGCGCTGCCGCTGGTGGTAAAGTCCGTCCTATTCTCATAACATTATAGACTGATGTATCTTCTCAAGTATGATCCTGCAACATTAGAAACTGAGAGAGGAAGTTTAGACCACATACTCACCACCTTACTACGATAACATTTCTTTTCTTTGTACCTGCACTCTCCCCCAAACAAATGAGAATACCATACCAATTCCCTCGCAACTGCTCCCCATTGCTTTTTAAATCTATACGTACCTTCTCCTTTCGTTGAACGCCCAAAGTCGAATGAGGTTATATCATTATCTGCACTAAACTTAAGTAAATTCCAATATAATAGCATATTAGGGCTTAAATAATTATATTCCCTGAGAGTTGAAGCCCAAGGAATCGATGTCTGATTGTCCGTTGACAATATCAGTCCAGCCCCAATAATTTTTCCTTTATATCTGGTGAGACCTATTTTTGATTTCTCTCCGTAATATTGCATTATGTTTCTAAACCATTTTTGTGAATGCGGTGGCGACCCAAGGTCACGCATATTAGTGCTATACACATCGTAAAATGATTCAACTCCCTCGATAGCGGCCCACTCAAATTGAACACTATTCTTTTCAGCTTTTCTTATCTGACTTCTCAATTTCGATTTAAACCCTTTCAACAGAACATCAGACGATTTCGGCAAAGAAAGAGACATCTGTACTTTACCTGTTTTTTCGACTATTAATTCATAACTCCTTGCTACTTCCAGCAATGGCCCGCGCAATTGAATTTTTGTACATTTCTGCTTAGAGGCAAAAGCAACACCTTTTGTAAGAAGGTTTTCTTGTATCTGTACTGAATCAGCTAAACAGTTCCCAACATCACAAAAGGGGAGGGCAAAAATGCTATTAATAAATAGTGGAAAACAAATTCTAATAAGTGGAAAGACACCACATATACCATCACTATTTTCAGCAAGAAGGTAATGGGTTTTATGACCATACGTAGCTTCAACTGTTCTTTTCCATGCCCATAAATGATACACAGAAGAGTCTTGATGAGCCTGAATATACGAATCCCATTGCCTCCTGTCTTCTTCACCCGCTATTCGTATCGTCACCATACCTTTTGATTCCTATCTAAAAGCAAATGTTCTTTTAGATAACGCTATATTGTATTGCTTCTCTTGGAATTGGAATTTATCCCCATCCAATTATTAAGTGGCACACTGATTCTTTAATCGGCTTATTTATACTGCTTTTCTTTGCCTTTATCTTTTCCTGTCTGATTTGGCTTGTTCAAATTTAGATGGCCTCTTTGTTCTTATGTTTGTTTTCTGATACCATGACACCTTTTTCAAGGAACTGCTTTTACCAACGGTAAAATTTCACTGGTGATATATAGTATTCTTCACAGATGATTCCGAAACTATGATTCTATATGGTATAACTTTGTTAAGAATCTTCTTTAAACACTGAGACAAAATCATGACATGTTTGAAAGGTACTTTGTTTATTTGTCACAATTAACTTTCTAAGTTTGCATTCAGTCTTCTGTAAATTCACATAGTGTCTGAAACGAAAAAATGGCTGCACCTCTCTCATACGAGGCTGATTCGGATCAATTTCCCAAGGATGCATATAAAAGGTGTAGCATTTTGTTTTCTGCAGAATTCGACGAACACCTATCTGGTGCAGAAAAGAAGGCAATAACCTAAAATATCCACCTCCAGCCCAAGGGATTATCTTTTGACCAAGCCTCAGGTTGCTTACAGGGATTTCATAAAACGAATCTTCAAGAGTGTATACAGGTGTATCTGGTTGTGACTTGTCGGGTAAGGTCAAGGAACCATAGCGACCATGCCCTTCGTAAGAATTAAAGCTTGAATCGTATAGATACTTGGCTTTCTTTACCATTTGGATAGTTTCATCACTAATAGAAAAGCTAGGAGCTCTGTATCCGTATACTGGTGCTCCTATCACATTTTCTAATAATTCTTTACTTTGAACTAAATCCTGCAACAACTCTGCAGTTTCCTGCTCATAACATAATTGATGACCAAAACCATGGGACGCTACTTCATGTCCCTGTTGGTGAATTTTTCGTACCAGCGACGGACAACGTTTTGCAATCCACCCTAAAACAAAAAAAGTTGCATTAACCTGAACAGGGCTGTCTGCCAGGATCTGCAACAATATTTCAACATTTCTTTCTACTCTTAATTCTCTGAGAGACCAGGAAGACAATGGAATATAAGCCTTAAAATTCTCAACCTGAAACCAATCTTCAACGTCAAATGTGAGAAGAATAGTCTGCAATGTACCAGCCCTTATTGTCTTCTTTTCACAATAGTAAAGACAGAATAACCTTGTGCTAAAGGCCTAAATATCCGTCCAGCTCTTCTATATTGTTTGTCCTTCAAGTTAGTCAACATTGTAAATAACAGGCTTTAACAAATTCCATAAGTTTGTTGGCCGTTATATATCAGGGCAAAATTACTCCAAGAGGATCATCTATTCCAAACAACTACTTTCGCCCAAGACCATAATACTCAAAACCAGCATCACGAATCTGCTTGGGAGCATACACATTACGAAGATCCACAAAAATAGATCCTT
>JAOZKN010000246.1 GCA_029935315.1 Desulfocapsa sp. | reverse complement strand
AAGCCCAAGGCAAAGACTGAGGCAAAGGCTGAGGCAAAGGCATAGAGGATTTTGGAGCGGGTGCATGATCGCTCGGGCTCGTGAGGCTCGAGAGGAAAGTCCGAACTCCGCAGAGCAGGATGGTTCGTAACACGAACGCCGGGTGACTGGCGGAAAGTGCCACAGAAAATATACCGCCGGATAGTTTACTGTTCGGTAAGGGTGAAATGGCGAGGTAAAAGCTCACCGCCTGTACAGGTGACTGGCAGGGCAGGGTAAACCCCATCCGGAGCAAGACCAAATAGGAAGACACGGGTTCGTCCCACAGGTTGCTCGCCTGATGTCTTCGGGTAGGTTGCATGAGGTAACGGGTGACCGTTATCCCAGTGAAATGATCATGGCTCCGCAAGGAGTACAGGATTCGGCTTATAACCCGCTCCATTTTTTTTGTGAATGTCTCTACAACGGCAGTTGATGCCCCTTTGCTGACGTTGTAGATCTGATTCGTAACAAGTCTAAATTCAAGATATTTCCATGCCTAATATTGTTGCCATAATCCCCGCTGCCGGAAGTGGATCCCGCATGGGACTTGATCATCCCAAGCAGTATCATTTTCTTGCTGGCGCCCCCATTCTTGTTCATACTGTACGCAGGTTTATTGAAACGGACTGTGTTGATGGCGTTGTGGTGGTGGTTCCAGCCGACAGAGTCGCCTCTACTGTGGATTTGTTTAGCGAATACGGGATAGGCGGGGACAGTGTACAGGTCGTTACTGGCGGAAAACGCCGGCAGGATTCAGTGAAAGCCGGACTTGACTGTCTGGGCGCAGATGTTGATGTGGTGCTGGTGCATGATGGTGCCAGGCCGCTTGTGAGTACGGAACTTATTGCGAGGTGTGCACAGGCGGCATTGGATCATGGTGCTGCCATTGCTGCTGTACCGGTGAAAGATACCCTGAAAAGGGCCGGGACAGATAATTGTATAGTGAAAACCGTGGATCGTAAAGCGCTCTGGCAGGCCCAGACTCCGCAGGCTGTACGTCCTGGTTTGTTGCTCGATGCCTATAAACTTGCAGGGGAGCAGGATGTGACCGATGAGGCTTCGCTCCTTGAGTTTGCAGGAATTTCCGTGCAGTTGGTTGAAGGATCTGAGACCAATATCAAAATAACCCGTCCCGATGATCTGA
>JAOZKN010000163.1:3017-4290 GCA_029935315.1 Desulfocapsa sp. | reverse complement strand
CCAGCTACTTGTGGGAGGGTCATCCAGGAAATTGGGTAGAATCCTCAAAAATCAAGCAAGCTACGCTCAAAGCGGACAGCAGCAAGCCATTAATCCTATCACAAGATTTTGCGATGTAGAAAAGTGACAATTACAACACTCTCAATAGTGATGTTTCGCAATTTGCTCAAACATCTTCACCAAACCTGCACAAAGCGTATAAAGAGACTTCACATGCAGGTTTGTACTGCAGCATTCATCAAAAAAGATATTCAAATCAGACTCAATATCATCATCGGCAGCCTGATAACAGAGACAGATCGGAATATGCGGTAAAGGATGCAAAACCACCGCAATATCAGCGTCAAATCCTTCCACTTCCTTGCCAAGAAACAGATCCACAATATCACTCAATAGCTCCGAATGGTTATCAGCAAGCACCTTTAATGGCGTTTCACAACGACTCCTGAACAACCCGCGCCAGTCAATTCCTCCGGGTATTTCTCTAAACGAAACCCAGCGTCCGGTAATCTGCTTATGTTGCCGCTCACAGAGATAGGAAAGTATGGGAGCCTGCACCCAGGGGATAATATGACAGGCGGATTTCATCTGTCCGGATTTCTCCACATGAAACTCTTTCCCTAAAGAAACAATACTGATAATGCCATCCTTGTACGACGCCCCTCTTTCAGCGGCCACAGCAGCCATATCCAGTGCAGCCATTTTTTCGAACAATTTATCTATAAATGCTGCCTGTGTCGGCTCAAGGCTTGAACGTTTTTTCAGATGAACAGTAAGTGCTTCTTTGTCCTCACGACTAAGGTGTGGGCAATCATCTAACGTCTTTTGACCACCAATAACAGCCACAGCAAAAGCAAGACAGCCTGGTAAAGCACAACGCTTACAATTTGACTGTTCCAGTACTTTGTATATCTCCAGGGGAGTCAAGGTCTTCACGGGTACCATCATCTAAGCTCGCAAATAAAAATATAAGTAGTATGGTTTTGTGGACACGTTCCATTATCCTCAAGACAGGCGGAAGTAAAATGAAAGAACAATACGACACGGCAGAAGGATACTGTAAAATGCTGGGGCATTTTCTCACCTTTGATTACTGCAGATCTGTCAACAAGGGTCTGCCCTGCAGCAAAGTGCAGGACTGCTGGTTCCAGCATTTTCCCGTGCAGGAGTTTATCGCTGAAAATTATTCTGTGGAAGAACAGAAGAAATTTCTCACACCGCCAAAAGCAAAGATACAGACCTTGTCCGAGATTCTGGAACAGGCACAAAAAAG
>JAOZKN010000163.1:0-2917 GCA_029935315.1 Desulfocapsa sp. | reverse complement strand
ATGCAGCCAACAACGCCCTCACCCTTTTCAATTGCCAACGTCCGGCGTTTTATCGCCTTTCGTGCCTTCTTTAATTGTCGCTTCTACTATCCGGTATTCACGGTTCTTTTTCTGGACTACGGGCTCACCATAGAACAATTTGCCATTTTAAATACTGTCTGGGCTTTTACCATAGTTCTGGCAGAAGTTCCATCCGGGGCACTGGCCGATCTTATAGGGAGAAAGCGTTTACTTGTGACCACTGCCTGGCTCATGATTGCAGAGATGCTGTTACTGTCCTTTGTTCCCCTTGGAAATTCCAGTCTTATTTTTACTGTTTTTCTGGTGAACCGTGTCCTCAGTGGCCTGGCCGAAGCACTGGCCAGTGGAGCAGATGAAGCCATGGCCTACGACACACTAATTGCTGAGGGAAATCCTGAAGACTGGCCAAAAGTGCTGGATATCCAGATGCGGGTGAGGAATTTCTTTTATATCATTACCATGACTGTGGGTGCTTTTGTCTATGATCCGGGAACCGTAAATATGATTTTGCACTGGCTTGGCCTGCAGACTGAACTTACCCAGGAAATCACCATGCGCTTCCCCATCTACCTGACCCTTGGCCTTGGCATCCTCTCCCTGGTCACCACCCTTGGCATGCGTGATCCAATAGCAGTTCATCAGACAGATAATACCCAGCACACAGCATGGCAGCGAATCGTCAGTGTCTCAAAACAGACCTTGGCTGCCGGACGCTGGATAGCTCATACTCCCATGGCCCTTGCTATCATCCTCTTTGGTATGAGCCTTGATCACGTTTTACGAATGCTTGTCACCGTCAACAGTCAATATTACCGTGTTATTGACCTGCCGGAAGCCAGTTTTGGCCTGATTGGCTCCGCCGTTGCCCTCATTGGCCTGGTGGTGCCACGTATTGCAAGGGCCATGTATGAGCACCTGCACATCCTTACCAATGTCAGCGTAGTCATCATTCTTGCCATGATTTCCCTCTGGGGACTGACATTTTTTATTCCCTATTATGGCATGCTGCCCATGATTTTGATCTTTGTCACCATGATGCTGACGACTTTTTTTACCAGCACCTATTTAAACAAACTTGCCAACCCTGCACAACGTGCCACCGTTCTTTCCTACAAGGGACTTGCCTTTAACGCTGCCTACGGCCTAATCGGAATCCTCTATGCCGGCCTGATTGTTAATCTGCGTACTGCAATACAAGACAGTTCCCCAGTCCTTGAAAATTCCCAGCTTGAGAACGAAGCCTTCCGCCAGTCAATCAGTTATTTCCCAGGATATTTACTTGTTACCATTCTTCTTGTCAGCACCATCTGTTTCTTTCATTTTCGCTTCCACGAGAAAGACAAAACTGACAGCTGAAGTTATATTGACAGCAGGACTTATTTCAATTACTTATATTAAAGCTTTCAGATGCTATCATTTTTAGCTTAATAGGGAATCCGGTATAATTCCGGAACGGGCCCGCCGCTGTAATCGGGGACGGACATTACACTTAAGTCACTGGCCACTCAGGTTGGGAAGACGTAATGTCTCGAATGATCCGAGAGTCAGAAGACCTGTCTGATAAGTATCGATAATATCCCCGTGGATAAGGGGTGTTAGTCATTCGTGGATAACAGGGATTTCCCGGATCAATACAAATTGGTTCGGGTTTTTTTATGCCCGGATCTCCAACGTAAGTGGAGAGTGTAGCATGACGAACAGAGTCAGATGTTTAATTTTAGGGGTATTATCTATTGCACTGCTGACAGTTGCAACCACCAATGCATCTGAAAGCTCACAGCAGACAAGTAAAGGGAGTGGTGATACCGCCATTATCATCGCAAGCTTTGGCACAACAGTGCCAACAGCAGTTACCTCTATTATTAATATTTATAATAAAACCAGAGAGGCCTATCCCGGTATCGAGGTGAAAATCACTTTTACTTCAAACATCATTCGTTCAGTCTGGCAGGAACGTCAGGAAAACGCACAGGAATGGCTTGACAAAGGTATTCCCAAAGAAATTCTCCATATAAAAAATATTATCTCCACCATCGGTGATTTACGTGAAGAGGGATTCCGGAATATCATCGTGCAACCCACTCACATGTTCTACATGGAACAATCCCAGGATTTAAAATCCTATGTGAATGGAATTGCCTCCATTCGAACAACCAAAGATAAATGGAACCCCTTTGACAAACTCGTTATGGGACGTCCAGCTCTTGGTATGCCTGGTGATCGCTATGATTATCATGAAGATGTGGCACAAGCCGTAAAGACCCTTGCAGCAGATGCCAGGCTTGCAGAACAAGAAGGTGCATTACTTGTATACATGGGCCATGGTAACGAGCACTGGTCAACAGGAATATATGCTGAAACCCAAAAGAAAATGCGGGAAGTCTATCCTGCTGTAAAAACATTTATTGGTGTGGTGGAAGGGATGCCAGCCATTGAAGATCTTCTTCCAGCAATGAATCACGCAAAGGTGAAAAAGGTCATTCTCAAACCGTTTATGATTGTGGCGGGTGACCATGCAGTCAATGATATGGCCGGCAAAGAAGGTGACTCCTGGAAATCCATCTTGAGCAAAGAGGGATACCAGGTACAACCGGTCTTGCAGGGCCTTGGCAGTAACGATGCCTTTGCACAAATCTTTGTTGATCATATCCAGGATGTTGCTGAGGAAAATGGTATTCCCCTGAACTGATGGTTTCAACTCTGGCTGTGGACATATGGGGACAGGTTATCTGGCCGTTGGTGAGAATCCTGCTGTTTATTTCAGTGGGCTTACTGATGGCCAATTTAATCGAGTCTCTGAACTGGACAAACCGCATGGCGATTTTGGCAAGGCCCCTCATCCGACTGGGAAAACTCTCCAGCACCACCGGAGCCAGTTTTTCCATGGCCTTTTTTT
>JAOZKN010000245.1 GCA_029935315.1 Desulfocapsa sp. | reverse complement strand
CGCTGGTGGCTGTTGTGGCAGTGATGCCCGAAGCGGCAGTGGTTGTTAATGTTGGTGGATCTGTCAAAGTGCTAAAGTTTACTTCGTTGCCATAACTAGTGCCTTCACTGTTAGTGGCATAAGCTATCACATAATATGTTGTTCCTGCAGTCAAACTGGTAAGAGAGCTGACAAAATTACCTGAACCTGTACCGTCAGTCGTATGACTGTCAGCTACAGTTGGAGAGCCTGTTGTATTCCAGCAAACACCCTTGGCAGTAACTGCATCACCACCATCACTGGTGACATTACCGCCGGAGGCGGCAGCTGTATCGGTAATAGCAGAAACTGCTGCGGTTGTGACCGTAGGTGCAAGAGTGTTTGTAGTAAAGGAATCAGGTGCACCATAGGCAGTTCCCGCACTGCTGGTTGCATAGGCGCGAAGATGGTATGTCGTTCCCGGATCCAGAGCGGTTATACTGCTTGTAAAGCTCCCTGTTCCGGTACCGTCATGGGTGCAGGTGTCATGGATAGATGGATCTGCAGATGTAGACCAGCAGACACCGCGGGCAGTCACAGTTGCACCGCCACTGTCTGTCACGTTACCACCACTGCTGGCGGTGGTTGCTGTGACAGTACCGTGTGTAGTTGTGGTCACAGTGGCCGGCACCGGGGCAGTGGTCAGAGTCAGGTCGTTGCCATAGCCGTAACCGGAGTCAATGGAGCTGTCATTGTGAGCATAGGCCCTGAGATGATAGGTGGTTCCAGGGGACAGGCCGGTTACTTCAACGGTGTAGGCACCCGTTCCGCCAGGAGTTGCCGCAGCAATACAATTCCCCCCATGGGTCGGGTCCGGAGATGTTGACCAGCAAACACCGCGGTCGTCTACGGTGCCGCCGCCAGCATCGGTGACATCACCTCCAGTGGTAGCTGCAGAACTGGTAACGTTGGTTGCAGTTGTAGTGGTTAAAATTGGTACGGCAACAAGAGTGGTAAAAGTTGTATCATTACCGTAGGCAGTGCCTATGCTGTTAGTGGCATAAGCCCTGACATGATATGCAATGTTGGGCGTCAGTCCAGTGATTACGTGGGTGAACGTGCCTGTCCCACTCGTAGTGTCGGCCATACAGGTGGCGCTGCCGCCAAGGGCTGGATCAGCGGAAGTATCCCAGCAAATTCCTCGTGCTGTGACAGTAGC
>JAOZKN010000079.1 GCA_029935315.1 Desulfocapsa sp. | reverse complement strand
GGTCGCAGGCCAGGCAATGATTTGCTTTGAATCCGGTGGTGAGTCCTCCAGAGGACTTTATCCGAATTCCGACGGTATCCCAGGAAATCTGTTTATGAACCAGTCGTGCACAGGCCAGAGAACAGGAGTGACAGCCAATACAACGGTCAATCCTTGGTGCTGTAAGTTTCTTCATAATCAGTTTTGTCTTTTTTGTTTTTGGAAGAATAGTGCTATGTTATGAACATTTTGTACTTACATCTAAGCTAAAATTTGTATAGACCACCCCAAAGACGTGAGTAAAAATCTGTATTGCCTGAAGCAGGTTTTTCCTCTGAACAGATATTCAGAGGAAAAACCTTTTTGAATTTCCCAGATATTTACAGTATATATTCTTTCAAAAATATATGGAAAATTAAATGCGGATTAATCGAAGTAGAATCGGAGGCCTAATCCTACTGTCAGGTTGTAGTTATCCAGATTTCCTTCATCATCTGAGTAGATATGCTCTGAAGCAAGGTCGTATTTTACAGCTAAACCAAGGGAAATATCATTGCGGAAGAAATACTTTATACCACCACCAAAACGACCAAGCCAGGCATCCGAGTCAATGTTTGAGGCGTCGTTATACACTTTATCATCTAACTCGGTACCAGCCCAAAGAACACCTGCCTGAACAAATGGAACCCAGGGAGTGCCGGTTGGGATATTGTATTCAGCTACACCACCAAGTTCATAGGTGTCAGAAAGGCTATTGCTCTGCCATCCTAAAACAGCAGCAACTTCGAGATTATCGACAAAAAAGTAACCGAAACTGGTACCAAGATTGAGTTGATAATCCATCGCAGTATTATTGTCATAAGAGCCGTTTAGCTCCAATGACTTTGTACCCTTATCCAAATTGGGCACTACATCATTGGCTGATGCCATACCAGTAGCTGCCAGAGACAGTCCTAAAGCGCTTGCAAGAATAATCTTTTTCATAATTGTGTTCCTCTTCTTTTTTAATTTACCATTTACGTTGTTGATTCTATCCTATATAGAATTCCCTAAACAGTTTTGTTAAATTGTTCCTTTCCGTTGGAGCGAAAGGTTCGTTATCTTGTTCTTGTTATTACTCACGAATATCCAAACCTCCGTGACTACGACAACAGGTGCAGCAATTCTGTAAAGTTAAAAGCAGAGAGAAACAGAATTGGTCGCCAACCGTCTTGTCAGTAAACAACACATTGCTTCAACAGGTCGTAGCCAAACCTGACAATACAATTATGTTATCAATTTTCAACTAGATAAGAACGTATACCACACAAGAAAGAGAATCAATAGGTTTTTAGTTGACGAAGACTGGTAATAATGGACGGTAAGGTGGGCACACTAAACTAAAGTTTACCGGAGGTGGTGTTTGTGTTTGCAGAAGTCTATTTGAACGCCACTCTGCCAGGTGGCTGTTATTTACGTGTTGTACTGTGCAGTTGCACGGCCTGACGAGATATGGCTGTAATAAGAATCAGCAAAATAACTTACTTACTGTGTGAAGGGGGGTGTATGCCAGCTTTTTCGGAAGCTCGAACCAGTTCGGCTAAAGATTCAACTTCCATCTTTCGCATAAGGCGAGCCCTATGTGTTTTTACCGTATTTTCACTTAGCTTGAGGTCATAAGCAATCTGTTTATTCAGCATACCAACGACGACAAGAACAAAAATTTCATGTTCACGTGATGTCAGGGACTTTATGCGTTTGCGGATAGAATTTGTTTCGCTGTGTTTTATTCGCAGATGGCTATGTTGTTTTATGGCATGCTGAATAGCATCAAGGAGTTCCTGATCTTCAAAGGGTTTTTGCAGGAAATCCACAGCACCGGCCTTCATTGCTTTTACACTCATGGGTACAGTGCCATGCCCGGTGATAAAAATAATGGGAATTGAAACGCCTTTTTTCTGTAACTCACTCTGCAGGTCAAGACCGCCCAATCCCGGCATCCGAATATCGAGAACCAGGCAACTTGACTTGTCAGGTAATCTGGTCTCCAGAAACAGTTGAGCTGATGAAAATGTTTCTGCATGGATCCCAACTGACTTGACTAATACTTTCAAGGAATCACGAATAAGTTCATCGTCGTCAACTATATAGACAACAGAATCGGATAGAGTCATTTATCTTTCCTTGTACAAATGGGTACGGTGAAGGAAAATGTAGTTCCTTTGTCGGGATTAGGGGTAGCCCATAGCCTGCCACCGTGGTCTTCAACTATGGAACGACTGATGGCGAGACCCATTCCCATACCGTTCACTTTGGTGGTGTGAAATGCATCAAACATTTTCTCTACTTCTTTTTCATTGATACCAATGCCCCTGTCTCGTACTGACATCATAACAGTTTCAGAGTTTTCTTTTGAGGCAAGTATAACTATTTCGCGAGAGTTGATTCCCTGATCTTTCATAGCTTCAATACCATTAATAATCAAATTAAAAAGAACCTGTTGCAACTGGATTCGATCGCCAGAGATTGGAGGTAAGTTTTCTGCAAAACTCAATCTAAGGGATGTGTGCTCCTCATCAGCTTTTCTGCGAAGCAGCACGATTACCTCTTGAAGGATGTCTTGAATATCGAGGCGTGATTGTTTCACCGGATCTTTTTTTAAGGCCATCCGTATTCGTGTGATAACTTCTTCGGCACGTCTGTTTCCTGCAATGATACCGGCCAGAGCTTTGCCAGCCTCACCAGGTTCTGCCGGGTCTTTAGCCAGAAAACGCTGCGCTGCCTGGGCATAAGTACGAATAGCAGACAGGGGTTGATTGAGTTCATGGGCAAGAGACGCGGCGATTTCGCCCATAGCCAGTACCCGTGTGATATGTGCTCTTTCGTCTCGAAGTCTTTGTGATTCTACTTCTGCCAGACGGCGCTTTCTGTGCTGTATAATCATAACAAGCAGAGCAAACGCCTGGCTCATTATTATGACAACACTGCCGATTATTTCTTTTTTGTGCTCATCCCAGGTGGAAAATTCACGGTAGCGTATGATACTCCCTGCTGGTAATTTGCTTTCATCAATTGACCAGCGTTTGAGTTGTCGCCAGTCAAACATTAGCTGATTGCCTTTATCTTTAAAATCCAGATCCGACAAGGGATTGCCTAATAATATGTCTCTGGAAAGTTCAGCTAATCTTTCCCCCTGAGCTACGGCACTGAGCAGATTTCCACCGATAATTCCTTGTCCCAGGTAGAGATCCACAATTCCAAATGTGGGGGCATTGGCTCTTTCAGAGATTTCTGTCACCACCTCACGCGGAATAAAGGTCTCACTGTTGATATCACGAAAGAATGAAAGGAAAAGAATTGCTGAGTTTTCTGGTAGTTGTGTAACTTTGAGGAGCAGGTCTTTAGCCGAAAGATCATCCAGATAGTGAGTCGTAAAGGGTGCTTCCAACTTATTATAAGTCTCAAATGCTAATTTTTGCATTGCTTTGTCTGATGCAGATATGCCGCTTATGATATAGAGGTTTTTGGTTTGCGGAAAAATGTCCTGAATGAGTATCCCCGTTTTCTCAAAATCAAAGCCCCATTCTATAAATACCGTATTCGACTGTAAGTCTTTGTTGAGAGATAAGGCTTCTTGCTGCGTGGTAACCATTACCATTGGAATATCACCAAACAATAATTCTCTGCCAGACTCAAGCATCAATTTCGGTAAAACTTCACCCATTGTCAGAACCAGATCCACTTTCTTTTTGGAGTACTTATACTGATTCAGTGCAACAATTTTGGCGAAATAGGTTTTCTCCGGATATCTTATTCGATCTGCATGTATAACATCCAGTTTGATGGGGTAAGAAGAGTCTCCAGCCAAACTTTTACGTAAACTTTCCTCCAAATGGTAGACAAAAGGCAATCCCTCTTTAAATGCAGATATGGCCACTACCTGTTTAGGTTCAGGGGACAGGGATGCGTCCTGTGCCTGCAGATACGTTGCTGTACATAACGATACGAGGGCAATAGATGTTATAATGAAGCGATTTTTAAGACTACTGATTACTTTCATCGATTTTGGTTATAAAACAATTGTGATTGTGTGATTGTGAAACAGTCGGTATGCTTCTGCAGCCTTCTTTCTTGAACATCACTCACTTACAAACCTGTCAAGATATCAAATATTATACCAACAGACATGAAAACAGCAAGTTGGAAATATGGCGATTTCAGGCTTGTTGAAAGAGAAGAAATTGTAGAAGAACTTTTTTAAAAGCCCTATGCACAGCCCTGTAGCAATATCTGCCACTTGCGGAATGAGGGATGGACTAAAATATTTTCCGATTTTACGTAATCGTAACTCTTTACCGAAAAGAGTTGTAAGAATATAATAATGGCCAGATGAAATCTTTGCAATTTCACATAATCATTAAATACTGCCTTCCCTATTATGAAAAAGAAAACAACAATTGAAGAGATCGAAAGCTATCTCAAGAAAAAATGTACTGAGAAGGGTTGGGCATGTCAGAAGTTTTCCGGCCCTAAAAAGAAAGGTATTCCTGATTGTGTCATTACAGCTCCCGGTGGCACGGTACTCTATGTTGAAGTGAAAGTCCCCGGGAAGAAGCCCACTCCATTGCAACGGAATGACTCTTTGAGTGTGTCCCATGGTATCCACGTGTTCGTCGTAACTTCGAAGGAAAACATAGACGTTTTGCTCAATACCTTCCAGACAGCAACAAATGCCGATAATGGTCTGAAAATATAGAGGTTTAAGTACAACGTATATTCGGGAAGAAGAGTAAGTTGCCATTATGCTTAAATCCCAGAGGTTACCAACAGATATATTTTATTGCTGAAAAACTATTTGTGAGTCAAACTTCATGGGAGTTATATTGACCTTTCGTATTGTTTTTAATAAGGACTGTTAAAAACATTCGACAATGCCTTTATGTATATATTGTAGCCCCTCAACTCGGTCTTTGTCGTTAATGAAACGTAAGCATTGCCAATGGCGTATTGCGCCATCCGTAAAAAAAATTAATACCCGCTTTTTGCTTGCTTGACACTCACGCCACTGCCTTGGAGAAAAAGATTCTATTCGTAATTAATGTGTATTATTATTTGTACATGTTATGTTGTCGTTAATGGTAATTAATAACATTATTTAATCAAACAACAGCTTGTTCACCAACATGAGTTATAGCACTTTGCATATCCGAAATATCCTCCTGACAATCTGCCTTATCTGTACTGTGACAAACCCGGCAGTGGCTGCTCCGACACAGATAAATTCCCCAGCTCTTGAAAAAGTCTCCCTGCAGCTCTTCTGGAAGCACCAGTTCCAATTTGCCGGTTTCTACGCCGCTGTTAAACAGGGTTATTTTGCCGAACAGGGGCTGGATGTTGATATTCGGGAGTACCATGAAAAAGCTGACCCTGTCGATGAAGTGACCCATGGTCGTGCCGATTTCGGTATCTATTCCGACGAGCTCATCTTCGACCGTATGGAGGGCAAGCCTGTTGTGTTGCTGGCCAACTATTTCAAGCGCTTTCCAGTGGTCTTTCTGGCCCAACCTGGCTTGAAAAGCTTAAATGACCTGAAGGGTAAGCGGCTGATGATCAATCTTGAAAGAGCCAGGTCGATGGTTATTCGCGCCGCTTTTCACCACGCCGGGCTGGTACCGGGTGAAAATATTGACCTGGTGCCTACAAGTTTTGATGTCGGCTCGTTGGCTCGTGCTGAAGTTGACGCCTTTTCTTCTTTTCGCTCTAATGAACCCTTTTTTCTTGAGCGACAAAATATACCCTACGAGATGATTGAACTGACTGAATTTCTTCCAGATCTTGGCGATATCAACCTCTTCACCAGTGAGACGCAGGCGGCAGAGTATCCGGAACGCACCCGTGCCTTTATAAAAGCAAGTAATCAGGGCTGGCAATATGCCCTGGATCACCCTGAAGAAACCGTTGATTTCATCCTGCAGCACTACAAGCCCACTGCCAGTCGTGAGGCATTGTTGTTTGAGGCTGAAAAGACACGGGAGATGATGCTGCCGGAAACCTACCCCATAGGTGAAATTATTGAGGAACGTATCCACTCGGTGGTGCATGCATTTATGGCTGTTGGACAACAAGATGATTCGGTTCACCTACAGGGCTTGTTATTTGAACCAGGTGGAATGGTATTGCCTGCACATAATATAGTGGATCCGAAACCAGCCGTATTGCTGACAACAGATGAGCAGGCCTGGCTCAGGCAGCATGCAAGCTTTACCATAGGTGGCTTTTTGACTCCTCCTTTCATTATAGACGATAAAGGAAAAATGAGCGGTTATATAGTAGATTTGTTGAGAGCCGTCAGCAAACAGGTAGGGCTGGAGCCAAAATTTCACATAGATACAGTAAAAAACATAAATGATGGTTTACGTAACGGCACCCTTGATGCCGGTATGGCATTAATATATTCACCTAAGCGAGATGCATGGTTGGAGTACTCACAGCCCTCTGTTCTCATCTCCCATAACATCTATGTTCGAAAAGAGCGCAAGGATATTACCGATATTGCGTCACTCAAGGGTAAGACAGTGGCTATTGTTGAGGATAGTGTAAAGAATAAAATTCTGCAAAAACAATATCCGGGAATCGTGATCATTCCCGCGAAAGACATTGTTGAGACGTTCCAACTGGTCACCCAGGGAAAGGCAGATGCGACCATCCAAATGGCGCAGTTAGCTGACTACTTTATACGTAATAATCTCATTTCGAATCTGTATTCCACAGGGAATGTCTCTTTAGGCGATCAACGTGCTCACTACTATGGCGTGCGTGAAGATCTGCCCCTGCTCAAGTCAATTCTTGATAAAGGGTGGAACCAACTTCCGTATACGCAAAAACAGCGCATCTGGGATTGTTGGTTTAACAATAAGCGTCATGGTAACAAGCCCCTCCAACTCACAACAGCTGAGCAGAGATGGCTGATTAGTAATCCAGTAGTTCGTGTCCGTGTAGATAAATTTCCACCTTACATGATTTGGGATAATGGCCCCAGAGGCATTTCAATAGAGATGCTTAATCTCATTGCTGAAAGGGCTGGTTTTCAAATTGAGTATCAATATGGTGTTATGAGTTGGCCTGAGGCATTGGAAAATATTCGTAACCATACAAAAGTTGATCTGCTGGCCACAGTTAAGCACACTCTGGAGCGCGAGTCTTACATGGTTTTCAGTAAAGATTACCTGAAACTTCCCTGGGTTATCTTTACACGGCAGAAAGAGAAAACTGTGTTTGCAATTGAAGATCTCTTCGGCAAGACTATTGCGATTGAAAAAGGTTTTGTCTTACAGGAACGCCTTGCCAAAGAGTTCCCGCAGATTCTGCAACTGTTGGTTAACGATTCTCGTGAAGCTTTGGCTGCGCTCAGCGAGAGCAAGGTTGATGCCTATGTCGGTAACCTGACAATTGCCCAGTACTATATTGCCGATCTGGGTTTCAATAATCTCAAAGTGGCTGCCCCGACTAATCTTGGATACCATACCCAGGCATTCGCTATGCGGGATGACTGGCCTGAGCTGGCTTCTATCATTGACAAGGGGTTGGCGACGATCACTCCGGAAGAACGCAGCGCTATCAACCGTAAATATTTTTCCATGCAAATCGAGCAGGGTATTAATCTGTGGCAGGTAGCAAGATGGATTGTGGGAATGCTGGTTGTGAGCGGATTTATTATTCTTATTGTCTTGCGTGGCAACCAGCGGTTGAAGCGGGAAATAGTGGAACGGCAACATGCAGAAATGGAAGTAGAACGTCAAAAACGCCACCTGGAGACTATTGTCAACACAACCCCCGGCATTATCTGCCTGAAAGATGGCAAGGGGAGATGGCTGCTTGCCAATGATTATGATATTGAGTTGTTTCAGCTTGAAGGGGTTGACTATCAAGGCAAGACGGACATTGACCTTGCACCCTACAGTGATTTTTACCGTGAAGCCTTTCTGGGATGCATGGAGTCTGATAATAGGGCGTGGGATCTGAAACAACCGTCCTATTGTGAAGAGCGTATTCCCAGGCCGGACGGGACATCATTGATTTTTGAAGTTGTCAAAATTCCCCTCTTTGATCAGGATGGTCAACGTCAAACTCTGGTCGTACTTGGCCAGGATATTACCGAACGTAAGCAAAGAGAGGTTGAGATACAGGAACTTTCTACCCGTTTGCAGAAGATCGCCACCCGATTGCCGGGGATGGTCTATCAATTTGAACAACATACGGATGGCAGTGCCAACTTTCCCTATGTCAGTGATGTAATTAGCGGTTTGTTCGGGGTGTCGCCTGAAGAGGCTCAGGAGGATGCCGCCAATATTTTTGCAGTCGTACACCTGGATGATCTTGATAAATTCATGATCTCTATTCAGGAATCTGCAGACACCCTCAACCCCTGGAAATGTGAGTTTCGGGCATATAATAAGGATGGCAAGGTAAGATGGTTCTTTGGTAATTCGCTCCCTGAACGGCGCTCGGATGGCTCTGTGCTGTGGCACGGTTTTGTCACTGACATTACCGAACAAAAGAAAATGGAGCAGCAGTTGATAGATGCGCAGCAGCAGGCCGAGGCGGCCAGTCAGGCCAAGTCCGAATTTCTTGCCAATATGAGCCATGAAATTCGCACCCCGATGAATGCCATTATCGGCATGTCCCAACTGGCCCTGCAAACGGATCTCAAACCGGAACAGAAAAATTATATAAACAAGGTGCATTTTTCAGCCGAAGCGTTGCTTGGTATTATCAATGATATTCTTGATTTTTCCAAGATTGAGGCGGGTAAACTGGGTATTGAACTGATTGATTTTAACCTGCAATCCGTATTTGACCATCTTGCGACCATTATAGAGATCAAGGCTGAAGTTCAGGGGCTGGAGTTTGGTGTTGGCATTGCTGCCAATGTGCCGAAAGTGCTTAAAGGTGATCCTCTGCGCCTGGGGCAGATTTTGATCAACCTTGCTAATAATGCGGTTAAGTTTACCTCTGAGGGAAAAGTGACAATCAGCGCTGAGCTGATTGAACAGCAGCAGGATGGTGTTACTCTGCAATTTTGTGTGGCCGACACCGGTATCGGCATCCCCCCGGAGCATCAGGTCAACCTGTTTCAATCGTTCAGCCAGGCTGATAGCTCCACCACCCGTAAATTTGGCGGAACCGGGCTGGGGCTGTCCATCAGTAAAAAACTGGTCGAGCTTATGGGTGGTACTATATTTGTGGAGAGTGTGCCTGGTAAGGGTTCCAGCTTTATCTTTACCCTGCCACTGTCTCTGGGCGATGCCGATCAGATTGTGTCAGAGCAGGAAGAAGGGAAAAAACATTCCGGCTTGTGGGGTGCAAAGATCCTGCTGGTGGAGGATAACGAGATGAATCAGGAACTGGCAGTGTCACTGCTTGTGCGTGAAGGCATGAAGGTTACCCAGGTGTGGAATGGTCAAGAGGCTTTGGATATCCTGCAAACAGAGCAGTTTGACGGGGTGTTAATGGATGTGCAGATGCCGGTCATGGACGGCTATGCCGCTGCCAGGGCGATTAGAAAACTACCTGGATTCAGTAATCTTCCCATTCTTGCCATGACCGCCAATGTCATGGCAAGCGACAGGGAAAAGGCCGAAGTCGCAGGTATGAATGACCATATCGGTAAGCCGTTTAGGCAGAAGGAGATGCTCAATACTATGGCACGGTGGATTACACCGGCGGCCCTGGTTACAGTGGTGAACTCGCAGGTTGATGAAGGAAATGCACAACAGCCCTTCAACCCACTTAAGGATATTGTCGGCCTGGATTTTGAAGCAGGATTGGCAAGATGTGCTAATGACCTTGAGTTTTACCAGAAGATGCTTGGCATGTTCCTGGACAGTCAACGAGATTTCAGCAGGAGTTTCAAGGCCGCGCAACAGGACGATGATCCCAGCGCTGCCGTTCGTTCGGCCCATACCCTCAAGGCAAATGCCGCTAATATTGGTGCAGGCGATGTTGTGGAAGCAGCCCAGCAGTTGGAAATGCTTTGTGATGAGGGCGGCAGCAAAGAAATTGCATTGGCTTTGCAAGATGTGATTACGCTGTTAGAACCGTTTATTGCCGTGCTGGATCGTTTTTTTGTCGATGTTGAAAAATGAGAGTGATATTTCTGCAATTCCCAAACATGTGACTCTCGTTCCCGGAAAACATTCGGGTACGTCTTGAAAAGACATATTTGCCTGAATTCGGAAAATCAACATTTCTCCCCTCAACCAGAACCGTCAATCTGGCTTTCTCGGAAAAAGGTCAAATCCCAGATTTTCATCAGTCATTAACCTTGCCACTGCGATCCTCTCTAATTTATTCCAAGATATAGCATTAAGGGCTTTTGAAGACGAAAGGCTACAAAAGCTGCATAGCAGTGCTGGTTTTAGCTCACCTTAGAGTGGTGTTTAGGTGGCTGGGAGCATGTTTTCCCCTTTGGTACTTTCGTGACAGGAAGCGAATTCTTATCACTTGGATTTGTGCCGGAAAAAGTGATATACAGATAGAAGAGGTTGGAAATTACTGGGCACAGCCCTATTTTTTAGCAAACCCTAAGGAAACGATTTCTTATGACCTATTACTTATTACCTATCACATTTTGTTAACCCAATAAAAAATAAAGGAGAATCGGGATGGATACATTTTATTTATCTACAGTCAATACTATTGGTGTAACAGGTTCTTCTTCGCATCAATTTCTCAAAAGATTTTCTATACCTTTTATCGTTCTGTTTTTCATTCACTTAACAGCATTTAATGTTTTTGGATTAGACTCTGCAGTGTTAGATGCATTTGATTCTGAAATGGAAAGTAGTCTTGAGGATGAAAATCCCTTAACAGTCGAAGGAACCATGATTGGTAGAGTGAGAGGACTCAATCTCATTGGAACACCATCAAATTTCACGGTAACAGAAGATGAGAGTGGAGTCTTGACATTTGATGGCTCGGCTGAACCGACTGGAATACTTCAACTGCTGTGGGACAGGACTGGTGAAACATTTGATCCCGTTAATCCAGAGGGGTTAGGGCCAACGAATTTTAAGGAGAATGATTTAGGGGATGAAGTATATGATGCGTTTAAATTGATATTAAATTCTGTTGGTAGTGCTGGAGATATTACGCTTAACGTTTACTCTGGCGAGGAAGAAGATGTTCACTCATCTCAGTTTGTTATTAATCAACTGGCTTCTCCGTCACCTGTAGAAGTTATAATCCCGTATGCCAGTTTTTTAATCTTAGAAGGCAGTGGGGCAGATTTTGCTTCAATTGGTGCCATGATGATGGAATTAACTGGTGGACTTGTAGCGGAAATTGATCAACTGGGAGTAATGTCAATTATTTCAGGAGTTGAGAAAACAGATAGTCTGCAGATTGATAACAACAGTAATAGTCAAGCTGATCCGGGGGACACTCTCAGATACACTATTACTGTTCCGGGCAACGCTGCTGTCGCGGCAAGTTTTACCGATACTCCGGATGAAGACACCCAATTGGTGGTCAGCTCAGTTACAACTTCACAGGGTGCTGTCACTACAGGGAACACAGCCGGAGATACAGGTGTGGTCGTGAACATGGGACCTCTCCCTGTAGGAGGAGTGGTAACCATCACTTTTGATGTTCTGGTAGAGGACCCATTTGATGGTATGGATACAGTCGTCTGCAATCAGGGTGAAGTATTCGGTACAGGGCTTATTTCTGCGATGACGGATGATCCTGATATTGACGTGTCGTTTCCAGATCAGACCTGCACCACCATTTTCATTGATGAGACCGCTCCAGTCTTTGATGAACCATTCCCTGCTGATCTTGTGATAAATAATGGAGACAGCACCGACCCTGCAGATACTGGGAGCCCAACGGCAACGGATAATGTAACTGCAACGCCCAATATTCTTATTACCTACTCCGACAACACAGTAAATGGGCCAGGTCTATTTCAAACCAGAATCGACAGAGTATGGAAGGCAGAGGATGAAGCTGGCAATAGTACTGCGAGAACCCAAAAGATTGAAATTAAAGATATTGTGATTAGAGCTCTTGTTGTAGACCAACCTGTATATGGTCTCTTTAATCCCAACAGTGATCCGGGGAACAGGCAGCTCGGCACAATTGAACTGTCCGGTGACATTACTTTGCTTGGAACGGATAGTTCAATTGAGGGGGGAAATATAAGTACCTCCTCAAATATCACCGCATATAATATGAGTGATGCTGTATTCTACTTTATTGGACAGACGGAATCGGATAGTCTTTCCAAAATTTTCACTGTGGACGTTTCAACAGGAATAGCAACCTCTGCTCAGATACTCTCTGAGGGTACCTATAACACCGTTGTGGGGATCTGGTTTGACGATGAAACCGATGTTCTGTATGGACTTATCGACCCAAGTGCAAGCCCAGGGAGCAGAAGACTTGCAACAATAGATCCCACCAATGGTACAGTCACCTATCTTGCTGGGTCAATCGCTGCACCCCTTGGCACCATAGGAGGAGTTGTTGCCGGCTCAAGCAATCAGGGAGCATTTTATTTTCTTGGCAGTCCAGGAGGCATCCCAGGTGCAATTTATACTGTAGATACAACAACCGGAACCGCGACATCAGCAGCGCTTGTTGGCGTAAATTACAATGCGATTGCCAGTCTGGAATATGATGAATTTGAGTCCGTATTATATGGTCTGATTTTTGAAGGGGCTGAACGCCGCCTGGTCACCATTGATCCCACTGATGGAACTATAACTATCCTTGGAACCACCACCATTGGAGGTGGCGGCGTTTCCATTACCACTTATCAGGGGGTGAGTACGCTGAACCCTTTTGACAATCAATTCCTCTTTGTGGGGCGTTATAACCCAGGTACTGGAAACAAGTGGGCACATTTCGGGGTTGATACCGCTACGGGAGATACAACCTATAACACCATAGATGTTACTGATGTTAACAGTGGTTTCTATTATGGTCTCCAATATGCAATCAATACTGGTAGAATTGAAATTAAAAAGGCCCTTATACCGGTATCTGATAGTGGTGTCTTTAATCTTCAACTAGATAGTGTTACACGGGTAGCTAATGTTGGAGATGGCGGAACCACCGGTGAAATCACCCTGCAGACTGGTAATTATGATGTAGGAGAAGCTGGTGGAGCCGGAACCGATTTGTCACATTACGTTGCCAGCATGGAATGCAGGGACAATAATGGGGTGGGAAGCATTGTCGCAAATGGTACGCCTCCTCAAAATGTAAATATTGGAACTGATGATGATATAGTGTGTGTAATCTCCAACAATTTAGATATAGGCACACTTGAGGTTGTAAAAATTCTGGTGCCAAATAGTGACTTAGGCCGGTTTGATCTACAGGTTGATGGCAACACTGAAGCCTCTGGAGTTGGT
>JAOZKN010000015.1 GCA_029935315.1 Desulfocapsa sp. | reverse complement strand
TAAACAAATACAGGTAAAAGATATCAATGAAAAATAAAATGAAGACCAGGATCTTTATTGCCGGCCATCGGGGTATGGTCGGTTCTGCAATCATACGAAGACTGTTAAGCATAGGCCACGATCCTGAGTGTATTATTACAAGAACCCATAAAGAACTTGACCTATGTAATCAGCAGGCTGTAAACGATTTCTTTTCCACAGAAAAAATTGATGCCATAGTCCTTGCAGCCGCAAAAGTTGGAGGAATCCACGCAAATTATTCCTATCCTGCAGAATTTATCTATAGCAACACCATGATTCAGACCAACATTATTCACGGTGCCTATCAAGCTGGTATCAAAAACCTGTTGTTTCTTGGCAGTTCCTGTATTTATCCGAAAATGGCCCCGCAGCCCATAAAAGAGGAATACCTTCTCACCGGTGTACTTGAACCGACAAACGAACCATATGCACTGGCCAAGATAGCTGGTATTAAAATGTGCGAAGCCTATAACCGTCAGTATGCGACATCCTACCGTTCAGTTATGCCAACCAACCTGTATGGCCCCGGTGATAATTACCACCTGGAAAACAGTCATGTCGTTCCAGCCATGATTCGCAAGTTCCATCTGGCTAAACTCGCAATGCAAGGTGATCTGCAGACAATCCGCAAAGATGAAGCTATCTATGGTTCGATCCCTGAAGATATCAAAGATGCCATCGGGCTTAATGCCCAATCCACAGCCCTTAGCTCACAAGCTGCAAAGGCACGTGTAATTCTCTGGGGTACGGGTCAGGCCTACCGTGAATTTCTCCATGTTGATGATATGGCCATCGCCTGCATTTTCACCATGAATCTTGATCAATCCCTGTTTACTCCTGACTCCGGGAATATGAAAACCTCTTTCTTAAACGTAGGAACAGGAACAGATCAAAGTATTGCAGAAACCGCAGAGATGATAAAGAAAGCTATTGGTTTTGAAGGTGAGGTAGTTTTTGACTCGTCCAAACCTGATGGAACCCCTAAGAAACTTCTTAATACAGACAGGATCAATACCCTGGGTTGGAAACCGGAATTTGATTTACAGTCTGGCTTAAAAAATGCCTACGACAGCTATCTTGAAAAATTAGCGTCATAAATTCATACGATATGTCCTCCCGTGGGTGCGATAGACATATACGCGGCAAAGGGGCTTGACAGGATCCCTCGCCAGAGCTATAAAGGCAATTTTCACATACCAGACAACCAAATTACTGCAGGCAGGATGCATGAGCGAAATTAATTTACGAAAAATGAAAGAAAAACAAACCGGCACTATCAAGTCAGTAAAAATTGGTGGTGTACTTGGCCGGCGTATCCGGGAGATGGGCCTGGTTCCCGGTACCGACATTACCATACAGGGACGTGCACCGCTTTATGATCCCGTCGCACTTCGCGTAATGGGTGGAACCTTGACCCTTCGCAATAATGAGGCCGATCATATCATAGTTGAAGTCAACGTTGAGGGATGAATAATCTCGGCACCTGATTCTTTGAGAAGTTCCAGCGCCACGCTTTCGTTATCCTCAGCTACAACTTCATCTGGGTTCAGTTTTAACAACCAGCGTCCAACGAGCAATCCCTTTTTCTTTTCCGCGTCTTTATAGCGATTCTCTATAAATTCCCGTTTTTTCACTTCCTTTCCATCAATGGTCATGGTCTCGACAAGAAACCAGGGGGAGGTGGCAAAATGATGGCTGTATTCCCCTTCAGGGCTTTCCACCGGCACAACCCTTTTCATAAAGACGCCGGCGGCATAATGGGGCCGGATACGAGCCAGAACCAAACCTGGAAATTCAACCAGTAATTCCTCTTCAAGTCGATCAGCCACAAGATCTGCGATCTTATGGGATGGTGTTCGTAATTCAACATCCATATCCACAAGAAATCGCCCGCCTGCTTTTCTGCTGAAACATTTTTTTACGCGGCTGATTCGAGGATAATCTTCAACAAAAGTGATGATTTCCCTTTCTGTTTCCCTGTCAATGGCTGCATCCAACAGATCTTTCAAGGCATTGACAAATAGTTGGCCACCAGCAATAAAGACAAAAAGAGACACTATTCCAGCCGCAATTCTGTCAATATTATAGCCAAAAGGAACGACTAGTAAACTTATGAGTACGACTGCAGTTGACAGCGAGTCGGCAAGATAATCCCTTGCATCCGCTAAAAGCGCAGGGGAATTTAGTCTTTTCCCGGCACGTAACTGCATCAGCCCAAAACCAAGGGCAATGAGCAATGAAAGCGCAGCAACAGGGAGTGCAATAGTCACATCAGGAAGACTTGCTACCCCAAAAACAGCCTGCCTGCCTATCTCATAAGCTGCAAGAATTATGGCGACAGAAGCAGCAAGCGAGGCAACAGTTTCAGCTTTGTAGAGTCCATAAGGAAAAGATGGGTGCTCACGCCCTGCCACCCAGATACCGAGGAAAACAGCGGTGGAGGCAACGACATCTGTGGCGGAATGAATTGCATCGCCCAACAGAGCAGCAGAACCTGACAATATGCCTGCCACACCTTTTCCAAGGGCAAGAAAAAGATTAAGGCCAATGGAAACAGCAGCACGTTTTCTGGCCTCTGCAAGTTTTTGCTGTGATTGTTCCTTCTTCATTGCATTATCACCTGCCATCAGGTCAAAATAGTCGGCTGACATGGTCTCAAAAAATCATTCACACTCGTCAAGAGTGTACCCCAAATGCATCAATCATTTCAATCATCACGCTTTGTAGTACCATCTTTTATCATTTAAGTGGGACCTAAATTACTCAAGCCCCTTGATATTCTTATTGACAGCGCATATTGTTTGTTGTACCTAAAAGATGTCTTTAGTGGAGCAGAAAATGACAATACAAAAACTCAATAAAAAATGTTGCTCTCTTGCCCATAAACTGCAGCAGTGTAAGCAAGGGAAACGATGCAAACGACACCATGGCCCTCTCTCAGAGACCTGTCAGGCCGGTAAGCTGAAGATTTGTAAGCTAACCGGTGACAGAAAAGAGTGTGCAAAAATGGCTGCCCTTGGTGTTCTACCCGGTCAGGAGGCTGAGCTTATTTGTTCCCAGGGTGGTTCGCAATGTCTTTTGAAGATTCATGGTGGTACTCTCAGTATTGATCAGAATACCAGCAGCAATATTATTGTTGAAACTATCTAGTATATCAAGGTTTTGTTTTTTTTTGGCTTCACACTTAGTCTTGACTAACATTTGAGGTTTCCCATGTGGCAAAACATACTCACTGGAATTATCGTAGCCATTGCACTCTTTTTCATTGGTCGAAAACTTTATTATCAATTCCGTCAGGCCATTGATCCCTCTCAAACCATCTCTTGTGGATGCGGGTGCAGTGCTTGCAGCACTGACAATTGCAAAAGCAGAAAAGAAAAACAGTAAAAATAATAAAAATGGGCAACAAACCGATCACCATGGCTCTTGCCGGCAACCCCAATGCCGGTAAAACAACACTCTTTAATCACCTCACCGGAGCCAGACAACATGTGGGGAATTATCCTGGAATTACAGTAGACCATAAAGAGGGCTCTTTTCATCAAGACGGGCAACAGATCAGTATAACAGATCTTCCCGGAACCTACTCTCTTACAGCCTATTCTGTTGAGGAAGTTGTAAGTCGTGACTTCCTCACCACTGCAAAACCTGATGTGGTGGTCAATATTGTAGACGCTTCAAACCTCGAACGAAATTTATATCTGAGCACTCAATTCCTTGAAATGGGGCTTCCTGTCATCATTGCCCTGAACATGATGGATGTTGCCAAAGATCGTGGAATTGAAATTCGCGTGGAAAAACTGTCCGAATTGCTGGAGATTCCAATAGTCCCGATTATTGCCAGATCCGGCAAGGGTACAAAAGAACTTATCTCCCAGGCCCTCGAGGTTGCGGCATCTTCAAAAACCATGGAACCAAGGGATATCTCATACGGTGAAGACCTTGACGAAAGTCTGATGGAACTCATCGCAACCATTGAGCAGACATCCTTCCTCTCATCAGCCTACCCTGCCCGGTTCACAGCAATAAAATACCTTGAGCATGACGATGAAATGCTCAGAAAAGGACAGGCTGCCGCCCCCGAAACTGCCCGGAAACTTGAAGAAATTGTAAGTAAAACATCTGACCATCTTCAAGCCACCATGGACGTCTACCCTGAGGCCATAATTGCCGATCATCGTTACGGCTTTATCAAGGCAATTCTCAGGCAAGGTGTTCTTACCCATAAATTTGATACAGACCGCCTCTATACTTCGGATAAGATTGACAAAGTACTTACCAACCGTCTTCTTGGTCCTGTAATTATGCTAGCCATTCTTTTTGGCCTCTATCAGTTTACCTTTTCCTGGAGCGAACTGCCCGTCTCCTGGATGGAAGCATTGTTTGGCTGGCTTGGAGGAGTGGTTGAAAACACCCTGCCCGATGGATTGTTGAAATCCATGATTATTTCTGGTGTTATCGACGGTGTGGGGGGTGTTCTTGGCTTCGTTCCCTTAATTATGTTTATGTTTTTTGGCATAGCAGTCCTTGAAGACTCCGGCTATCTGGCACGGGTTGCCTTTATGATGGACCGTGTTTTCCACTTCTTTGGCCTGCACGGTTCCTCTGTGATGCCATTTATTGTCTCTGGTGGAATTGCAGGAGGATGTGCAGTTCCCGGCGTTATGGCCACACGAACCCTTCGCTCGCCCAAAGAGCGTATGGCCACCCTGCTCACCGTACCTTTTATGAACTGTGGCGCAAAAGTACCGGTCCTTGTTCTCTTAATTGGAGCATTTTTTACCGAACACAAGGCCTTGTATATGTTTCTTTTCACAATGCTTGCCTGGCTGGTGGCCCTTGTTGCCGCCAAATTTTTGCGGATGACGGTGTTACGTGGTGAGGCAACTCCCTTTGTAATGGAACTCCCCCCTTATCGCTTTCCTACCTTTCGTGGTCTGGTTATTCATACCTGGGAACGGACCTGGCAGTATATAAAAAAGGCGGGGACGGTTATTTTAGGGATCTCTATTTTACTCTGGGCCTCGATGACTTTCCCCGGACTTCCTCAATCGGAACAGGACCTGTATGAAAGTCAACGCCTGGAAATAACGGAAACACTGGCAAAACAAACTGAAAAGTTACAGGATGCACTGACTGGTATCAATCAGGAAGAATCCGCTGCGACCCTGAGAAATTCAATCGCTGGGAAAGTCGGCCTCTTTTTTGAACCAGTATCCAGTTATGCCGGCTTTGACTGGCGTACGAATATTGCGATGCTTGGCGGATTTGCAGCCAAGGAAGTCATTATATCTACCCTTGGCACAGTATACTCAATGGGAGTAATAGAAGCTGACAAGGCAAGCTCTCTTGGCGACAGGCTGGTAAAAGATCCACACTGGAATGCAGTGGTCGCTGTTTCCGCATTAATTTTTATTATGTTTTATGCGCCCTGCTTTGTAACAGTCGTCTGTATTGCCAAAGAATCCTCATGGAAGTGGGCCCTTTTTTCCATGACCTTTAATACCATTTTCGCCTTTATTGCTTCGGTACTGGTTTTCCAACTGGGGAGTATGTTCTCATAAATTCACAGGGTCAGTGGAGTTAGGTACTGTTAAACCCTGCAAGCAGGATTTAACAGTACCTATGCATACTCCTTATAAAAATTGACGCATTAACACTTGAAAAGAATCCCAATCCTTTACCTGCAATAAAACAAGCTTAGTAACACTTTTTTCCCGAAGAACCATTTCACTACCTCCTCAAACAACAGTGTGAATGACCTGAAAACAAAAAAATCCCAGGCCGTTATTCAGACCTGGGATTTCCCTGCATATCCATAAGATCAGTTTATACCGATATTCCTCGACGGCAAATACTCTATTGTTCAGGCAGGTCTTCTGACTTTCGGATTGTTGATTAACGGCGCCTTCCCAATAAATCGATCAGTGGCTATAGCAGTTAATATTTCCGATTACAGCGGCGGGCCCGTCTTCGATTTTCACGAAGTTCCCTTTTCAGTCCTCAGTTATGTAAAAGTGATCAGCAGGACACCTGAATAAAAAGAGCATATAATTAACAGATCTTCTTGTCAACGACTTTCTCCTCACACTATACAATATCATGTGGTCAAAAAAACAGAACCTACACCAGAACGTACAGCGCACATATTAAAAGGCAAAAAAAAACCCCTCTGGAACAGACCAGAGGGGTTAAAAGGGAGGGGAAGAAAATGAAGTTTGTTATTTCATTTACGTTATATGTTACAACATACGTGCCAACTTACACGAAAACAGCTAACATACTGTTTTTATGTACTTTGCGAAAAGATAGGACTGTATTGCCGTCAGACAGACAAAGAAAGATGGTTCTTTTTTACCCACACGCACATCCCGTTGTGTAGTTTCTACACAACCATGAAAGTCCCTACATTATTTTAATAGCACCAACATCTTCATCGGTTGGCGGGGTATCACTGCCAGCAACAGGTGCAGGAGGTGCCGCCTGCACTGTCTGTCCGGGCATCTCTGTCACATTCTGGGATTGCTGCAATGCATCTCCATGTGTTGTCTCATAAACAGGAGCTATGTTTTTTGAAAAGGGTTGTTTAAAAACAGCAATTAATCCATCATTTACTTCCATGAGTGAAACAAGCTCCCACCCGGCTAAGCCAAATTCATTCAAAGTAGCCTCGATTTCGGCCTCATCCAGAAAAGCATTGCCTAGAATTCCTTCTTTTTTCATACTGAAATGGGTGGTTTTGTAACTCCAGCGCATAACTCTCCTTATTGTATAAATTCGTCGTTCCTGAATTGCCCTTCGTAAACCTTCCCCTTGGGAGTGGTCAGTTTCCCATAGCCGGTTCTGCGACCCATTTCAAATTCACCATCATAACGACTCCCGTCACTGGAGAGTAGTACTCCTTCACCGTGAGGCATATCATCCTTAAAGTCACCCTCAAAGGTACCACCATCTGCATATATCAATTTACCGATGCCTTCAAATCGGCCCAGTTTGAAATTCCCCTCATATTGGCTACCGTTGTTGAAGAAATAACTTCCCTTTCCGGAAAAATGGCCATTTTCAAATTGTCCTGCATAACGAGAACCGTCTGGGTAGGTAAACACCCCACTCCCCTCTTTTACGCCCCCATGAAACTGCCCTTCATAACGACGACCATTAGTGTAGGTATACATGCCATTACCCTGGATTTCTCCTTTACTAATATCCCCTTCATAGTGATCACCATTAACATATTCAATGGCACCGAAGCCGTCCATAATACCTTGCTTCATTTCTCCATTATAATAAATACCATTGCTAAACAGATAATTAACCCTGCCGTTTACCGATTTATTGTCAGCAACATGACACAACTTACCATTGATAATCAGATAGCTCCCCGTGACCGGCGTACTCTTTTCCGGGAGTATCTCCTTATTCTCTTTTGCAGTTACAGGCTGAACAACTTCAGATGACGTAATACTCTCTGTCGGTTTACCTTCAACAAGCGCCTCTGTATAATTCCTTTCATCATTTCGCTGCAGCGTTCCCTGTCCATCCTGTTTTCCTTCGAGGAACTCTCCCTTGTAGACAGACCCATCTGCATAAAAATACTCCCCTGTTCCCTGGGGAAGATCGTTTACAAACTCACCTTCATAACGGCTGGAATCAGCATAATAAAGTATACCTTTACCCTGTTTTTTCCCCCTGACAAATTCGCCGACATAACGACTGTTGTCAATATCAGTTAATTCTCCTTTACCGTGGGGAAAGTTATCGAGGAACTCTCCACTGTACTGACTTCCGTCAGGCGAATGTAAGACGCCGTATCCAGTATACGTATTATTAACAAATGTTCCTTCATACCTTGTTCCATCGACATCCTCCCACAGGCCCTGACCATGACGAATATCGCCATAAAACTCGCCACTGTACCTGGAGCCATCAGCATAGGTTTTAACTCCCTTACCAGCCGGCTGCCCTTCATGAAAATTGCCTTCAAACCATGTTCCATTCAGAGCCGTTAATTTCCCCTGTCCCTGAAGGAGATTGCTTCTAAATTCTCCTTCATACAGGCGGCCATCTGCATAAATCAGTGTGCCATGGCCATGGAAACGCCCCAGGAGAAATTCACCGTCGTAGGTACTTCCGTCCTGCAACTGCAAAATGCCTTTGCCATCAATTACATTTTGAGAAAATTCACCTTCATACCTGCGACCATCACTGGAAACCAGTATGCCCTTTCCGTCAAACCTGCCCAACACGAAATCACCCAGATAGATCGTGCCATCAGGATATTTCAACTCTCCTGTTCCGTGAATGGCACCAGCGTTAAACTCACCGCTATAACGCCGTCCGTCCTCATGCACCAGGACACCCATTCCATTGCGGCAGTCACCTTCCAGACATTCTGCCTGTGCGATTCCTGCAAGAAGCAATATGCTTCCATAAAACAGACCAGTATATTTGAGTATTTTCTGCACTCCGCTTCTCTCCATCAGGAATAGGCTCTATGAACTTCTTCTGCGATAATTTTGATTCCCCTGGCAACCTGTTCCTCATCCTGAGAATAGGTGACACGAATACATTCTTTTTCATGCTGCCATGGTTCTTCCAGGCCGGGAAAGAAGAAATGTCCGGAAACAACCAGTACATTCCTCTTCTTCAGTCGGGAATAGAGCTCATGACTGCTGATTGGCATATCTTCAAACCAAAGCCAGAGAAACATGGCGCCTTCAGGGCTGTGAATTTTATACGGTGTCCCGGCTAGTTTTTCGTGAAACAGAGTAAGTGCCTTTTTCATTTTCTCTTCATAAAAAGGTCTTATTATCTCACGGCTGATCGTTAGCACCTCACCACTCTCCACCATCTCCTGAGCGAGCATGGCACCAAAGCTACCGGTTGCCAGATTCATAATGGCATTCATCCCTGACACGGCCTGAATAATCTCTTCACGAGCGACAATAATACCAGTTCTTGCAGCGGGAAGACCAAGCTTAGAAAGGGAGAGGCAGACAATTATATTCTCGTTCCAGACCGGTTCCGCTTCTGTGTAGATAATTCCGGGAAATGGAACGCCATAAGCATTATCGAGGATAAGCGGAATACCATGCTGCTTTGCCAGGCTATCGAGTTTTTCAATTTCCTCATTGGTCAGCACATTGCCTGTGGGGTTCGTCGGGCGGGAAACACAGATTGCCCCGGTTTCAGAACCAACATGCATATTGTCAAAATCCACATGGTACTTAAACAGGTTATCCTCGAGGAGCTTTATGCGTGGCCTGTTGGAAACAAAGAAAGAATCGCAGGTGCCCAGATCACCATAGCCTATGTACTCAGGGGCAAGGGGAAGACGTATTTTTTTCTGCTCACCATTCTCATATGCTCCTGCAAACATATTAAAAAGAAGGAAAAAACCTGATTGACTGCCGTTGGTGAGAGCTATGTTTTTTTCTCCAACCTCCCATCCATATTCATTGCGCAACAGCTTTGCCAGGCTTGCAACAAAATCTTTTTCTCCACGGGGTGGATCGTAAACGCCTATAAGCCTTTTGAATGAGTCTGTATCAGCAGCGAGTTCCTGCAGGCGTTTTTGGATGATCGCCTGAAAAGCCGGGACATGACCGGGGTTTCCTCCACCCATCATAACCATATCGTCGCCGCCGGAAGCCAGGGCATTGCCCAGGTCATCCATCAGACTCAAAATACCTGCATTCCCGGTAAACTGTTGGCCGAACAGTGATAAATCCATCGTCATCTCTCTTTGTTATTCAAACTATAATACTTATACTTGTGCCGTAGGTTGATCGTTTGACCACCCTCAACTATGAACGATAATCAGCGTTAATTTTCACGTAATCCAGTGAAAAATCACAAGTGTACATCTCTTCACAGCCGACCCCGTCTTTTAAGTCGAGGCGGACGGCTATGTTTTTCTCTTTGAGTAAAGCCGTTGCTTCGCTTTCGGCAGTTTTGCCAACGGCCAGGCCATCACGTACAAGAACCACATCACCTATGGCGATATCGACACGATCAGGGTTAAAACGTACGCCGGAACGTCCCATGGCAGCGAGAATCCTGCCCCAGTTTGCATCTTCACCAAAAAAGGCAGTCTTCACCAGGGGTGAATTAGCAACAGTGCGGGCAATTTTTTCGGCATCTTTTCCGTCTTTTGCGCCACAAACCCTTATGGTAATACATTTGGTCGCCCCTTCACCGTCTGAGACAATCTGTAATGCCAGATCCTTTAAAACATCTTCCAGGGTATCCTGAAAAATCTGTCTGTCCAGGGGATTATCTTCATCAATCCAGGCATTGGAGGAAGTTCCGTTGGCCATTACCAGCACCATATCATTGGTACTGGTATCACCATCAATACTGATACGATTAAAGGTTGTGTTCGTTGCCTCACGCAAAGAGGTCTGTAATTCGGGGAAACAGATTTGAGCATCGGTAATCACAAAGGAAAGCATGGTGGCCATATTGGGCATAATCATTCCGGCACCCTTTGCCATTCCCATAAATTTGACCTCATGATCTCCTATCATAACAGAACGGCTGACAAGTTTTGGCACGGTGTCGGTGGTCATGATAGCATTGGCAACATCTGCAAAATTATCATCGGACAGTCCCTCAACAAGTTCATCCATGGATGCACGGAAAGCCGGAAGATTTAACTGTTCTCCAATAACGCCTGTGGAGGAAAGTAACACCATCTCATCCTCAATATCAAGCCGCGAAGAGAGTAGCGAGCTGGTTAACAAAGCCGCAGTCATTCCTGCTTTTCCGGTGCATGCATTCGCCACTCCGGAGTTGACAAGAATTGCCTGTGCACGTCCTTGTTTCAGACGGTCTTTGTCGATAAGAACGGGAGCGGCCTTAACCTGGTTTTCTGTAAATACACCAGCGGTTACGGCAGGCGTGTCACTATAAATAAGAGCAAGATCCAGTCGATCCTGATATCGAATTCCGGCTGCAACAGCCGATGTTGAGAATCCTTTGATTTTCATTTCTTTTATCCTTAGAAAATTAATACCTTAAAACCTGCATAGTAGCATTCTAAGAATGATTAATGCCAGTGAAAAATAAGCCCTTTTACATTTTAAGAGAGCAGTGTAAACTGAGCTTACAATGGAAACAGAGACTTTACATTTTGGAAATTACTTTCTTGCTGTCTTCATCCCACTGGCAGATCTACTTATTCGGTTTGGTCTCTGCGTCAGGGTAATAATGCGTCAACGCCAATATGGAGTAACCCTGGCCTGGCTGATTATCATACTCCTGGTCCCCTTTCTCGGAGCATTTGTGTATCTGCTCTTTGGTGAAAACAGGATAGGTGACACCAGAGCCAGGCGGGCACAGGAAGCCTTAGGCCATTACCACAGCTGGATAGCATCACTTCGTAACATTGCGCCTGTCAACTGGTCCACCCTCTCCCCTGAACTCGAACCTATCCACAAGCAGGCCGATAGTATTGTTGGTATCCCCGCAATGGACGGCAACGCTCTTGAGCTTATAGAAAAACCCGAAAAATTTATCCGTACCATTATCAGTGATATTGATGCTGCAAAATCCACTTGTCATCTGCAATTTTATATCTGGCATAAAGGGGGTACTACCGACGATGTTGTTGCGGCAGTTATTCGTGCAGCAAAACGGGGGGTGACCTGTCGCATTCTTGTGGACAGCATTGGCTCAAAGATTTTTTTACGGGGAAGACAGATTCAGACCCTGCGTACTGCGGGGGTACGAGTTCTTGAATCCTTACCCGCTGGTTTTTTTAAAGCTCTTTTTGTACGCATAGATATTCGAAACCATCGTAAAATCGTGGTCATTGATGGTAAAATTGCCTACACCGGCAGCCAGAATATGGTTGATCCGCGTTTTTTCAAACAGGACTCAGGGGTTGGCCAATGGATTGATTCAATGGTTCGTATTCAGGGACCCGTTGTTGAAGCATTAGCCGGAACCTTTATCAGTGACTGGTTCCTTGAAACAGACCGGAAGGAAATAGATTCCCGATCACTGAATGAGGGCATTCAACACGTCCGTTCCATTGCTGACATTAATCACCAGTCAAGGGCTGGTGATATTCCTGTACAACTTGTACCTTCCGGGCCTTCTTTTTTGCAGGAATCAATTCACCAGCTGCTCCTCACTACCATCTATGCGTCCAGGAATCATATTACCCTGACCACGCCTTACTTCGTTCCGGATGAGTCGATTCTTACGGCTCTTCAGTCTGCAGCCCGTCGTGGTGTAGATGTTCGCATTATCATCCCCGAAAAAAACGATTCGAAACTTGTCCATTATGCAAGCTATGCACGTTTTGAAAATATGCTTGAGAGTGGAATCACTATTAAACTGTTCAAGGGCGGTTTACTGCACTCTAAAACAATCACTGTAGATGATACGTTTGCTCTTTTTGGTTCGGTGAATATTGATATGCGCAGTTTCTGGCTTAATTTTGAAGCCACCCTCTTTATTTACAATCAAAAATTCACCAAAGAACTGCGGCAAATGCAGGCAGAATATGAGCTCAGTTCTTCGCCCCTTACCCTTGAGCAACTGAATAACCGAAACTTCAAGGTGCGCTTCCTTGAAAATGCTGCTCTTATTATCAGCCCACTACTGTAAGCCGGAATGAGAATCCTCCTCCTTTCAGATATCCATGGCAACTTCCCGGCACTGAAGGCAATTATTACCCATTTTAGGGAAGCATCCTTTGATGCCATCTGTAATTGTGGTGATTCTCTGGTCTATGGCCCCTTCCCCAACGAAACACTGCACTGGCTTGAAGCCAATAAGGTATACTCTATTGTTGGTAACACAGACAGAAAAGTAAAAAAGCTTCTTCGTGGCAAAAGCTTTAAAAAGCCCAACAAACCAGAGAAACGAATCATGTATACATGGACGGCTAATCAATTGGATTTACAATCCAGCACATATCTCTGTTCCCTCAAAAAATCATATATACTGCATACGAAATTTTCGGACATCTGCCTCTATCACGGAAGTCCTGAGCACCCCAACGAATTTCTCTTTCCAGATACGGAATTAACACGTTTTAGAGAACTCGCATCCTGCTGCCCATGCCCTGTTATTGTTACAGGACACTCACATATGCCCTATCATAAACAAGTAGGAGACACGCATTTTATCAATCCCGGCAGTGTTGGTCGTATGTTTGACTCAAACCCTGCCAGTTCTTGCGCTGTATTGTCGTTGAACGATCTGGAAATGAACATTACCCACTACAGGATCCCCTATTTTATTGATGAGACAACCAAAGAACTTGGCAGACAAAAACTACCGAAAATTTATCAAAAAATGTATCAGCTGGGGAAAAAACTGAATTAGGCCTGCTGCAATTTTAATACGAAAATCAGTTGATCTTTCCCTTAGCATTCTGCTACCCTAAATAAAGAGAAACATTCAAAGTTGATAAACGCCTAAAAAGGTTAAATGTAAGATGGCTTACGAAACAGGTAATTAGTTTTTACGATGCCATCATTGGTGAGTTAAATTATGGGACCCAAAAAGAAAAAAACCAGCTCTCAGGCAGAGCATCTTGGAAGCACTGCAATCATTCGTAAAGTTGTGCACAAACTTGACAAAAATTTCAAGACGCACGCGCCTACAGAAAAAAGCAGAAAAATCCTTACTATTTTAAAGGACAGACACAAAGAAGAAATTGTTGAAGCAACCCTTCTCAAATATTACAACTCTGAGGAGCTGAAACCCTACCAGGCTGAACTGATCAAGATGCAAGCCCACCTTGAAAAAACTGGCAAAAAAATGATCATCCTCTTTGATGGTCGCGACGCGTCCGGTAAAGGCGGGACAATCCGGCGTGTTACCCGTTATATGAACGAAAAACATTACCGGGTTGAAGCACTTGGAAAGCCCAACGACTTACAAAAAAGTGAACTGCATATGAAACGTTATATTGAACGTTTTCCCCATGCAGGTGAAATCGTTCTCTTTGATCGGAGCTGGTATAATCGTGCAATGGTAGAGCCTGTAATGGGGTTTTGTACCAAGGCTCAATACTTACGTTTCTTGAAGAAAGTAACAACCTACGAGGAGAACTTTATCTTTGATGCCGGGAAAACCATCCTCCTAAAACTCTATTTTTCTGTGAGTAAAGAGGAACAGGCTAAACGCTTTGAACGCCGGCAGAATGATCCTCTCAGACAATGGAAACTCAGCGAAGTAGATCTGCAGGCGCAAAACCTGTGGGATGAATTCACCAAAAAGAAAAAAATCCTCCTCCAAAAAACGCACACTGACACCTCTAAATGGTATATTATTCGCTCTGACGATAAACATATGGCAAGAAGAGAGACAATGAAACTTATTCTGAACTCTACTAAATATAGGGGACGCAGCAGGAGTCTCTCCTTTAAGGTAGACGACGACATCGTTATTGAAGGTAAACGTGAATTGAAACTCATGAAAAAACAGAAAAAACAATATGGTGTGCCGTTAAGCTGACAGGTGAACTTGCGCCCATTATTTACCCTATGTAATTATTTTTTATTCCTTTATCTTTTTCCCGGGAGTTCCATATGTCTGACAATAAAAACAAAAAGAAAAATAAGCCCCAAAAACAGATTAGTTGTAAAAAAATTAAGCTTCTTGAAGGAACCGCATCAAGAAACGAAGGAAGAAAACCCGGAAAAGGGAAAACTGCAGTGTGTGTGAAGAATTGGCACCTGGCCTATGAAGCAGAACTACGCAGCCTGCAGATCGAATTAATGAAATTGCAACGTCATATGCAGGCAAGTGGTGAACGAATGCTGATGATCTTCGAAGGCCGTGATGCAGCAGGAAAAGGTGGGACAATAAAACGTATCACCGCCAACCTGAACCCTCGAAATACCCGTATTGTTGCCCTGACTAAGCCAAATGAGACAGAAAGCAGCCAGTGGTATTTTCAGCGCTACACACCACATTTACCAGCAGCTGGTGAAATGGTACTTTTTGATCGCAGCTGGTATAACCGTGCCATGGTCGAACCGGTAATGAATTTCTGTACCGATGTGCAAAACAAACGTTTTTTAAAAGATGTCCCCATGCTCGAGGAGTTACTGGTAAAAGATGGTATCAAGTTATTCAAATTCTATTTTTCTGTTTCAAAGGATGTACAGAAAGAACGCTTTGACGCCCGAAAAGAAGATCCGCTCAAACAGTACAAACTCTCTCCTGTTGATAACCTTGCCCAAAAGTACTGGAACGAATACTCCGTCCGTAAATTCCAGATGTTATCGGAAACCAACCGCACAATAGCTCCCTGGACTATTATACGCTCCGATGTGAAGAAGACGGCAAGAATCAACTGTATTAAACATATTCTTTCCAAAATGGACTATGAGAATAAAATTTCAGCAAAACATCTGCTCTCTGATCCTAAAATCATTGTTTCCGGAATTGACGAACTCAAACACATGGAACGGCACTTGATGAACCCGGAGAAATTGCACGGATAGTAAGAGGGAAACCTGAAACTGTTCAATACGAAATCCTGCACCTGTAGTTTATTACAGTGCAGGATTTCAGGTCTGATTTATCCAGATATGGTGTTAACTCAGTTAGGCCTGCCGCAACATTTTTTGTATTTCTTACCAGACCCGCAAGGACAGGGAGCATTTCGACCAACTTTGTCCCCTTCGCGTTTTTCAGGTTGTTGTGCAGGAGCCTCTTCACCGGCTGCGCCCTGATTCAACTTTGCCTGTTCCTGCTGCTGAAGCTGACGTTGACGCCGCTCTTCTTCCAGACGTTCGACATCATCTTCCTGCACAATACGAACACGCATTAGGGTTTTTACCGTTTGGTCTTTAACCATCTCAACCATATTCAGGAAAAGATTGTAGCCTTCCTTTTTATACTCATCCAGCGGGTTTTTCTGGCCATACCCACGTAGCCCGATGCCCTGCTTCAAATGATCCATGGATAAGAGGTGATCTTTCCAGAGACTATCTACGGTCTGCAGCAGAATAATACGTTCAAGATGGCGCTGGGTATCTTCCCCGTTCTCCTGTTCCTGCTCTTTGTAGTGGTCAAGCACATAGCCGTTAATCTTCTCTCTGAAGGTTTCAGTGTTCATACCGGATTTATCTTCCTCATTCCAATCTGTCTGAATATGAAAGAGCCCCAGCATCTGCTCATCAAAACCATCCCAGTCCCAGTCTTCCGAGGCAAGGCGTTCGTTGGCAAATTCAGCAACGATCACTTCAACCTGAGCCCCTATCATTTCCTGAATCGCTTCACTGAGATCTTCACCAGACAGCACTTCGCGGCGCTGACGATAGATAACTTCACGCTGTTTATTCATAACATCATCATACTCAAGCAGATGTTTACGAATATCAAAGTTATGTCCCTCAACTTTTCGCTGTGCGTTCTCAATGGCCTTGGAAATCAGATTATGCTCGATGGGCTCATCTTCCTCCATGCCGAGTTTATCCATAATTCCAGAAATACGGCCAGAGCCAAAGATACGGAGTAGATCATCTTCCAGGGAGAGGAAGAACCTGGAGGAACCCGGATCTCCCTGACGGCCTGAACGCCCCCGGAGCTGGTTGTCAATACGCCGCGATTCGTGTCGCGATGTGCCGAGAATATGAAGGCCACCAGCTTCTTTAGACTCATCAGTCAGTTTAATATCTGTTCCACGACCGGCCATATTAGTGGCAATGGTTACCTTGCCGTATTGCCCGGCATTGGCGACAATTTCTGCTTCTCTGTCATGTTGTTTTGCATTCAGGACTTCATGGGGAACCTTAACTTTCTTCAGCATGTTCGAGATTTTTTCAGAAACATCGATGGATATGGTTCCGACAAGTACAGGCTGTCCTTTTTCGTAAAGATCCTGAATTTCCTGAACAACGGCACGATCTTTGGCAGCTACATTTTTATAAATAACGTCGGCATAATCCTTTCGCACCATTGGCATATTAGTGGGCATTATGACAACATCCAGATCATAAATCTTTTTAAATTCTGCTGACTCAGTATCGGCAGTACCTGTCATACCGGAGAGTTTTTCGTACATACGAAAATAATTCTGAAAGGTAATGGAGGCGAGGGTCTGGTTTTCTTTTTCAATCTTCACCTGCTCTTTTGCTTCCAGTGCCTGATGCAGGCCGTCACTGTAACGACGTCCTTCCATGGTCCGGCCGGTGAATTCGTCGACGATTACCACCTCTCCATTGCGCACGAGATAATCAACGTCACGCTGAAAAAGAGTGTGCGCCTTCAGGGCCTGATTGAGATGATGGAGCTGTTCGATGGATTCGGGCTCATACAGGTTATCAACACCAAGCAATTCTTCACCAAGGGCTATACCCTCTTCTGAAAGAGCAACCTGCTTCGCTTTTTCGTCAACCTCGTAGTGTTCTTCAGCCTTAAAAGCACCCATTATTTTGTCCACGTCCATATACATCTCTGTGGATATCTCTGCAGGACCGGATATAATCAGTGGAGTCCTCGCCTCATCAATGAGGATGGAATCGACCTCATCCACAATGGCAAAATTAAATCCCCGCTGACAAAAATCGGCCTTTTCAAATTTCATATTATCACGCAGATAATCGAAACCGAATTCGTTATTGGTTCCATAGGTAACATCGGCATTATATGCATCCCGGCGAAGATCATCTTCCATATCATGGATGATCTTGCCAACTGACATGCCCAGAAAATTATACACCTCACCCATCCAGTCAGCATCTCGGGCTGCCAGATAATCGTTAACGGTTACAAGGTGTACACCTTTGCCGGCCAGAGCGTTCAGATACACAGGAAGGGTTGAAGTTAACGTTTTTCCCTCACCGGTTTTCATCTCAGCAATCTGTCCCTGATGAAGAATCACGCCACCAACAAGCTGGACATCATAGTGTCTCTCACCAAGAACGCGTTTTGCAGCCTCACGCATGGTGGCAAAGGCCTCTGGTAGAATTTGGTCAAGGGTTTCACCCTTGGCAATACGCTCGCGGAACTCAGCAGTCCTGGCAATCAGGGCTGCATCATCAAGAGAGAGAACACTATCTTCCAGTTCATTAATTCTGTTAACCAGAGGTTGAATCTGTTTAAGAGTTCTATCGTTTTTGCTTCCAAAAACTTTTGTCAGTACTTTTCCTATCATATCAGCAAATCACTCGAATAAGTAAATGGCTCACGCCTGGGTCAGTTTCTAGTTAGAATATCTTTCACGGAACACTGTAGAGCTTCTTCATCACAATCAGGAAATTTGGGGCAGTTTATACAATCACTCCAGATTTTATGGGGAAGATCACTTTTATCCACGCCATGGAAGCCCTGCTTTCTGAAGAATCCGGCCTGATAGGTCAGGGTAAAGACCTTATCAATCTCAAATTCTGCAGCTTCTTCAAGACAGGCACGCACGAGTTGTAATCCTATGCTTTTTCCCTGCACCTCTTCACTCACAGCCAGAGATCGTATTTCGGCAAGATTGTCCCAAATAATATGCAACGCACACACTCCGACCAGTTTATCGTCTTCATTTGCGCATACTTTAAAATCTCGCAACTGGTCATATAATGCGCTGTACGATCGGCCAAGAAGCAATCCTTTGTCAGCAAAATAATTAAGGAGGGTGTGAATCTGTTTCACATCTCCCATGGTGGCGTTACGGATTTTCATTAATGAATCATCTTTTTTTTCTTTTTTGCTTCCAGCTGAATCACATCAAGAATCTGCTTCCCCTCACCGCTATCACGAACACCTTCAAAGGTTTTCTCTTTATATACAGGAGGGTACAACAAAGACTGCCCAGCCCAGACCCCAATAAGGAACATCCAGAGAAAGATACAGAAAAACACCACTCCAATTCCGACAATTCCACTACGGGTCAATTGGAATTTTACTTTCCGTACCGGTTTTTTTCGTTTTCTGGTAGCCATTAGTGTGAATCAGGTGGCCTTCGCCTTACATTCGCTCAGGTGCAGTGAGCCCAAGTATTTCCAGACCATTTTTAAACACCTGCTGCATGGCAAGTACCAGACATAATCTGGCATCAGTTACCTCCTGACTTACATTTTCAGGATCAATAACTTTGTGCTTGTTATAATAGCTATGCCAGTCCCCTGCAAGTTCCATAAGGAAAAAGATAGCACGATGGGGGGCCAGATCAAGGGCCGCTGCTTCTATGGCTTCAGGAAAAGAGGCAATACGTTTTAACAGTTGTAACTCCTCAGGTTCCACCAATAGTGACAAATCAGCACTCAATGGATCGTCGAGACTCAGACCCATTTCCTTTGCACGCTTTAAGATCGAACAGATTCGGGCATGGCCGTACTGTACATAATAAACAGGATTCTCTTTCTCCTGGCTGGTGGCCAGGTCAAGATCAAACTCCAGCTGGCTATCGGCTTTCCGCATCATAAAGTAGAAACGAAGTACATCTGGACCAACAATTTCAAGTAATTCATCCACGGTGACAAAGGTCGCCTTTCTGGTGGACATCTTCACCTGTTTTCCGTTTCTGGTGAGGGTCACAAACTGATGCAGCACAACGGTTACTTTCCCTGGATCATAACCAAGGGCCTCAACTCCTGCCAGAACGTCGGGGACAGTTGCGATATGATCTGAACCAAACACATCAACCAGCCAGTCGAAGTCCCGACGAAACTTTTGACGATGATAGGCAATATCCGGGAGACGATATGTTGGTTCTCCGGTTTGCTTAATGATGACCCTGTCCTGTTCATGACCAAACTCTGTGGTCTTAAACCAGGTTGCACCATCTTTTTCATATACCAGCCCTTTATCACGAAGTTCTTTGACAACAGAATCAATATGACCATCATCATAGAGAGTGTGTTCATTAAAATAATTATCAAAGTGTATCCCCATACTCTCCAGGGTGGAGGAAATATCCTTGAAAATTAACTCAACCGCTTTCTCGGTAAAAGGCAGCACATCATCATTCTCAACCAGAGATTCACCCTTTTCATCAATTAGGGTCTGGGCGATATCCATGATATATTGCCCCTGGTACCCATCTTCAGGAAATTCGAATTCTTTATTGAGCAATTCAAGATACCTGGCCCTGGTAGACTGGCCAAGCACACGCATCTGTCGACCGGCATCATTAAAGTAATATTCCCGATAAACGGAATGTCCGGTAGCTTCAAGAAGTTTTGCAATGGAATCGCCAAGAATAGCCTGACGGCCATGACCAATACTGAGAGGACCGGTGGGGTTGGCACTGACAAACTCCACCATTACCTTTCGCCCTTTCCCCACACTGGACTTTCCAAAATCCGCACCGGCGTCAAGGACAGGTTGTAAGACATCCTGCCAGACCTGCGGCTTCAGGAAAATATTCACGAAACCAGGTCCTGCAATCTCAAGTTTTTCTATTATATCCTCTTGTCCAAGAAGCTCAACAACCTGGCTGGCAATTTCACGGGGATTCTTTTTTTCCATTCCTGCCATAACCATGGCCATATTGGTAGAAAAGTCTCCCTGCCCGTCACGTTTGGGCACTTCGATACTGTATTTACCAGCAGCCTTATCGGACCAGCTCCCTGACTCTACCCCTTGGGCAAAGCAGGCCTCAACTATTTTTTCAAGACGTTCCTGTATCATTCTATATATGTTCTTTCATTATTATTTCCAAACAGACAGAGAACCTCATAAGAGATACTGCCCATCAAATCGGCGATATCATCACCGGTAATTGTTTCATTTCCCTGACTGCCCATGATCACGACTTCATCACCAGCACGTACATGTTCAATACTGCTGACATCAACCATACACAAGTTCATACATATTCGTCCGACAATGGGAACACGTTTGTCATGGATAAGTACTTCACCTTTATTGGATAGGCAACGAGACAATCCATCCTCATAGCCTATGGGTAAAACGGCAATCGTTGTTTCCCTGGTTGTGGTGTAGGTGTGCCCGTAACTGACACCGGTTCCGGCATCTACCGTTTTCACCTGCAGGACACGACTCTTAAATGTCATGGTGGGTTGGAGCTTTTCTCCGCTCTGCCGAAGGATACCATTTTTCCCATCGGGATAATATCCATACAGAGCGATTCCAGCACGTACCATACCACAGGAGCTATCAGGAAAGTAGAGAATTCCTCCGGAGTTAGCGGTATGCACTACAATCTCAGAAACTTTCGCGTCGGCAGCAGCTAATTGGTTGAAACGGGCAAACTGTTCCCTTGTCTGTGTGGAATCCGGTTCATCAGATCGTGGAAAATGACTGGCGAGTCCACCGTACTTGATCCCCGGTAAGGTGCAAAGTACTGTGACAAAATCCCCAAGTTCACCGGGGACGATACCAAGTCGCGTCATCCCACAATCTACTTTAACATGGACTGTGATTTCCGTGTTCCGGCTGACCGCTTCATCAGACAGTGCCCTTGCACTCTCAATATCGAAGATCACAGGAATCAGATTATACTCAAAAAACAGGGCAACATCAAAAAGCTTAAAGCCGAGAAAGACATAGATATTTCGGGTGATTCCACTCTCCCGCAACCTTACCGCTTCACAAAGTTCTGCCACGCCAAATTCACAACACCCGGCTTCCTGAAACGCTTGAGATGCCTCCACCATACCATGTCCGTAGGCATCGGCTTTAACCATGGCAAGAATCGGTGTATCAGGTGGCATACGCCTTTTCAACAGACTGAAATTATGACGAAGTGCAGAACGACTTATTTCAACCTGATTAAAAGAATGGCTTTGCATCGTTAACAGGCCTTCCTGGTCTCATTAATCCAGGCAATCCAGCTCTTCCGTGAAGCAAAAAAGAGTGCCCAGCCAATGGACACGTAAAACAAGCCAAGAAATTCTTTTGGTAATGTTGAATTCCTGAGCAAACAGCCCATGCCCATCATCAGCAAAACCAGAAGCCATGTCTTCCATGAATACACAGCACCAAGACATTTCCCGTCCTTCCCTGCAACAATACGTTTGATATTTTTATTAGCAGAACGATCGAGCATATAGATGGCTTTCAGGCTACCGAAAAAAATTGCGGGGAGTACAATCCATAATTGACCGATCCCGTAGAGCCAGACAGTTCCACGAAATATAAGCAGTAAGCCGACACAAGACCACATCAGGGCAGCCACAAAAAGATGGGCAGAACGTGGAGCTCCCGGCTTCAATTGTGATAGATTATGTCCCATTATTATTTATATTTCCTTAAAACACGAGAAGCCTACTCCCTTTAAGGGAATAGGCTTGCAACACAGTGCACCATTCAATGACATTTCAGAAGGCAACAGACACACTACCGTTAAGAATGGTAAAACTCCTTCACCAAATTCGTTTCCTCAAACGGAAAAGAATCAGGAGCGACCAGCGTGTATAACAATTACATTTCAGTAACGGTGATGGCATCCTCAGGACATACTTCAACACAGGTCTCACAACCGAGACACTCATCTTCTTCAACAACTTCTGCTTTACCATCTACCATCTCATAAACCTGTGCAGGACAGGCATTAACACATTCTTCATCACCAGCACACTTATCTTTATCTACAATTACTTCCCAGCTCATAATACTCCAACAAACAGGTCTTAAATAAACAGTTACCTTTGGTATCTGCCGTAGTTTCTAATAAATAACAGCAGGATTCTGGAATGCTCAATTTGTAACGATCAATTAATTCAGTGTCTGATGTTTGTCAAGGATATTTCATCCTTTTATTAATGACATTGAATGAGAAAACGGGATCATTTTTCAAGCCTGAAAACCATAGACACACAGGAAAATCATTGACCATTATCATCACTATCTAGTATTGTCATCGACTCAACAAACTTTGCATTGATACGCTCATCAGGTACTGGATTTTACTCTACAGTTCCTCCCCAAAAAGAAAGAACTGAGAGCTGAAAATCTTTTGTGAACGGTCAATACTCTTCAATTAACACAAAAAACAAAAAGACAATGGCAAAATCAAAACAACTTTCAAAAAAGAATACGGCCCTTATTGCAGAAAAAAATGAAACCGCCATGATTTCCGGCATCCTCGAAGGAAGCCCTGATGGCATAGGCGTCGTTATCGTTCGCCTGGAATGCGGATGCAAGAAGATGGCTGCTGTGTCCAAAGATGGAGAGGCCGCCTCAAAACTCATTATGTATCGTGATCAGGCGGATAGCATCTGCTCTAAATGTAAGGAAGACAACGGCCATTTTATGCGCGTCACAGAAGAGTTTATCCACTGGCAGAAACCTGAACCAAGTGACAGTGAAAAAGAAAAAATTAATTCCAAGGTTTTTGGTACCATGCCTTCTACCAGCTAATTTAGCCATTTAATGGAATCAGGGAGCTAAAAAAGGGGCTGTTTCTTTAGGTTGGGATTGCCTGACACCTGTATTTTATGTATAGTCTTGTGGTGGTTGTTTTTCGTAAAAATGTCAGTTTTTATTTACCCTTGGAGTAGCAGAAAATAACACAGTTTCAAAGTATTCACTTTTAGCCTTTTGTGGGCACTCACATAAAAAAACGTTATGCTTTTCATCGTTTAGGAGAAATCACTATGAATTCTACAGGCAAAATTCTCTTCGGAAGTTTCTTTGCAATTTCCATTGTCCTCATGTTCCTCATTTTTTCAATGCAAAAAAATGCCCAACTGCAGCTGGACATAACAGACATTCAAAGTGCTATTACTGCAAAAGAGACTGCCATTGAATCCATCAGAGAAGAACTGGTCTCGGCACAAACAACAGTCCAACACACCGTGGCCCGGAACAAGCTTATTCCCACACTCCAAAACAACCTGAAAACGACAGAACAGGAAAAGCTGGTTTACATCCAGCAACTTGACGATTTCCAGGCAGAATTGCAAACGCAGGTGGATATAGCCGAAAAACAGCTGACCGAAATTGCAGCGTTACAAATACAGCAGGAAGAACACCAGCAGTTACTCAACAAAAGTACCGATGACATTACTACGGCTCATCAACAAAAGTCTGAACTTGCTGCAATCCTTCATACCACTCAGCAGGAAATAATAACAAGAGAAGCTGAGCTTGAGGAATTTATTGAAACTCTGGCGCAAAAAGACAGGGTAATACAGATCTACAAAGAGAAACTTGACAAATCTGCTGAAGACATGACACTTCTCCAGGTTAAAGACAGCAATGAGAAACTCAATCTCAAACTTATCCTTGATGAACTGGCCACAAAAACAGCAACTGTAGAGCAGCTCACCACCCAGTTAAACTGGAAGAACAATCCGGATGCGCAAGCTCAGGCGTTCGTGCAGGCTGAGAATGATTCTGCAGCCAATGATGAAAGCCAGGCATTAATAATAAAGCTGAGTCTTGAAAACGATGATCTCGGCCTTGAAATACAGGAACATAAAAATCTCCTTCAAGAGCTGCAGAACAAACTCACTTCAAACGGTGAGCTTGTAACATCCTATGCCACTGAGATTGAACAGCTTCGCTTAACAAATTCCGCAAAAGATAACGATATTCGGATACTTCAGAATAAAATTAATGGCATCAAACTAAACAGTACTCAGCTCAAAGGTGATCTGGACAACAAAGACAAAGAACTTCAGGCTGCCCAGACCCAGAGTCTGGCCATAGCCGAGCCACTTACTGAAAAGATTACAACTCTTGAACTGCAACTCACTCAAGGAGCAACACAGTACACTCAGCTGGCAAAATCCCTCAGTCAGGCGCAAACAAATCTCGCGGCAGTGCAAAACGAAAGAAAGACCCTTACCGAGGAATTGAATTCTGCAAAGACAGCTAACGCAAATGTACAAACAGAACTTTCCACCTTAAGCGGTGTCCTCGAAAGCAAGGAGGTCGCACTGTTACAGGAAGAAGATACCCGTCAATTACTGGCAAGCAAAATTGTCCCCCTGAAACAGGCACTGAGCGAATCTGAAGAAAGATATGCTGCCCTTACAAATAATTTTACAGACCTCCAACAGCAGCTCGTAAAAGCTGTGGAAGCCAAAGCAGGACAGGATTCCAATTCTGATTCCCTTCAGACTGAAGTCAGCGAACAGCAGACAACCATCCAGCAACTGGAAAAACGACTTGTAGATGTAAATAGTCGACGTGTAGAACTTGAAGGCTATTGTGTTGAAGCTGAAATGAGAATAAGCAAAAATGACAAAATCAATGTAGAACACGAAAAACGTATTGCCCGTCTCATCGAAGAGGTTGCTGCCGCAAAGGCCGCTGGTACTCTCCCCAAAGAAGAAAAACAGCCAGACACTTCACAAACCGAAGCTGCAGATTCCGAAGCTGAAGAGATGACAGAAGAACAGCCTATGGAACTCAGGATAATCAAGAATGAAGCTCCTGAAACCCTGGATGAAGTGATGGAAAAAGTCCAGGAAGAAGCCGCTGAAGAAAGTATCCCTGCTGAGGAGCAGGAAGAGCAGGAATCAAGCGAAGAACAGATATAAATACCAGCGCGTTCTGCGGAAGCTAATCATTTACTTCCGCAGAGACGCCTGTCTTTCTCTTTCCTCACGACACCGTTGCATAAATCCCTGTGCCCATGCAGGGGTTCCCAGGGCATGCACATGTGTGTAGAGCGCCAGAACATTCTTTGTTGTCAATCCGTCTCTCCCCTCACTAAATCCCGTCCCCCTTTTCATACTAAAGGCTAAATCCGCTGCATTGCCTGGCCAGTCAACAATAGTTGAATAGCGAAATTCGTGTCCCTTGACCTCCTGGCCTTCCATGTAAAAAGGATTATCACCATCGGTTACAAAAACAGAATAGCCGTGGGCCTGCGGTTTTTTTGACATAGCAAAACGAACAGGGAAAACGCCGGCAAGTGGATACACCTCACCATCGAGTGCAATGGATTCTCCCAAATAAATAAGGCCCCCACATTCTGCATAAATGGGCAGACCCTCTTCAGCAGCATCTTTTACTGAGTTTCTAAAAGAGGTGTTGGCAGCAAGAAGTCTGGCAGATGTTTCAGGAAACCCGCCTCCTATATAGAGACCGTCAAGTGGTGGCAGACATTCTTCCTCAAGGGCGTTAATGGCAATGAGCTCTGCACCTGCCTCTTCCAGAGCCTCAAGATTTTCTGAATAATAAAACTGAAAAGCAGCATCAACAAGCAAGCCTATACGCATTTTATCTTTCGCTTTACCGGGTTTCTTTATTTCAGCAGGAAGTGGAATCTCGGCCATCACCTCAAGAATACGATCAAGATCGAGGTGCTCAGCGGCCGTTTCGGCTAAGAAATCCATTGCCTGCTCACTCCCTTCATACTCCTGGTGCGGGGTAACACCCAGATGGCGCATGGGAAAAATATCACGTTTCATACGTGGGACTGCACCTAATACTGGAATACCGGTATATTTTTCTATTGCCTGGGTAACAATGGACTGATGTCGTTTTGTTCCAATCTGATTAAGCACAACACCCCGGATATCGATACGTTCATCAAGTTTCATACAACCCAGAACCATGGCCGCAACTGTTCGGGTTGTCTTCGTGCAATTGACAACCAGGAGGACTGGCAGATTTAATAAGAGGGAAAGTTCGGCAGTTGAATACCCTCCTTCCGGATTTACACCATCATACAATCCTCTGTTTCCTTCAAGAATTGCAATGTCAGCATTTACGGATTGAGTCACAAAAGAGGATCGGATAATCTCTTCATCCATAAGATAAGGATCGAGGTTGTAACAATTCTGCCCTGCTGCAAGCTTCATCCATCCGGCATCTATATAGTCGGGCCCTTTCTTAAAAGGAGCCACTTTTTTCCCCTGACGTGCAAGGGCAGCTATCAAACCAACAGCGACGACACTCTTCCCTGATCCACCGGCAAGCCCGGCGACAACTATTCCTTTAGTCATTGTATCTCGTTAACATATGAAGTTTTTCGAAGTCGGAGTTTATACCCGGTCTTTTTGGGGTGCTTATCTACTTAGCCATCTTAGGTTTAGGTTTTTTACGAGTTTAAAACGCGTAAAAACCTCAGATTCACGATGGCTAAGTAAAACTCTTGATTAATGTTCAATTTTATCTTGCAACTGCCAGGCCTCTTTATAAAGCGCATTTAAACGCTCTTCCAGAATAAACCGGTATTTTTCTATTTCTTCTGCCTTAATCTTTGGCGGCACGTCCAATGGTTCACCATAGAAAAATTCTACTTTAGAAAAAGGGTACGGGATAGCTGTAGTATCCCATGAATGGATACGAATATAACGATTGGCAGACCAGAGCATTGGTAACACCGGGACACCGGCACGGGAAGCCAGTAATATAGCACCTGGCTGCACAATCCGGGCAGGACCTTGTGAGCCATCGGCCACAAGGGCAGCGTTGTAGCCGTCACGCATGGAGCGAATCAAGCCCTTCAGTGCTGATATCCCCCCTTTATTTCTTGAGCCACGTACTGTCTTCACGCCAAGCTTCTCCAGAAGCCTGCTTAAATATTCGCCATCCTTACTTCCGCTCACCATCGCCACAGTTTTTTCTTTTCGATTGTGATACAGGGTATACAGGAAACTGTAATGCCAGAATGAGGCGACAACAGTATTCTCTCCTGTCACCGTCCTATCCTTGTATTCCTGGCCGTGCACAATCACCCGACAGGTAAAAAACCATACTCTGATGATAAAGGAGAGCAGGGACGGTACTAGTCGTAAAGAGATATTGTACCCGAATTTACTTTTCATCCGATTTCAATCTCGAGTTTACGAAGTGCCTTGATCCTGTCACGCAGAGCAGCTGCCTCTTCAAAGGCAAGTTCTTTTGCAGCCGCCTGCATCTTTTTATCCAGCTTCCTGATTTCAGCCTCCAATTCTTTAATACTGTAATAAACTGGGATATCTTCTGCGGCCTTAAGAAGGTTATTTTCCCTGTCATCTGCCGCTTCATAGCCACTTGCCTGCAAATGTTTGTGCAGGGTGTCTTTGACCTTTGAGCGAATGGTTGTTGGAATAATTCCATGCTCCTGGTTATGGGCCTTTTGAATTTCCCTCCTCCGTTCAGTTTCGTCAATTGTTCGCTGCATGGAACCTGTTATGTCATCCCCGTATAAGATAACAATCCCATTGGCATTTCTTGCCGCCCTGCCACATGTCTGAATAAGCGACCTCTCAGAACGCAAAAATCCTTCCTTGTCTGCGTCCAGTACAGCAACCAGCGATACTTCCGGAATATCCAGGCCTTCACGGAGCAGATTAATACCCACCAGAACATTATACTCACCTTTTCGCAAAGCATGTATCAGTTCTATACGTTCAAGGGTTTTTATATCAGAATGGAGGTATCGAACTTTCACATCGAGTTTTTCATAATAATCGGTAAGATCTTCTGCCATTCGCTTAGTAAGCGTGGTTACCAGTACTGCCTCATTCAGATCTGTCCGTACACGAATCTCTTCCAGCAAATCATCCACCTGGCTGGAAGCCGGTCGTACCTCAATTTTAGGATCCAGAAGTCCTGTGGGTCTGATTATCTGACCAACAATTCGCCCCTCAGCCTTTTCAATTTCATAGGATCCCGGGGTAGCTGACACATAAACCACCTGATTGATCCGCTTTTTGAACTCATCAAAACGCAAGGGCCGGTTATCCAGTGCAGAAGGCAGGCGAAAGCCAAATTCGACAAGGGTCTTTTTCCGTGCACGATCACCGTTATACATTCCATTCAGCTGCGGCACGCCAATATGTGATTCATCGAGAAAAAGCAGAAAATCTTCCGGGAAATAATCAAGGAGATTGGGTGGCGCCACCCCAGGCTCTTTTCCCGTAAGATGTCTGGAATAATTTTCAATACCATTGCAATAACCAAGTTCCTGTATCATCTCCAGATCAAACATTGTTTTCTGCTCAAGCCGCTGCAACTCGAGTAATCTGCTTCTCTGACGGAAATACTCGAGCCGTTCCACCAGTTCAATTTTTATGGTCTCCACGGCTTTTTGCAATCGATCTTTAGAGGTTACAAAATGACTTCCGGGAAAAACCGTATACTCGTCAAGCTTTTCAAGAACGACGCCCCGTAAAGGATCTATAACGTAAATGGAATCAATGGTATCACCGAAAAATTCAATGCGAAGGGCAATATCTTCCTCGTGCACCGGGAAAATATCAATGACATCTCCACGTACCCGGAATGTTCCACGATGAAAAGAAATATCGTTTCGCTCGTACAACATAAACACCAGACGTCGTTGCACCTCTTCCGGTGGATATTCTTCATCAACACGGAGAAAAAGATGCATATTTTTATATTCATCAGGTGAGCCAAGTCCATAAATACAGGACACTGAGGCGACTATGATAACATCACTTCTGGTGAGAAGTGAACGGGTGGCGGAGTGCCGCATTTTATCAATGGCATCATTGATGGACGAATCTTTTTCAATATAGGTGTCCGATTGAGGAATATATGCCTCCGGCTGATAATAATCATAATAGGAAACAAAATATTCAACTGCATTGTTTGGAAACAGTTCTTTAAATTCAGAAAAAAGCTGTGCGGCAAGCGTTTTATTAGGGGCGATGATCAGGGCCGGACGCTGTACCTGATCAATAACGGAAGCCATGGTGAAAGTTTTACCTGATCCTGTAACACCAAGCAGTACCTGGCTCCTGTCACCATTTTCAATCCCTTGGGATATTTTTGCAATGGCGTCCGGCTGATCACCGGAGGCGGCATAGGGCGCTATGAGTTCAAAGGTTTTATCCATGACTTCCCATCTACTCGATTTTTAGGCTTCCTGCAAATAATGCCGGTCTTGCAGACAGTAATTGACAGTTGGCCTATTCTTCTGATATTGTTTAAAAAGCATGCACTAAGAAACAGCGTCCTTAACACCGTCACAGGTTGCGTGGAGTAATTGCCAATGGGAAAAATTTCTATCTTTATAATTGATGATCATCCTGTTATCAGGCATGGGGTAAGCTCCGTTCTCAGCAAGCAGCCTGATTTTGATGTCGTTGGTGAAGCATCAGATGCTAAATCCGCTCTAAAACCACTCCAGAAGCTGCAACCCGATGTGATAGTTCTTGATATTACCTTAAAGGGAATCAGCGGTATTGATCTTATTCCACGCATAAAAGAAAAACTAGATAACAGCCTTATTGTTATCTATTCGACCCACAAAGACCCCAATCACATTCAGCGCGCAATTAAAGCCGGAGCAAAAGGATATGTGTTCAAGGGTGATGAGATCCAAGACCTGGTTACTGCCATTCATGATGTCTTCAAAGGAGAGATGTTCCTGAGCCGGAATATTCAACCCGAATTTCTGGAACAAGTCATCACCGGGAAAACAGAGCGGAGCAGCCTTTCAGCTCTAACTCCAAGAGAATATGAGATCGCGAATTTACTGGTACAGGGAATGAACCCCGATGAAATAGGAAAGGCACTGTTTATCAGCCCTAAAACTGTTCGCGTACACCGTACTAATATCATGCATAAATTAGGATGTAACCGGGCAAATGCCCTTCTTCTTTGCCTGGCAGACCACTTCCCTCACTAAAATCCCTGCTTTACAATAAACCTGCTGGCCATGCATCCGTCGCACACACCACATAGAGAGCCAGAAGAGGTTTTTCTTCCGCTTACCCCGCAACGATACGCTGAATTCTATTCTCTGGAGATGGATAAATTCTGCAAAGACATTGATTTTTACAAAAAAAACATTGAGCCCGCATCAACAGTCCTTGAACTGGGCTGCGGCACCGGTCGCATCAGTCGTGCATTATCATCCACTCATACGATGTTCGGCCTTGATCTCTCCCTCGCAATGTTGCAACAGGCAAAACAAAAACAAATACTGGAAGCTGGTTATGTATGTATGGATATGACTCAAATGGCATTCCAAAAGCTCTTTGACCACATCATCATTCCTTACAATACCCTGAACCTTCTGCAGTCGAGAGACCGAACAATCGACTGTCTCCAACAAATTCGGCCCCTCCTTTCCCCCCATGGCAGCCTGCTTTTTCAAATATATATTGTGGGAAAAGAGATGCAGGAAAGAGGAGATAAAAAATTATTTCAGTTTCAGATGTTTTCACTTCCCACCGGGAGTGGGAAACTTATCAAGGAAAGTATACGGAGCTATAATCCAGAGCAGGAAATCATTACTCTGGAAGAGCGCTATCGCATTCGCCCTGTCACACCGCACAGCTGCAAAGAGGATCTGCGACACTCCCTCCACCTGTCTGGATTTTCCTTAGAAAAATGGCTTTCAATACTGAAAGATGCCGGATTTAATCGGCTGTCTCTTTATGGAGGTTATGACAATCGTCCCTTCAAGGAAGAGCATGATTCACTCTTATTAGTTAAAGCATCTTCCTCTTGAGTCAAATAATACTTTTTTCATAAAAGATATAAAAACGTCTTTCCTTTGATTTATGTCAATGTAACCATCAAGCAACAAGACTATATTCACCACAATAAGCAGAAAGCAATGATTTCCAGTTGACATTCATTCCTTCCTGCATAATACTTACAAGAAGTTTCTTTTATCAATAATTTTTTGGAGGATAGCCCATGTTTTGTAATCAGTGTGAACAAACTGCCAAAGGTATCGCATGTACTAAGATTGGTGTTTGTGGAAAGACCGAAGCTGTAGCCGGACTTGAAGATTTACTCACCCATGCAGTACAAGGACTCTGTATTGTTGCCGAGGCCGGTCGTAAGGTTGGTGTTGTTGACAATGCTGTAGATCGCTTCACAGCAGAGGCTATCTTTGCCTGCCTGACCAATGTTGATTTTGACCCAAAACGTTTCGAAGACTGGATCCGTAAAACTGTTACCCTGCGTGAAGAGTTGAAAGCAAAAGTTGAAGCTGCTGGCGGGTCAATTGACTCCACCGCTGCCGCCCTCACCTTCACCCCGGCAGATTCTTCTGCAGGACTTGAAGAACAGGGTTCTGCACTGAACTTTATCACAACCCTTGATGCCAACGAAGATCTGCAATCCCTTAAGCAAATCACCATGTATGGTATGCGCGGACTTGCAGCCTATGCTGACCATGCCGCTATCCTGGGCCAGGAAGATGATGAAGTCTACGCATTTATCCACCATGCAATGGCTGCCATCACCACTGATATGGAACTTGGCGATCTGGTTGCACTCTGTCTCAAGACAGGTGAAGTAAATATTCGTGCCATGGAACTCCTTGATGCCGGTAACACCGGAACTTATGGACATCCGGTACCTACTTCAGTTCCACTTGGACACATTCCCGGTAAATGTATTCTTGTCACCGGTCACGACTTGAAAGATCTTGATTCAATTCTCCAGCAGACTGCTGGCAAAGGTATCACCGTATACACCCATGGCGAGATGTTACCGTGTCACGGCTATCCTGAATTGAAAAAGCATAAACATTTTTACGGGCACTTTGGAACTGCATGGCAGAACCAGCAGAAAGAGATGCCAAAATTTCCAGGCGCCATTATCTTCACCACGAACTGTATTCAAAAACCTGCTGACTCCTATAAAGATGCTGTGTTCACCACCGGTCTTGTAGGCTGGCCTGACGTTACGCACATTGGTGACGACAAAGACTTTGGCCCTGCCATCAACAAAGCACTTTCCATGGATGGTTTTACCGACGAAGTTGATAACGGTTCTGTAATGGTTGGTTTTGCCAGAAATACTGTCCTTGGCGTTGCCGATAAGATAATTGAAGGTGTTAAGTCAAAAGCTATTCGTCATTTCTTCCTTCTTGGTGGCTGTGACGGAGCCAAGCCTGGTCGTAACTACTTCACCCAAATGGCAGAAGAGATTCCATCTGATTGCATGATACTTACTCTCGCTTGTGGAAAATTCCGCTTCTTTGATAAAGATCTTGGCGATATTGGCGGCATCCCTCGTCTTCTCGATGTTGGACAGTGTAACGATGCGTACTCTGCAATTCAGATTGCAGTTGCCCTTGCGGGTGCTTTTGAGTGTGGCGTAAATGACCTGCCACTCTCTTTTGTTCTTTCATGGTACGAGCAGAAGGCCGTGGTAATTCTTCTTTCCCTGTTTTCTCTTGGGATTAAAGATATCCGTCTTGGACCCTCCCTGCCAGCATTTGTTACACCAAACGTATTGGATGTATTGGTAGAGAACTTCAACGTTATGCCCATCGGTGAGACTGCTACCGATGATCTGAAAACTATTCTCGGATAATTTTCAACCGATTTTTCTCCTCCTGGCAGGATACGTTGAAGGTTCAGCGTATCCTGCTTTTTTTTTGCTTAGTGTTACATAATGAACAACGAAACCAACAATCAAAATTTTTCCGTTATTCCTGGCCTGAACATGGGGCTTTTTTCGCCTAAGGATCTGTCATCAATTCTCGAAGTAATTAATAAATATGACGTTCCTGCTACCAAAATCACAGGCGCCCAGCGCCTGGCCCTGTTAGGAGTGGAAAAAGAACAGATGCTTGCCATGCATAAAGATCTAAAGCCTTTTATCCGCGAATCAGTCGCAAACGGAGTTACCTACGTCCAGGCCTGTCCCGGTAAAAAATGGTGCAGATATGGGCAAACCGACTCCTTTGCCCTTGGAAGAAAACTGGAGCAGCTCAGTTTTGATAAACCCTTTACCGCCAAAGTCAAAGTGGCGATATCGGCCTGTCGTATGTGTTGCACCGAGCCCTACTTACGTGATGTTGGTGTTTACGCATCCAAAAGCGGCTGGACTCTGGTTTTTGGCGGGAACGGTGGCGGACGACCACGAATTGGTGACGTCATAGCAAAAAAACTCAGCGATGATGAGGTCCTTGAACTTGTAAAAAAATGTCTTACAATTTACCAACAGCAGTCAAGACCGACAATACGTTCTGCACGTTTTATGGAACGCTTTGGAATAGAGGAATTAAAAAAGCTGGTACTATAAAAAGAGGAGTCAGCCATGCAATGCCCCGGACAGGACAACAGATATTGGGATGGTGAGGCAGTTTTCGAGATCCCCTGCCCCCACTGTGGAAACATCCTGGAATTCTTCAAAGATGACAGTCAACGCAGCTGCAAACAGTGTGGCAACCGTGTACTCAACCCTCGTATTGACTTTGGCTGTGCAGCTTACTGTTCACATGCGGAACAGTGTTTAGGCTCCATGCCCCCAGAGCTCCTTGCCAAACAAAAAAATCTTTTCAAAGATAAACTCGCCATTGCGGTACGTAAACACTTAGTAGGAAAGGAAGCACTCTACAAACAAGCTACAATTCGTACTGAATTTGCAGAAGAATTGTCGAAGAAAGAACAGCGCGGCGATATGGCGGCGATCCTTGCTGCCACTCTGCTTCTGGATTGTGAAGCCCCGTCTGATTTACTGCAAACCCTTAACGCTGACACAAAGATGCTTTCAGCCGTTGAAAAATTGCTTTCCAAACAAACACCGAATACCGATGAAGAACAGGCCTCCGCAGATATTTTCCATGATGCATGTGTACTCACCACTTTTCACGCTGATACACAAGCCAGTAGCAGCCCCGAGCTAAAGACACAAAGTGGTATCGAGTTACTTCAACAAAAATAGTCACAAAACAATTCACACTTGACCCAGATCAAGGACTTTGTGTGATAAAATGCTATAATCCACCCACATTAGTACTGACAAACGAACTCATTATAACAAGGATATCACTATGAAGATCATGCGAAAAATAATTGAAATTGATGAAGAGCTCTGCAACGGTTGTGGAGAGTGTGTGGTTGACTGCGCTGAAGGCTCTTTACAGATAATTGATGGAAAAGCGAAACTTGTCTCTGATAATCTTTGTGATGGCCTTGGAGCCTGTCTCGGTTCATGCCCCACAGGAGCATTGAAAATCATTGAACGGGAAGCTGAAGATTTTGATGAAGAGGCCGTTGAGGAATTTCTTGCCAATCAGAAAAAGGCAGGTGAGACCCAGACAGCAAAGCCCTCAGGCTGCCCTTCTGCCCAACTACAGACTTTTGCTCCCCAAACTCCCTGCCAGACAGCCAATAAGCCATTACAAATGGCAGCCGGCGGAGGAACTTCGTCCTTAACACACTGGCCGGTTCAGATTCGTCTGGTTCCGCCCACCGCACCATTCCTGCAAGGTGCTGACTTACTTGTTGCAGCCGATTGTTGCGCTGTTTCCGCTCCTAACTTTCAGCTGGACTATTTACAGGGAAAAGTTGTAATGATGGGTTGTCCCAAATTTGATGATGCGGAGATGTACACCCAGCGTTTCAGCGAGATTATTGCAAACTGCAATCTCAACAGCCTGACAATTCTTATCATGGAAGTTCCCTGTTGCTCTTCCATGAATGGTATCATCAACAAAGCCATCGAGCTTGCTGGTAAAAGTGTTCCCGTTGAGCAGATCACCATTTCTACTCAAGGCGCTGTTATAGAGAAAAAGAGCTGGTAGACAAATAGCAAAAAAACCGCAGAATATCAAACAGGGTATTTAACAATAAATTGTTTGTATTCTGCGGTTTTGGGCGCCATGTTCTCTGTTTTCACTCTGCTTTCATTACCCTCACCAGCACACCTTCAGCGCGTTCATCTTTTGACTGAACAATTCCCCCTGCAAGCGTTACAACCCTGTCCATTCTTCTGGCCATATCGGCATCACATATAAATTGATACTCCTGGCTTCGGGCCATGGTCTCTAGACGTGCACGCACATCTTTAAAACCTTTTCAGCAATCTCCGCGATAATCAACGACCGTACTCTCCAGCTTTATTGCCGGACTCTTTTCTGTAAACATAAGCGATTTCCTTCCTGAAAAACTTCTATGCCAAATGGTGATAACAGTTGAAACAGAGGACGACCAAAAAGAAACAACTCCTCTGAAGCCACAGTTGCAGAATGTTGTACCTGCGCATCACGAAACGCAAGATCTTCGTTCACTGCATTTTGCAGATCGTCGAGTAGTCCTTTCGGATTTCTTTCAAGCTTTGATTGCAGTGATATAAAATCAGGAAGAGGATGCTCTCTTTCATAGCCTTCAACCAACTCCAGAAGCATCGCTTCATTTTGTAACACGACCCTACGACTCAGAAGATCATTGCCAATAAGAGCAAGGCTCTCTTCCGGATCCCAGCATTTCAATGTTCTGCAGGCAATGGGTCGGTTTTCATAAATGTTACACCCTTTTGATGCCGCATCCAGATACAGGCAGGTCCACTCCTGACCGGTTCCACGTAA
>JAOZKN010000162.1 GCA_029935315.1 Desulfocapsa sp. | reverse complement strand
AGCTGGTCACCATCCTTATAAGTCAGTGCTCCAAGGCCACTTGCACCAAGACATCGCAGAAGCTGGGGTGCTCGCTGATCTTTCCGCTCCAGGCCATAACGACGTACCATGATCTTTCTGCCCCAATCGTCGGGAAGGCTATCCTCAAAAACTCCATGTACACCGGAAGCGGGTCGATTGGCTTCAAACAGTTGAGAGGTAAGGGGTAAAGCAATGGGATCGAGAGCAAAGGCAGAAGCGGTTCGGACAAACTCAGGGAAATAACGAAATTGTCCACGCAATCTCCCCTGCACATCAGGATCAGCCGCGACAATTTCTCCAGCCTGGACTTGTGTACCATCGGAGGTGGTTAACCAAACAGTCAACTTGATCATTTTCGTTGTTTCCCAGCTCGTTTCTTGCCGGAAGTCATTTGCTCAAATTTATCGAATAAATTCTCGTCATCCTGTAACACTTTCTGCCATGACTGCAATTTACCAAGGAGGTGGCTGGCATTTATCCAATAACCGATGGAGGTAGTCGGGTCTCCTTTTTCCATCTTGGCGTATGATTGTCTGGTTATACCAAGGCGGGAGGCGAACAGCTCCTGACTTTCATTACGGGTCAGTCGCGCCTGTTTGAGACGTTCGCCGAGTTGAGAAAGAAATTGTTGGGAGTCGATTGTAGTGTTAATCATACTTAACAATATATAGCAAAAGACTAACCATTGTCAAATATAACTTACATTAGACTCTCCAGGTTGCCATCATGGACAGGCCACGTTTTTTACACAGGAAAATCTGTTAGATTCTACAAACTTGTTACGAGTTGATTGGGAGAATTGTTGCAGATATGGAGAACAAGGCGGACCTTGAATTGTCCCATGTTGCAGAAGCGGTTCAATATTGCAGGATTGGATAGGAAGAGCATTCTTTTAGCAGCAGCAAAAAAAAGAATTGCAAAACAATCGATGTCATGTCCCAGGTATTTTCAGTATTTGTTACTGCCAGAGGAACTTCGAGGTCTGGATAGTCTGTAGATACAATCCAGCACCTTTGTTCCAAACAGTCCGGACAGGAGAAAACTTGGCCTGGACATTAAACGCATAGAGATTCAGTAGAGTAGAGAATCACTCATCCTTACCTCTTCCTGTGTCTGTCAGCCACTCCGGTTGAGTGTCAGATGTTCTCCATATTTCAAAATCTTCTGTCAGTTTTCTGTAATCCGGCACCAGTCGGAACTTTAGTATTTGACTCTTCCCTTGTTTGCCACTGATAATAAAACGCAACTGATAGGGAGTAAACGATTTTGTAAATGAGTACTCTATCCTCTGCAGACCCTCTGCTATCAGAAAGGATTGCTGTTTGCTTTGATGGCGCCCATCTCCTCTGGCATCTTCAAAATGGATGGCAATTTCAGAGTGTGCCGCCAGACCTTCCACCTCACAAATAAGCTTGTAACGGCCTGCCGGGATGGATACTTCCCACATGGGGATGTGCTTGCCAGGTACGACCCTCCAGGAAAGATCCAGCTCAAGATAGCGTATTCTGCTCAGTGCATCAAAGTACTGTGCGTCCATTTCCCGTGGGATTCTTTCAGGGATGTGGACGGTGCCATTATCACTCCCGCCAAATAGAGTAAACAGGTCTTTTTCTTTCCTGCTGGTGAAGATCGTCACCCAGAGATCATTATGGGGGACAGATACTGTCAAAGGAATGAGCTGAACCTCCCTGTCCCTTTCTTCATCCCTGCTTGTTTTCCATGTCTCCGGTTCAATGGTGAGCGTTTTTTGCTGGTGTGCTTTGAGTGTAGTATGGGTTTTGACGCCTCCAAGGGTAACAGTGGCCTCGGTGGCATACGATCCGCTACGAAAACCAAGACCTTCAATTTTCTTTCCTGCAGGAAGTACCAGGTACCGTTTTAGGGTCTTTCCCTGATTTTCGGCATGGATAACAAGCATTCTTTCATTGCGTGGAAAGCTTGGTCCATTTAAAAAGATCCAGTTCTCCCCTATAGGATTGGCGACCTGAGGCAGTGGCGCCACTTCAATTGTCTTCCAGAAAAGAGCATCAGGCCCTTTGGCTTTGTCATGGTAGTTTCTAAAAATAGAGTTGCCTGCTGGTTCCAGGTAAAGTGAGCGAATGGGGTCGCTGCGATGCGTATAGAATGCTTCTCTGTCGTATATTGAAGCAGGTAAAGCTTGTGACTGGTAGGCATTGTCTTCAAGTCGCCAGAAGAAATTGTCCTGTATACTGGTAGAGCCCGATTCTATCAGTATGGCGGCAAGCAGAAGAAAACCAGCACATCTGGTCAGGATGTTTCTGGAAGCATAAAGCTGTGAAAATAAAATGGAAGTGACGAGGATAAGAGGAATCAGTAAATATGAAAAATGAAAAGGTTGAACAACATATTTCCCGCTGAGAGAAAGCAGGAGTGCAATGGGAGGAAATATTGCCATGGAAAGGATAAACAGATTTTTTGATTCAACGTTTCGTTCTGGTGAGTATATATCTTTATTGAGATTTTTTACGGTGCTTATCAAGCCGACAATTGCAGTAAAAAAGAGCACTGACCCCAGTGAAGAAATTGTGTAGAGAAAATTAGTCTGAATTCCAAGTATGGCTTTTTCATGCCATGGCTTATTGACGATATCCAGGGGCACATTGTAATTTTTAATAAATTCAAAGTTGGCAAAAATATTTGCAATGGTGGGTTTTGTCTCAAGGAGTATATGAGGGGTAAAAAGAAAGAGGCCTGTCAATGCACCTGTCCCAACTATGAGTATGCGCAGGAATAGTGGTGTTAATCGCTTTTCTTTGAGAAATTGTAAACAAAGTATGGTTGCTGGTACGATTCCCACAAGCAGGCCATTGTATTTAGCTGAGAATGCAGCACCAACGGCAAGTCCTGCAAGGAGAAGCCAGAATATTCTATAGTTGCCCTGCAAATAAAGAAAAGTAAAAAGAAAACAGAGTGCACAGAAGAGATCAATCCCTATGTCTCCAGTGGCAAAGTGAGTGACTGTTATGGGAAGTGGTGATATGGCAAAAAGTAATGCACACATAAAACTGCTCAGTCGACACCGTGTCAGCCTGAAAATAAGATGGGAACAAATACCTATAACAGCAAGGCTATAGAGCAGGCGGAGAGCACGTGCATAATAGTAGAGCGAATGCCTCTCTGGTAACTGGGTGTCAAAGAGGAGGAGAAAAGGGCGCAGCAGGTACTCATCCAGATGGTTCAGGCCGTACGGGTAGCCATCGTAAAACAGGCTGCCGTAATAGCGGACATAATCACCGTTAAGAAAATTGAATAATGCCAGAATCTGTTTGGGCTCGTCGGGATGGAAAATTGCGGCTGAAGTGGCTAAGCCACGAAACAGGCCGGATGTTCGGAAATAAAGAGCAGTAAGGGCAAGCAGCCCAATGGCAATTGCCCAGACAATTTCCTTTCTGTTTGATTGTCGCTTGAGGGAGTCGAGGGAAAAAGGTGTCCTGCCTTGCAAAATAATTCTCAGTTTAGTCCCGGAGTTTGAAATCTGAAGGGTATGAATCCTTATAACTGGTGAATAGATTGAATTTGACGATGCTTACAAGTGCTGAAACGCCATCTTTCCAGTTAATCTTTTTTCCTTCATCGTATGTCCTGCCAAAATAAGAAATGGGTACTTCGTAAATTCTTATCTCTTTTAATTTTGAGAGCTTGGCAGTCATCTCCGGTTCGATTCCAAAACGGTTGGAGGTCAGAATCATATTGCGTATGATATCTCCACGAAATACCTTGTAACAGGTTTCCATATCAGTGAGATTTAAGTTTGTGAACATGTTGGAGAGAAAGGTGAGAAAGCGATTGCCCATGTAATGCCAGAAGTATAATACCCGGGTAACCTCCCCTTTAAAGCGGGAGCCATAAACCACATCGGCCTTACCATTGATAAGCGGCTCAAGAAGAGTGCTGTAATCCTTGGGGTCATATTCCATGTCTGCGTCCTGAATCAGAACGATGTCACCGGTGGTTTGCTTGATGGCAGTTCTTATGGCTGCGCCTTTCCCGGAATTAATATCATGGCTTAACAGTCTGTAATGCTGTCTGGTCTCGATTAATTTTTCCAGTACAGCTTTTGAGTTATCTGAAGAACAATCGTCTATAAGTACGATTTCGTAGGAAGTGATAGATTTAAGGCCTTTCAGGACATCTTCCACAAGATCCAGAATGGAAACAATGGTCTTTTCTTCATTGTAGACTGGAACAACAATACTGAGTTTCACGAAGCACCTATTAAGAGTGAAAAAATCTAATTTGACTTCCCTATAAAGCAAAAAACAACCATGTCACAAGTGGCGACATGGTTGTTTTCTAAG
>JAOZKN010000014.1:32021-36280 GCA_029935315.1 Desulfocapsa sp. | reverse complement strand
TTCAAGTCCCATCACTCACCCCATCGAAAACAACGGCTTGTCGGACAGTTATCTCGACAAGCCGTTTTTGTTTCCGGTTTCACCTGACATTCAACACATTTAAAATCACATATGAAAATAAAACAATTCAGTACTCTTTTTCTCTGTCTCTTTTTCCTTTCATCCTGCTCAACAAGCAGACTCCTCTCGTCCTGGGAAAGCGACAAACATAAAAATTTTGCCATTGATCGGGTTCTGGTCATTGGTATAGCCCAAAATGAAACAAAACGCAGGATATACGAAGATACGTTTACGGATAGCCTTGTGGACTCAGGTATAAATGCCGTGGCCAGTTATACTGCCAGCCAGCAACCAATTGAACCCGACGAAAAACAGTTACGGGAAGTCATCCGAAAAACAAATGCTGATACGGTTCTCATCACTCATTTATTGAGCCTCAAAGAAAGGAATTCTTACCAGCCCAACTCAATCATTATTGGGACAAACAGCTATAATCCTGGCTTATACGGTTATTATCCTTTTGTTTACCATTCTGTATATGAGTCAGGAAACTATATAACGAAAACGAAAGTCATCCTTGAGACTTCTCTCTATGACGTTAAAACAGAAGAACGTATCTGGTCTGCTCAAACCGAGTCTATCGATCCGGTGATGACACGAAAATATTATCAGCAGTTAATCGACATTTTTCTCGACGACCTGAAAAACAAAAAACTGCTCTAAACAAGATGACATTTCATTGTAAGAACTACGACATAGTAAAAGACAAGTGTAAACGCCTGCACGGCGAATGCGTACCTGGCAGAAGAGGTTGCGTGGTGGAAGGGAGAGTTGCGCTCAGCGAAGAACTGGAAGAAAAGATAAAGGCTCTGGACGGAACTGTTTCCGAAGAATTGTTGGCTTCTTTAAAAAAGAAGTGAGATTATATTTACCGCCCAGGTAAAAACTGTCAGTGAGCAGTACCATGGTCTTTTCTCACTGACAGCATTTCCACTACTGGTTTCTGCCTGATCAGCTTTCCTGCCGTTTCTGTTTCCTGGCAAAATTTGCCGCTTCCATCCCGGCCACACACCCTTCTCCCACAGCCTTTGCCATCTGATAGGGATGGCCTGTGATATCACCGGCAGCATAGACACCGGCAACATTCGTTTCTGTCTTTTTATTAGTATCGATATGACTCATGGTGTCCATATCCAGCTGCACCCCTATTTCAAGGGCGAGCTCCATGGCTCCTTTGGCGCCAAGTTCAATAAACACACCATCAAGGGCTATCTGCTCACCATTTTCCAGCAGCAGACTCTTCACATCATCGTCCCCCTGAATTTCAGTAACCCAGGTACCGTCAAAGCTTTCAACATCAGAACCCTTCAGCTTATCCAGAAGTTCCTGAGAGGCCACTAACTTCTGGTTAATAAGATACACTTTCGATGCGTAGCCAGTGAGGGTCAATGCGCCATCAATTGCAGCACTTGCATTACCTACAACGGCAACGGTTGCATTTCTGTAAAAATTGGCATCACAATCGACACAATAGGAAACACCTCTGCCAAACAACCTTTTTTCACCAGGGACTTTTAATTTCTTTCTGGCTGTTCCGGTGGCAAAGATAATGCTTCGGGTACTTATGCTTATCCCACTTTCAAGTTCAAGGCTATACCCTTCGTCCAGCACGTGAATTTTGAGGACATCATCATCCATAACTGCAGCACCGAAACGTTTCACCTGATCAATTCCAGTCTGGAGAAGCTCCTCTCCGCTCTTAACCCCTTCAACACATGCGTAATTTTCTACATGGGCAGAATAGAGAGCACTTCTTTCAATTCGCCCCAGAAGTAGTACATCACACTTTTTTCTGACGGCGTGAATAGCTGCCTGTATACCGGCAGGCCCTGCCCCAATAATTATAACATCCTTCACTTGGCTCATCCTAAAACTCCATGGTCTTACTAATATTGTCGGTAAAAAGAACACTAATCAGCAACGCGACAAGCATTCTCCTTGAATTTTCCATAAATTTATCATACATTTTAGAGTCCTGTTCTGCATGGACAGCAAACTGTTACAAAAGAATAATCACGCACTATAACCGCCCACTCAACATCCGTCAATCAGCCACCATGGACATACAAAATCATAGAATTGTTATTACAGGAGTAGGACTTGCCGCTCCCAATGCAGACAACCTGAAAACCTATCGTGAAAAACTGCTTGCCGGTATCAGCGAAATAAAGGAAGTGGACTTACGCTATTTTGGTAAGGCACCTGCAGGAATCTGTACTTTTGACGAAACGCGTTATAGAAAAAAGAAAGAAAACAAGAGGGGAACTCGTGCTGGATGCCTTGGTGTCTACTGTGCCAACGAGGCCCTGAAGGATGCGGGTCTGTCCATTGATCATTATCAGCGTTCAAAAATTGGGGTATATGTTGGTCTTACCGAACATGGAACCGTCGAGACAGAAAATGAAGTCTATAATATCAGCCAATATGATTATAATGTTGATTACTGGACACATCATCATAACCCGAGGACGGTCTTAAACAATCCGGCCGGTGAGATAACTATGAATCTTGGCATCACCGGCCCCCATTATTCCATTGGCGCTGCTTGCGCTGCTGGCAATGCATCGCTTATTCAAGGCGTGCAGATGATGCGTCTGGGTGAGGTTGATATGGCTCTTGCTGGTGGTATTTCCGAATCAACAGGATCTTTTGGTATTTTTGCAAGTTTTCAGGCACAGGGTGCATTGGGCTCAGCAGATGACCCAAGAGAGGCCTGTAAGCCATTTGATACATCCAGGAATGGTATTGTTGTCTCCGAAGGAGCCTGCATTTATGTTCTCGAAACCCTTGACAGTGCATTAAAGCGCGGCGCAACAATTTATGCTGAGATCATCGGCTATGCCATGAATTCTGATGCCAAAGATTATGTTCTTCCCTACAGTAAACGTCAGACGGAATGCATGGAAATCGCCCTTTCCAGAGCAGGGTTAAAGCCTGAAGATATCGACATTATAAACACCCACGCCACAGGAACGAAACAGGGTGATATTGAAGAGTGCAAGGCAATTCGTAAGCTCTTCGGTAACGCAGAAAACACCTATATCAACAATACTAAATCCATTATTGGTCACGCAATGGGCGCAGCAGGTGTCCTTGAACTTGCCGGCAACCTGCCAGCATTTACCGATAATTATGTCCACCCCACCATTAACGTGACCGACCTTGACCCTGAGTGTGAATTAAATAATCTGGTACTCGACAAGGCAATCAAACTGAATAAGGTGGAGACTATACTGAATAATTCTTTTGGGATGGTTGGCATCAATTCTGTTATTATTGCCAAAAAGTTCAGCTAAACAATTAGTTGCATCATATTTTCAATATTTAAAAAAAAATTGTAAAAAAGAAAGTCCAGTTATGGTATAAGCCTTAGTTTGCTTTATGTACCAGTAATTTTTTTGTAAAATAGACTAAGAGAATTATATGACACGCGATGCAATTAAGGATCTTATCCTTGAAATTATAGAAGATATTGACGAAGATGCCGATTTCGATACCCTGCTGGCAGATCAACCCCTGCGCGACCAGCTCGATCTTGACTCCATGGACTTTCTGGATATTGTCATGGAACTGAGAAAACGTCACAAGCTACAAATCCCTGAAGAGGATTACCCTGAGCTTGCCACCCTCGATTCTTGTGTAAACTACCTGGAACCTCTTTTGAAAGACGCATAACAGGTGCACGTCCCACTTATTATTATCGGCGGCGGTCTTTCGGGACTTGCCGCCGCTCTTCGTTTTGCCCGTTTTATCCCCGATGTTCTGCTCCTTGAGAAACACTCCAGACTTGGAGGCTTAAACTCCTATTACTACCGGAACAAGCGCTTGTTTGAAACCGGACTCCATGCCATTACCAACTATGCTGATCCTAAGGATAAAAAAGCACCACTGAACCGTTTGCTCAGGCAGCTGAAAATTAAACGTAAAGAACTTGATCTGCACCAGCAAAATCAAAGTGAAATTCGTTTCCTCAATCGCGAGTCACTTTTATTTTCAAATGATTTTTCCTTATTTAGAGGGGAAATCTGCCAAAAGTTCCCCGGTAGCCTGAATGGTTTTGATGCACTTGTGCAAATAATTGACAGCTACGATCCCTTTGCACCGCAGCCATTTATATCTGCAAGAAATATTATTCAGGAGAAGCTGGAGAATACACTCCTCACTGATATGCTGCTCTGTCCACTGATGTATTATGGCTC
>JAOZKN010000014.1:0-31921 GCA_029935315.1 Desulfocapsa sp. | reverse complement strand
TGGAGAATACACTCCTCACTGATATGCTGCTCTGTCCACTGATGTATTATGGCTCTTCCATTGAAAATGATATGGATCTGGGTCAGTTTGTTATAATGTTTCGTGCCATCTTCCAGGAAGGCATGTTCCGGCCGGGCGGCACAATTAAAGACCTCCTCAATCTCCTTGAAAATCATTATACGCAGCATGGCGGCAAAATCCGTACCAGGGCTGGAGTTAAGCGCATATTAAGCGAAGACACAGGCAGGAAGGTGATAGGGGTTGAGCTTGAAAACGGGGAAGAAATTCGTTGTGACTACCTTCTCTCAACTATTGGCTCCGAGGAAACTTACTCGTTACTTGAAACACCATCACCACTTGAGGATCTGCCACGTTTAGGCTTTGTGGAAACAATTTTTGAAATTTCACCTGACACGCAACTTGGAGAAGGTGGAAACAACACTATTATTTTTTACAATCTCAACGAGCAGTTTTCTTACGCCCAGCCGTCACAGCGCGTTGATTTCAACTCCGGCGTAATCTGCATGCCTCAGAATTTCCAAAACCTCTCTCCCCTTCCCTACAAAGAAGTTCGTACTACTCATCTGGCCAATTACACCCAATGGAAGCAGCTCCAGCACAGCAAAACAGAATACGCTTCAGCTAAAGATGAAACCGCCCTCAATTCCCTGTCTGTCGCTGAAAAAATCCTTGGTCATTTTGGCGAAAACATAGTATATCGTGATACTTTCACACCATTGACAATTGAACGCTTCACAGCAAAAAAACATGGTGCAATTTACGGCAATCCTCTCAAGATCAAAGATGGGGATATAGGCTACGACAATCTCTTTCTTGCAGGGACTGACCAGGGATTCTTAGGAATAATCGGAGCCATGTTGAGTGGTGTATCCATTGTGAATCAGCATATTCTGCCCCGCGTCTGAAAGAGTAATTTACAAACGAACTCATTGCAAACACACTATGCCTGTTTCATTTTCAAAAGCAACACTTCAAAATAAATATGATGTTATTGTGATCGGTTCAGGGCTTGGCGGTCTTACTTCTGCCAACCGTCTTGCCTATTGCGGTTACAAGGTCCTGCTTCTTGAGTATCACACTCAGCTTGGCGGACTTGCCACCTGGTTTAAACGTAAAGGGCATATTTTTGATGTTTCTTTGCACGGTTTTCCTTATGGAATGGTGAAGACCTGCAAAAAGTACTGGAACAAGGAAATAATGGACTCCATCGTCCAGCTCAAAAGAATTATTTTTGATAATCCCCAGTTTCATCTGGAAACAACCTTTGACCGGCTGGATTTTACTGAAAAATTAAACAAGCAATTCAAGATTCCTGAATCCACAATTGCCGCTTTTTTTACCCGTGTGGCCGGCATGAATTTTTATGATGACCAGTCCATGACCACCAGGGAACTGTTTGAAGAGTTCTTTCCAGGCCGTGGAGATGTACATCGTCTCCTTATGGAACCTATCAGTTATGCCAATGGCTCCACCCTTGACGATCCTGCCATTACCTACGGGATTGTTTTTTCCAACTTTATGAACAAGGGCGTTTTCACCTTTGAAGGTGGAACCGATAAGTTAATCGGCATGATGAGTGATGAGCTTGAGAAAAATGGCGTAACCATCTGCACCGGTGCCAAGGTTGACCGCATCATTGTAGATAAGGGTGTGGTCCAAGGTATCGAGTGTCATGGGAAAACAATAGAAGCAGGTGCAGTGGTTTCCAACTCCGGAATCACTAACACTATCTATAACCTTGCCGGCAAGGATTCCTTCACCGATGATTTTATGGAAAAAGCTGACAAAATTCGCGTCAACAACTCTTCCTGTCAAGTCTATATGGGCGTCAAAAAAGAAGAAAAAATTGATGACATTGGCGACCTTCTCTTTACTTCCACCGCACCTGAATTTGATTCCTCAGAACTGTGTGACTTTGAAACACGCTCCAAAACGTTCTCAGTGTACTACCCCAAAACAAGACCAGGCCATGATCGTTATACCATCGTTGCTTCCATGAATTCCCATTATGATGATTGGAATTCGCTTTCCGTGGAAGATTATAAAACCGAGAAGCAAAATCTTATTGATCGGGCCCTGGTCGATTTGAATCGCTATTACCCTAATGCCAGAGAAAAAATGGACTGGATAGAGGCAGCCACGCCACGTACTTTTAACAGATACACCCTGCATACCCAGGGAACCTCATTTGGTACTAAATTTGAGGGACTTGCTATTTCCCGTTCTATTTTCAAAGAAGTCGGTGGCCTTTTTCATGTTGGGTCAGTTGGCATTATTATGTCTGGCTGGCTAGGAGCCATTAATTATGGTGTTATTGTCTCAAATGACGTTGACGCCTATATGAGATGCCTGCCATGAATGATTTTGCCGGACAAAAAGTTGTCATTACCGGGGCCAGTCGTGGTATCGGCAGGGCTATAAGTATTGCCTTCCTTGAACAAGGTGCCACAGTAATCGGTATTTATGGTGGCAATAAAGAAGCTGCTGATGTTTTTCAGGCAGAATGTGTTCACCATGAGGGACGCTTACACCTCCATCAATGTGATATTTCAGACCCTCTGCAGGTTGAACAATTCTTCACATTAATTGAAGAAGAATTTGATACCATTGACGTCCTGGTTAACAATGCCGGTATCAGAAAAGACAAACTGCTGGCCATGATGGATCATGACAGCTGGCAACAGGTTATTGATATTAATCTCGGTGGAACATTTTCCATGTGCAGACATGGCGTCCTGCTGATGTTAAAACAGAAATATGGTCGCATTATAAACATCACCTCTCCCGTTGCCACCATTGGCTTTGCCGGCCAAACCAACTACGGTGCCTCAAAGGCCGGACAGATTGGACTTACAAGAAGTTTATGTAAAGAAGTTGCACGAAAAAAAATAACTGTGAACTGTGTATCTCCCGGTTTTATTGATACCGAACTTATTGCGGATCTTAGCCCCGATCAGATCAAGGCCTATAAAAAAACGGTTCCCATGCGTCGTTTTGGCAAAGTTGAAGAAGTGGCTGCAGCCGTCCTTTTTCTTGCCTCAAAAGATGCCGCATACATCAGCGGCAGCGTAATCGATGTTAACGGGGGGCTGTAACCCTTGCATAAAAACCTGAAGATTACGGACCTGATCCCCCATCGTCCTCCTTTTCTCTGGGTTGATTCGATACTGCAGTCCGACGCGACTTCTCTTCTTGCTGAAAAAGCAATTCCCGTTGACCTCGAAGTGTTTCAAGGTCATTATCCTGACCACCCTATACTTCCCGGAGTACTTCTTTGTGAGGCACTTTTTCAGACTGGTGCCTTACTCATTTCACTGCTCATGCGGGAATCAGAAACGACAAAATCGGGTGTCCCTGTAATTACCCGGGTGGAAAATGCCAAATTTAAACGTCCTGTTGGTCCTGGTGATATCATTCAAATGCAGGTAAACATAAAAGAAACATTTAATGGGGTATGGTTCTTAAAGGGTGTGCTCAGGGTAGAAGGCAAGGTAGCGGTAAAAACCGATTTTGCCTGTACACTGGCCGAGTTGACATGAACCCTGGTAAAGAGTCTGAACCTGTTTTCACCTGTATTTTTTGTGAGAAAAGGAGCGCGGAACTCAAAGGGCGCTGACATTCTGCCACAGTGCTCTGTACTGAGTGCGGCATGGAAGTATCCGCCACAATGTACGACGACCAGTTACAGGAATATATTAGTCAATTATGCCTTATGGCCAGTGATTGACCTTTACTGCGAATCGAACTATAAACGAGTAGTGTTTTCTTAACTCACTCACCAATTTTTCAAGGAACGCGAAGTGCAACTTTCAATTTCTGATATGATCCTCCATGCCGGTCCCATGGGACAGGCTGTAATGATCACCCTGCTCCTCTTTTCATTAGTGTCCTGGTCGATTATTTTTATGAAAATCAGACTCTTTAAAAAAGCTGAAAATGAAACAGATGAATTCATGGAGGCTTTCTGGTCTTCAACGACTCTCAATGATGCCGATGATTCCGCTAAACTGTTCATATTAAGTCCCGAAGCTGCTGTTTTTAGCGCCGGGTTCAGTGAACTGCAAAAAATCAATAAAATACGGAACGCCAAAGACAACAGCAGTGATAACGAACCTCTTGAGATGCAGCTTGCCACCATGGACAATTTAAAACGTGCCATCCGTAAAGCCGAATCCCAGGAAATAGCAGACCTTGGCCGTTCCCTCTCTTTTCTTGCAACCACAGGCTCAGCCGCACCATTTATTGGCCTTTTTGGCACTGTATGGGGAATCATGGCCTCATTTCATGATATTGGACAACGTGGTTCAGCGTCTCTTGCGGTTGTGGCACCTGGTATCTCTGAAGCTCTGGTCGCTACTGCTGCAGGCCTTGCGGTCGCAATTCCCGCTGTTATTGCCTACAACTACTTTGCCAACAGACTGGGTGAGATTGAAAATGAAATGCAGAATTTTTCCACCGATTTTCTTAACCTTGTTGAAAGAGATCTTCTCAGCAGAATCTAAGGTGATTCACAATGTCCTTTAATACTGGCAAATCACGTTCAGGACTGGTATCAGAAATTAATGTCACGCCCCTTGTGGATGTTATGCTGGTATTGCTTATCATTTTTATGGTAACAGCTCCCATGATGACCCAGGGACTTGAAGTCGACCTGCCCGAGACCACTGCTAAATCTCTTAGACAAAATGAAGAACCTCTTATTGTTACCCTTAATAAAGAAGGGAAGATTATGCTTGGCAAGATAGAAGTTGGACCTGCCCTCTTTCGCCAGCAACTTGAGAAGCAATATGGCCAGAATAAGGACCAACCCATATTTTTAAAAGCCGACAAAAATGTGGCTTACGGTGTTGTGGTAAAGATTATGGCTGATATCAAGGATGCCGGTTTTGACAAACTTGGCATGATTACCCAGACAAAAGAAGACCCTCACTGATTGTGCCTGCAGAATATCGCATAAGTAGCATTTCCGCTCGCTGGAAACTTCCTTTTAACTTTGCCATACTGTTCCACGTCCTGCTGCTTTCTTCTGCTATTATTTTGCCTAAGTATATTAATACCAGACCAAAACTGCCTGAGTTTACCACCGTTGATCTGATTAATATTGCAGAAATACTCCCCATGCCAGCTGCACCTGCGGCACAATCAGCAACATCTGCTAAAATCAGTAAACCTCCTGTTGTAAAAAAAATTCAGCCGCCACCAGTTGTTAAAGCAAAAAAGCTTGCTCCAATTGCACCAGTGGCAGAAGTAGCACCCGAGCCAACAATTACTCAGGCAATATCCATAAAGCCCTTAAAACGTAAACTCAAGAAGAAGCCGCCAACTGTCGACAAAAGCGCTCAGGAACGGCAAAAAAGACAGGACGCTGAACAAAGACGTAAACTTATTGCCAGACAACAATCCCTGGAAGCAGAAAGCAGACAACTGCAGGCAGAGGCGAATCGGCAGCAGGCAATCGCAGATGCCGAAGCAAAACTTGCTGCCAGCGCAGCGCTGAACGCCTTAAAGCAATCACTTCGTGCAGATGAAACCAGTGCTGCCACGCGAAATGGACAACGAACAAACAGACGCTCCGGTGGTACGTCAAGTGCACTTGAAGCACAATACTATTCTTCCATCATCAGCCATCTTGGCCAGTACTGGTCTTTTCCGGTAAGTGAACAAAGGGGGCGTGAGTTGAGCGCCCACGTAATTATACACTTTGCTCAAAATGGTCAGATCACAAGTCATGATTTCGAAAAACACTCTGGGGATAGAGTGTTCGATCAATTTGTAAACCGTGTCCTTCAGGAAGCAAATCCACTGCCTGCTATACCACGTGCGTTAAAAAAGCAGCAGTATTCTATTGGACTGCGATTTAAACCCGGAAAGATACAATAACTTCAACAGAATTCTTTTCCAAGAGACACGAAAAGATTGACTCCTAAAAGGAAACATTTATAATCACATATTATTCTTTTTTATTTCAATTTTACCAAAGAAAACTATGAAATCGCGTCTTTTTCACATTTTGCTCCTTTTTTTCCTTGTGCTGCCTAATACTGGTCTCTGTAAAGATCTTGTCTACCTTGATATAGTCTCACAGGATACCAGGAAAGTAAATATTGCCGTTCCCTGGTTTGTAAACGTTAATCAGGCCGGACTTTCACAGGATTTAGGCAGAGATCTTGCTGATACTCTGGGAAAAGCCCTTGAGTTTCATGGCATTATTGCGCTTATTCCGGGTGAACAGTATGGCAACAGGCAAAATGCTGACTGGAAAGCTCTTGGTGCTGATTTCGCTATACAGGGTTCGTATAGCCTTTCCGAGGCAGGAATTGAATTTGAAATCCGTCTCTTTGATGTCGCTGCGGGGAATATGTTTATGGGCAAGCGCTACAAAGGAAGCCGTGATCAGAAGAACAACATGCTCATGAAGTTCGCCGACAGTGTGATTAAAGAAATGACAGGGAATGACGGTATTTCCTCCAGTCAAATTGCCTTTGTTTCTGATCGAAGCAACGTCAAAGAGGTCTACCTTACCGATATACTCGGTGACAACACACGTCAGATAACCCGCCATAAAAATCTTGTGGTTTCTCCAAGATTTCTTCCGGGTGGTAAATACCTGACTTACACATCATATCATTCCGGCAATCAGAACCTGTATATCACAGATCTCAGCCAAAGTAGTACCACCAGACCATTATCTCGCAGAAAGGGGATGAACCTTGCTCCTGCATGGTCTCCCGATGGGAGTCAAATGATACTTACGTTGAGTAAAGATGGTAACCCTGATCTCTTTCTTCTAGACCGAAAAGGGAAGATAATAAAACAACTCACCAGACGCTCCGGAATAAATGTATCTCCCACATGGTCTCCAGACGGCAAACAAATCGCCTTTGTATCCGACAGAAGTGGAAGGCCACAAGTCTACATCATGAATTTACGCAGTCTCTCAGTCCAGCGTATCACCTTTAAAGGACAAGAAAATGCTGAACCCGACTGGTCCCCTTCCGGTGAGTTAATTGCCTATTCAAGTCTTGTCGATGGATCATATCAGATTTTTACAATTGCACCTCGTCCACGGGCTACCCCGAAACAGGTTACCACAGGACCTGGACACCACGAATCGCCAAGCTGGTCACCCGATAGCAAACAAATTCTGTTTTCCCTCCGTAAGGACAGGAAACAGAAAATATATGCAGTACTTAAAAACGGTCAATTTCTCAGACAACTCTTTACAATACCAGGAAACCAGACCTACCCACGCTGGTCGAAATCGTATAATTAAATGTATCCATATCTCGATATCATACAGGTAAGCCCATGAAAAAAAGATACTTTACTTCCTTAGTCATTCTTTGCCTTCTTCCTCTGATGAGCAGTTGTGCGTCCAATCAGGATGTGCAAACCCTTAACTATCATGTCCGCTCAATTAATAAAAAGCTCGATGACATGAAGCTCAACACCGTTGATCAACTACAGCAACGACAGGCAGATTCTTCTGGTCTTGTGGAGCAGATCCAGAATGATCTGCTTGCCTTGAAAAGTAAGCTGGAAGAAAATGCACATATGAATCGTATGTTGCAGGAGCAGAATAAAGAGCTGCAATTAGCAGTACATAATCTGCAAACGCAGCAGGAAGAGAAAATGAATTCTACTATTGCTGAGCTGAATTCAAAAATCACCAGGCAAAACGAGACGTTAACAGCAATTCAACAGGCACGTGTACAGGATGCAGAGCGTCGATCAAAGACTGCAGCTGCTGCGGCTGCTGTGGCAATGCAAAAAGCTCAAGCTGCAAAAGCAGCCAGAGTTTCGGCTGCCAGTAAGGCTGGTTCCCTTGCTGCGACGACCACTACTACTGCCTCAGATATTGTTCGTATTCATGCCAGTTCACAGAAAACTGTTTTTAAAAGAGCTGCTTCCACTAAAGCCACCACCACAAAAAGTAGCAGCACTGCTCGTTCAACACCCAAGAACACACCAACACCAGTGCCCACAACAGCCAAACCTGTTGAAGATCATTTTTCAGCAGCACAGCAAAAATACAGGAACGGTGATTTTAGGGCTGCCTACACCCTCTTTGAAAAAAATGCTTCAAACCGGAGTAACAAAGATTTATCCATCAACTCTCGTTATATGATGGGTGAATGTCTGTACAAACAGGGTGAGTACGATCAGGCCATTATTCAGTACCAGCAGATTATAAGCAATTACCCCGGCAATCCGCAGGCTGCAAAGGCCCTGCTCAGACAGGGTGAATCTTTTGAGCAACTTTCTGACAATGAAACAGCTAAAATCATTTATAAAAAACTGAGTAGAGCCTATTCCAACTCTTCTGAGGCCGTCACTGCCAAAGAACGTCTCTCAGCGCTCTAAAAGTGGGGTGAAAAAAGTAATGCCCGTGACTCCAGTTCCATGAAGAAGGTTCGTCTTGACGAGCTTCTCCTTCGTTCGGGGCTATGTTCAGACATTGAACACGCTGCCCGCCTTATTGGTGCCGGAGAGGTGTTCATTGCAGAGTCCTGTGTTGATAAGGCGGGTAGTCTCTACGCCGAGAATTCTGTAATAAGTCTCAAGGAAAAGTGCCCTTTTGTCTCCCGGGGAGGCTATAAACTCGCCGGTGGATTGAAAAGCTTTTCATTCTCACCTGAGGGGCTCACCTGCGCAGATATAGGCGCTTCAAGTGGCGGCTTTACTGATTGCCTGCTACAGAATGGAGCCAGAAAAGTATATGCCGTTGATGTTGCCTATGGCATGCTTGACTGGAAGTTGCGCCAGGACGCACGCGTCGAGGTTATTGAACGTTTCAACGCAAGGCATATCAGTAACAGGCAAATACCTGAGCCCATTGACCTTGCTGTTATAGATGCTGCCTTTATCTCACTCACGAAACTTATTCCACCACTTATTCCTCTCTTTGGTGAGAAACTTACCATTCTCTGCCTGATAAAACCTCAATTTGAGCTTGCAAAAGATATGGTACCAAAGGGTGGAGTGGTGAAGAACCCCGAGGATCACCAGCAAGCTATACAGAAAATCATTACATTTGTTGAGGCAATGGGACTCACTGCATCAAAAGCTGTGGATAGTCCTATTCTGGGGCCAAAGGGAAACCGGGAATTTTTGCTGAAGATCACAAACATCTGAGGCACTAATCTTTTTCTTCGAGCCGATCAATAATACCAAGCAGATTATTAATATCTTCTTTGTTATCAGCATGCAGACCAGATTTTTTTTCAGCTGTGAGCAGGCTTTGTCGGGCAAGGAATAACCTCCCCTCGTACAGATAATACTTTCCCAGGTAGTAAGAAGCATCTCCACTTTCTCCCTGCCTGGATTTTAACTGACCCAACTCAAAATAGATTTTAGAATAACCAGGTGTTGCCGCCTGAATTTCTTTTAAATAGAATTCCGCCTTATCAAGGTTGCCAAGGGAAAGCCATATTCGAGCGAGTTGAAACGTCGCCCAATGATCATTCCTGTTCAGTTTATATGCTCTTTGAATGAGTCCAAGGGCACGTTCCTTATTTCCATCCTCCATTTCCACTATGCCGAGATCCACCAGTAAAATAGATTTATCCGGGTAAAATGCTATCACTTCCTGGAGCAGTTTCCTGCTGGAAGTGAAATTGTTTTCCATTCGGTCCAGTTGAGAAAGACCATATTGCAGCATGATATGCTCTGCCTCACTATGGCTTGTGTCCGATAGATTATTTTTCAGTAAATTACGCAAATGTTTTCCATCTTTAACGATGGACAACAGACGATAGCGCATACGTAAAAAAGCAAAATCATCGGTTTTTTCGTAATTTTGCAATTCTTCTTCTTCATAATCAAGCATTGACTGTACATAATCAAGCCGCACAGCAGGGTTGGGATGGGTCAGCAGATACTGCGGTACATTATTGCCCATGGTATAACGACTGATACGTCGCATGGTACTCAGCATTGCTGCCTGCCCTGTGGGATGGCGCTTCATCTTTTTCATCCAGCTATAGGCCAGCAAATCAGCCTCTTCCTCAGCCTGCCGGGAAAAATGAAGATTTGCAGCCTGTCCTGCAGCTAGTGATCCGGTCAAAAGAGCCTGACTCAAGGCTCCAGCTCCAAGGGCAAGACTGGCAAGGGCAAGTAAAGAAGTGGCGACACTGAGCTTCATGCTCTTATCCATACCTTTGGCAATATGGCGTGCAACAACGTGACCGATCTCATGGGCAAGGACGGATACCAGTTCATCCTCGTGATGCATCTGTTCAATCAATCCGGAATAGAAAAATATAAGCCCTGATGGTGCAGCGAAGGCATTAAATTGTGATGACTCAATAACATTAAAATGATAGTCAAAATATTGAAATCCTGCGACTTCAAGGACTTCTGCACCAAGGATGTTTATATACTGACTGATATCGGGATCATCCAGCAATGGAAAGGCAAGCCGAATCTGGTAGAGGAGCTGCTCGCCCATTTCCCGTTCTTCGCCAACCGTAAACCCGTGGCTGCTGGTCACACAGGAAAATTGCAACAGTGTAACAATTGTTAAGGTGCTAATGAACTTGCGAAATATTTTTTTCACAACGATCCGGCCTCACATAATCGATTCAATCCCTCTTCTGTACTTATTGATGGAATATAGCCCAAATCTTTTGCTGCATTTTTTATGGAAAAACAGTGTGATTTTGCCAATTGCTCGGCAAGGAAACGAGTCATTTTAGGTTCTTTGTCAGGAGCAAAAACAGTATGTATTTTTTCAAGAATTGATCCTGCAGCATAGGCAAGTGCAAAAGGCACACGTTTTTCTATGGCTGGAACCTGAAAACGGAGAAAAAGGTCATCTATCCAGTCCCAAAGATTCACAGGTTCTCCCTGACTGATAAAATATGCTTTTCCGGCAGCTGACCCGCTATCCTCAAGATTTTGTGCGGCGAGGATATGGGCAGTAGCAACATTCTCAACATAACTGATATCTACAAGGTTTTTGCCATTGCCTACTTTTTTAAGCTCCTTTTGCCTCCCCCTTTCAAGTAAACGAGGGATAAGATGAGGATCACCTGGTCCCCAGATGAGGTGGGGCCGAATTGCACAGCTCTTCATTTCACCACTGTTATTTGCAAGAACAAGTTTCTCTGCAATTATTTTGCTTTTCGCGTAGTGGCAAAGAACATTATTCCCATAAGGCAGGCTTTCATCACCATTTATAATATCATCACCGTTAAATACCACAGAGGGGGTGGAGGTATAAATAAAATTGCGTACTCCGTTTTTTCGTGATGCGGCAAGGACATTCTCGGTACCCAGAACATTGATACGATGATAGTCTTCCCATTTTCCCCATATTCCAGCAAGAGCTGCAACGTGAAAAACCGTATCTATGTCCTCCATGATATCATGCACACAAGCCGCATCCGCAATATCACCGCGCACACATTCTGCCCCCATGGCTTCAATAGCAGGGTAGATATTGCGCCCAAGTACAACACAGCTGATATCCATAGCACGCAGCTGTTTTACAATATAACTGCCGACAAAGCCGCCTCCACCAGTCACGAGCACCTTTTTCATATTTGCCCCTCAAGTTTCTGTTCTGCCCACACTGCAAGTTTTTCACGAAAAATTTTGGCATTATGGCGAATATCTACCGGAAAATCGGGATGCAGCAAATATTGTGTGATATCGGAGGTGAGCTGGCTGTCAGCACCCATCTGTTTCAGTTCAACAAGTAACTGTTCTTCTGAAATAGTGCTATCTTTTATGGGCTCAATAATCATGGCCGGAACATAGTCCTGCATGCCAGGCGAGAAGATACCCACAAGAGCTGAGCGAAAAACATATTTATGCACATTAAAGACGGATTCGCAGGGAATTGAGAAATAGGTCTTCCCTGTTTTTTTCACAACGACACGATGTCCGCGTCTGCCACAAAACCAGAGCCTGTTTTTATCATCAAGATAGCCCACATCGCCCATTCGGTGCCAGAAGGTTTTTCCGTCAGAGATCTTGGCCATGGTGGTTTCTTTCTCATTATTCTCATAGGCACGAGTGACTACATCTCCACGGACAATAATTTCCCCAATTTCTCCTGCAGGAAGAAAACTTGTTTGCTCAAGGATTTTAATCTGCTCATCACTAATTGGTAAAATTGCTATCTCAATTCCCGGTAAACTGCGTCCCACACAGGTTCCTTTTCCATGCCGGCTCAATTTCCAGGTTTCTTCGATAATTTCTCTGCCTTCTATGGAAACAATGGGGAGACTTTCCGTAGCACCGTAGGGCGTATGAATTTCGGCATCTGCAGGCAGTACCGTATACATGGCAGAAAGTAAATCACCGGAGACTGGAGCACCAGCCATTAAAACTTTTTTCAGTGTTTCGAGCCTGCCGTCATTGCTCTCACAATGGTTGGCAATAACGTTCCAAATAGCTGGCGAACCAAAAGAATAACTCACTCCATATTTTTCAATGGAAGCAACAAAGCGTTGTGGGTCAACTTTTGCGGGCCGGGTTGGGTCCATATCAGGAATCACTGCTTTTGCGCCAAGGGCAGTTGAGAAAAGCGCAAAAAGGGGAAACGCTGGCTGATCAGTTTGCCCGGGGCCAATTTTATAGTAATCACGAATTAGCCGTAATTGAGCATAAAAAATAGAATGTTCGTAACGAACGCCTTTTGGAGGCCCTGTGGAACCTGTGGTGAAAATGATAGCAGCAAGATCATTTTCACCTGCATCATAGGCAGTATAACTTCCATGTTGATGATCTGCAGCCGTGCACAGGTTGGGCCCGAAAACACCAAATGAATTACCACAGCAGAAACTTTTCTTTACACTGGCGAATATTTTAGGAAAAAGAAGACGGAACAGATATGCTTTTGGGATACCAATAAAATATTCGGGGCGTACCCCTTGAATACAGCGGAGCAGATTTTTGTATCCCATTCCCGGATCAATCAAAATAACAGGGGCGCCAATTTTAAATAAAGCGAAAGTAAGACAGATAAAATCAGCAGATGGCTTCACCATCAGCATCACACGTGCTCCAGCTTTCACCCCACCCTTTGCAAGAACATTGGCAAAGGCATCTGCCCGGCCGTTAAGCTCAGCAAAACTGAGACTTTTCCCGGTTGCTGCTTCAATAAGCCCAATCTGATCCCCAAGTTTCTGAGCACTCAGAGCGAGGGTATGGCCAATATTAATGCTCATCGCTTATCCTGCAAAAAACCTTTCTGCCAGGGGGGCAATTGCATCAAACTCATCTTCCAGGATGTAATGGCCACCCTTTGCAAAATAATGAGTTTCAGCATCAGGAAAACGACGGCACCATTCATCATAAAAATCTTTATGAAAGCAGAAGTCCTTGCCACCCCAGCAAATAAGCATAGGCAGTTTTTTCTCCTGAAGTTTTTCCAGCCCCTTTTCAACCAGCATTAGGGCATCATAGGACGAGTCTTCTGCTACAAGGGGAATATCCTTCACAAAAGCAGAAACAGCGACCCTGTTTTTCCAGGAATCATAGGGAGCAACGTAAGCTTTAGCCACTTCTTTACTCAATTTTTTACTTACTGCCATAGACACTGCGGCACCGGCAAAGGCATTCAAGCCTCGTACAAGTAAGGGACCAATAAAAGGTGTTCTGCAGACATTGATTCGGGTAGGAATAAGGGGAAAACGAAATGCAGCAGTATTCAAAACCAGTGCCCGGGTTAAGGCTTCAGGATTTTTGGCAACGACGCCCATGCCAATGGCACCACCCCAGTCATGAACACAGAGAGAAAAGCTTGTCAGGGCAAGACTTTTGAGTAATGCATCCAGATTATCTATATGGTTCTGCAGGCAATAATCGTAACCCTGGGGTTTATCAGAAAGTCCGCAACCAAGATGATCAACTGCAATGACCCTATGTTTCTTTGATAATAAGGTAATCAATTTGCGATAATAAAAAGACCATGTAGGATTGCCATGCACCATGACAATAACGTCCCCCTGGCCTTCATCAATATAATGCAATCGATTTGAACCCATGGTGAAATAATGGGAGGTGAATGGATAATCAGGATACACAGTAATGGATACTCTTGTAAAATTTATAGGATGTTGAAACTCAGCAATAGTACAGGAAAGGTCAACTCTTTTCAAGTTTCTCTTGTTTTCTATTCCCTTTGCCAGCATAACATTTTCAGGTATAGTGCCGTAAAACAATATTCCAATTAATTCATTTTTAGAGAAATCCGGACAGATGCTGCTCACAATCAACAAATTCAACCTTCAATTTCATACGGATACAGGCCAGGGCCAACTCGAGGACAAACAGGTTCTTTTTGACGTTTCCTTAACTGTTAAAAAGGGAGCAACTGTTGCGCTGGTTGGGGAATCAGGTTCTGGGAAATCTGTTACTGCCCTCTCTGTTCTTCGGCTTCTTGAAGATGCGTCAGACATCAGTTGTGAAGGAGATATTCAATTCGATGGTCAGGATGTTCTCAGCCTGGACCATAAATCCTTGCGTAAACTGCGTGGTAATCGTATTGCCATGATTTTTCAGGAGCCGATGACCTCCCTGAATCCTGTCTATACCATTGGCAACCAACTGATGGAGCCACTGCTTCTTCATCGAGGTATGAAAAAGAGAGAAGCTTACGAAGAGGCTGTTCACCTTCTTGACAAAACCGGGATTAAGGACGCACCCAGTCGTATGAAGGTCTACCCACACCAGTTATCAGGTGGACAACGACAGCGCGTAATGATCGCCATGGCACTTGCCTGCCGCCCCTCCCTGCTTATTGCCGACGAGCCAACCACTGCCCTCGATGTATCGATACAGGCACAGATACTGGAATTGATAAGGAATTTGCAGCAGGAATTTGATATGGCTCTTCTGTTGATTACCCACGACCTGGGAATGGTGAGAAAGATAAGTGATCATATCCATATTATGAAGGATGGCAGAATAGTCGAACATGGTGAAACGCAGTCAATTTTCAGCAATCCACGCCATCCGTACACCAGACACCTGCTGGATTCAGTACCTGCTGAAAAAGAGACCATCAATACCGGCAGCACTCCGCTCCTGCAAATAACAAATATGAACTGCCATTTTCACTTAAAAGGCGAATGGAAAGGCTTTCTGCAACGGGAACAAAAGACAATACGGGCAGTGGATGACATTACTCTTACCATTAACCGTGGAACAACCTGTGGCCTTGTGGGGGAGTCGGGTTCAGGCAAAACAACCCTTGGCATGGCACTGTTAAAACTCACGGATTCTACCGGAAAGATACTTTTTGACGGAAAAGATTTACAGGAGCTTTCAAACCGGCAAATGCGTCCATTACGAAGAAATCTTCAGATTGTCTTTCAGGATCCGTTCTCTTCTCTTTCTCCACGTCTCACTATTGCCCGGATTATTGCGGAGGGGATGAAAATTCACGCCATCGGCAAATCAAAAGCTGAACGTGAGGAAATTATCAGACAAACACTTTTGGAGGTGGGACTCTCCCCTGAGATGCTGCATCGCTATCCGCATGAATTTTCAGGTGGCCAGCGACAACGCATTGCCATCGCCAGATCCATAGTTCTACGCCCTCAGTTTTTGATTCTGGACGAACCTACTTCCGCCCTGGATATGACAATCCAGAAACAGGTTATCCAGCTGCTGAAAACATTACAGGTAAAGTACGACATCACCTATCTCTTTATATCACACGATCTTCGGGTTATACGGGCAATGGCCGATCAGGTTGTAGTCATGCAGAATGGACGTATTGTTGAGGCGGGATCTTCCAGAGAGATTTTTGAATCTCCCCAACACTCCTATACAAAAAAACTCTTTACTGCCGCACTGTAGTCACGTCAACAGCTATGCTGCTTCTTTACAATTCCTGAAGGAGTCCAAGGAGTTTATCCAGCTTTGGAAGTGCTTCAATAGTCACAGTTAATGAACCTTCTCTGCAATCAGACTCCATACATTCAGTAAGTTCTCTAATCCCATCCATACCAAGACTTGCTGCCGCACCTTTTATGGAATGAGCATGGGTTCTTGCCATTGCAGCATCGCCCTTTTCAATGCTCTGTTGCAAGCTGGCGAGATCAGATGCGGAGGAATCTTTAAAAATAACGATTAATTCCTGCAACAACTCTTCATCCTCTGCAGCCTGCTCCAGGGCAAATACTTTATTCCATCTCAGATCACTCATTGCTACTCCTTCTTAACCTGCTTAATTAACACAAAATACTTATGTTTTTCTATAAGCTTCACATATGTGTAGAAGCTACCATATTTATTTTACTGATTGCAAACGGAAAAGCAGTCCGGCAAGGCTTCTCTTATTTCTTCAAATGAGAGTACACCTTGCCGTATTACGCTACACTTCAAATCATCACAACGAATGATTGTCGAAGGTTTATTACCAGGTGTGATCCCGCCGTCGAGAACATATGCGACCTTGTCTCCCCATAAATCTCTTACTGACTCTGCATTGTTAAGTGGTTGTTCACCACTGATATTGGCAGAACTGGCTGTGATTGCGCTTCCAAAAAGACGGCACAAAGTGCCGGCGACAACATGAGAGGATACGCGAATGGCAAGACTGTTATCCTTCCTGGCAACCAGTTTCAGTAAATTGCCTGTAGTCTGAATGACAAGTGTTAACGGACCCGGCCAGAATTTCTCCATCAGCAACTTGCTGGCTTCTGGAAATTCTTCAGCATAAGAAGACAAGTTTGACACATCGGGAACAATAAGTGAAAAAGCTTTTTCCGGATCTCTTTGTTTTAAACGGCAGAGGGCAGATACTGCTGCTTTATTTTCAGGATCAACGGCCAGCCCATAGAATGTCTCTGTGGGATAAGCAACTATTCCGCCTTGCTGCAAGGCGTGTACTGCAAGCTTATACTCTTCTGGAGCCGGCAGCACAAGAGAACGAATAGGCAAGATCAGCTGCCAATTCGTCTGGCCTTCTCTTCAACTTCAGCAGCCATATCTAATTTAAATTGTGCTACTCGTGCACTGAGTTCCTTATCTTCAAGGGCAAGAATTCTTGCTGCGAGAACAGCAGCATTTTTTGCCCCTGGCTTGCCTATACCCATGGTCGCGACAGGTACGCCGGGAGGCATCTGTACAGTGGCAAGTAATGCATCCATTCCATTTAAGGGTGAGGCGTCAAGGGGAACACCAATCACAGGCAGGTCGGTATGGGCAGCGAGAACCCCTGCCAGATGTGCAGCCATGCCAGCTCCTGCTATGATCATTTTCAACCCGCGTTTTTGCGCAGTGGTAGCGTATTTAGCGGCACGATCTGGGGTTCTGTGCGCTGAAGCTACAGTCATTTCATAGGGAATCCCCATGTTTTTCAAAAAATCAGCTGCTGCCTGCATAACAGGAAGGTCAGAGTCACTCCCCATCACGATACCAATTTTAGGCCTGGTATCAATTTCCTGTCTCTTGGTCAGTGCCTTTGCCCCAATGTCGTTACGATAAAATGCCCCGGTCCAGGAGATTGCCCCAACGGCCTTATAGGCATTTGTGATAGCAGCCTGCAAATCTTTGCCAACGGCAGTAATGCCCAAAACACGGCCACCAGCAGAGGTGACTCTGCTGTTTTTCATTTTCGTGCCGGCGTGAAAGACTACCACACCCCTCATATCGGATGCTTTTTTGTATCCTCGGATTGCCTTGCCCGTTTCATATTTTCCGGGATATCCACCAGATGCCATAACCACACACACAGTTGGGCGCGGATCAATTTTCATGTCTATCTGCTCAAGGCGTTCGTCGATTACCGCCTCAAAGATATCAACCACATCACTTTTCAATCGCATAAGTAAGGGCTGGGCTTCTGGATCACCAAAACGACAGTTAAATTCAAGAACATTTACCTTATCACCATCAATCATAAGCCCTGCATAGAGCATTCCTTTATAAGGTCTACCCTCTTTTGCCATACCTTTGATCGTTGGCAGCATAACTTGCTTCATGACGTAATCTGCAATCTTTTCTGTAACAACCGGTGCAGGTGAATAGGCTCCCATACCACCAGTGTTTGGCCCCTTGTCACCATCATACGCGGCCTTATGATCCTGAGATGTGGGAAGGGGCAGAATTGTTTTGCCATCGGTAAAGGCAATAAAAGAAGCTTCTTCACCAACTAAACACTCTTCGACGATAAGTTTGTTTCCAGCATCACCAAAGGCCTTGTCTTTCATGATTAAATCTACAGCCTGTTTGGCTTCACCAACAGTGGCTGCAACGATAACACCTTTTCCTGCGGCAAGTCCATCTGCTTTCACAACCAGGGGAGCGCCACTTTTATCGATATATTTTTTTGCTTTCTTACTGGATGTAAACACCTTGAATCTGGCTGTGGGGATTTTGTATTTTTTGAGGAATTCTTTGGTGTAGACCTTACTGCCTTCGAGGATAGCTGCTTTTTCAGTTGGCCCGAAAATTCGCAAACCCTCTTCTTCAAATGCATCTACAATCCCGGCAGTAAGTGAAAGTTCAGGACCAACCACTGTGAGATCAATCTTATTGTCTTTGGCAAAGCTCACCAGAGCATCTACATCAGTAGCGCTGATGTCCACACACTCTGCCATTCTTCTGATACCAGCATTCCCGGGCGCACAATATATCTGTTTTACTTGCGAACTTTGACGTATTTTCCACACTAAGGCATGCTCACGACCACCAGAACCAACAACCAGAACTTTCATAGCGTACTCCTTAAATTTTTAAAAAAGTGACAATAATCAGACAAATGATTGACAATTCAGACAAAAAGAATAAAATGAGTGAATGGCCATTCATTACTTTTTAACGTAAATGCTTCCCAAGCCGTCTTTTTGTAAGTGGCTACAACTACTTGTAACTAATGAAATCTGCAGACAAACATTCAAAAATCATTCGTGCGTCAACCAAAGTTTTTGCCAAAAAGGGTTTCTTCAACGCAAGGATATCCGATATTGCCAAAGAAGCCAAGGTAGCTGACGGAACTATTTATCTCTATTTCAATAATAAGTTTGATATTCTTATTTCTGTTTTTGAAGAAGAAATTGGCAACCTTATTGAACAGGTGCAAAAGCTCCTCTCCACAGAGGAAGATCCAAAGAAAATGCTTGAAATATTTGCAACCAAGCATTTAAGCGTTATGAAAAAAAATAAAAACCTGGCGGAAGTCATTCAAATCGAACTGCGTCAGAGTGCCAAACTTATCAAGGATTATCGTAACAACAAATTCAGCGAATATGTGAATATCATTTCTACAATTATCAAACTTGGCCAGGAACAAGGTGTATACCGTGAAAGCATTCGCCCCGGCCTCGCCAAGCGAGCTTTTTTTGGTGCCCTTGACGAAATTTCCAGAGTGTGGACAGTGGGCAATACCACCCAATATTCCATTGAAGAGGCAACAACACAAATATTAGAAATTTTCCTTTATGGTATCCTCACCTCAGAAGCATCATCCGACTAAGAAAAATCAGAAGGAGAAATTGAGAGTACTTCAAATTCTCTGCTTCCCCCCGGAGTTTTTGCCATAACATCATCCCCTTCTTCTTTACCAAGCATTGAACGACCCAGGGGTGAAAGAACAGATATAGAGCCATCTTTCACATCGGATTCTTCCGGCCCTAGCAACTGATACGTTACTTCTTCGTCTGAGTCCATATCAAGCAGTTGCACAACTGTTCCAAAAACAACTTTTTCACAGCTGACCTTCATGCAATCGATAATTTCTGCTCTACCGAGTTTGTCCTTCAACTCAAGGACTCTACCTTCTACAAGTCCCTGACGTTCTTTAGCTGCATGGTATTCAGCATTTTCCTTGAGATCTCCATGTTCCCTTGCTACTGCAATGGCTTTTACAATCCGGTGTCGCTCAACACGCTCAAGATTATTCAGTTCTTCTTTTAATTTGAGATGCCCTCTTTTTGACATCGGGATACGTTCAACCATTTTTTTCTCCAATAAAAAACAAAATCCCGCAGCAAATCATGCCACAGGAAGAATACAAGCAATATTGACTACCACCGATAAATAAGAGAAAAGAAAAGTTCCTGCTCCTCATATTTATCACCATTAATATAATCGAAACTGCTATTTAATAGAAAATGCCTGCTAATTTCAAGATAAATCTGAGCACGTAAGCGATGATTACTGTCATCCTTATTTTCAAGACCATAAGAATATTCAAGGGTGTAATAGCTTGGCGCACCTCGCCCGAGTGTATCATCGCTCAATTGATGTTCAAAGGAAACGCTGAAAAGGTGCTGCCAATATTCTTTTGGACTCCAGTAAGGGTGGTCGTCAGTTTGAAACAAATTGGCAGAGGAGGAGTCAAGACCTGAATTTCCATCAGCATTATGAGACAATGCATAATCATACCGGATTTCCAGCAGAGTTGGTTCAGAATGTAAAATATATGATGTCCACAGTTCATATTTGTTCTGGTGATTACCATCTGAATATTTGCTATACAAATAATTTCCTCCACCAAACAGTCTTGGCAACAAATCAAGCCGCAATCCACCCTCATATTCAGTGCTGTTGATGCCATCCTGCAAAGATAGAACGGTATCATCAATTACATCTTGTGAAATGCAAAGAGAGGCCTCAACCATGTCCCCAAGCCGACCATTAATTCTAAAATCATACAGTAATGTTGTTCCATATTCACCGTCGCCTCTATCCCCGCCAACACGCATCAGGAAATCCAGATCATAGGCAGGGCTCCATTGCAGTTCTGCCAGTAAGCGATTACGCCAGACATCCTCCTGCCCGTCTATGGATTGATTATAAAGCCGCCTGTAATCAATCAACACTTCATGCTGCAGACTTGGCATAAACCAGGTTTGCATTCCACCGGACTGCTGCCTGTTGTTTATATAGCCTTCTCGACCTTCTTTTTTGTCATACTCAAAAAGAGCTGATACCTTGGGTTTTCTTTTAAGATTGTTACGTTGCATAACTTCATCAAGATTGGGGTACCCCGGGCTTTTCGATTTTATAGTTTTGTACAATGCTGCTTCCTTTCCCAGAAATCCAAGTTGACTATAAATACCCGCAAGATCAAAAAGGCTTTCCATGGAAGAGTCCCGCTCGAGCAACTTTTCATAATCTTTCATGGCTTGATAATAGTTACCTGCAACCATATTTTCTCGCACTGACAGTTCCTCGGAAACCAGTCGCTGGTACCTATAATCTACATAAAGTGCTGTTGCTGTTTCCACGACTGGAGTAGCAAGGTGGTTTCTGGTGTATTCAGGGCTCATAACAACACTTAAACGATCTGGTTCCGGAGGGGTTGTAAAAGTGATATAATTTAAGAATGTTGTTTTGGCAGGCGGTAAAGTAAGGGTAACTTCAGCAGTTGCCAGTTGCTCTGAAAAAGCTTGTTCCACAGGCGGTTGCAAAAGAAGAGAATAGATAAGTAAGGCGTCATCATGTTGCTTAGTTGCCCATAATGATCTTGCCAGAAGCAATTTTTGCTTCTGGGTCAGGAATGTCAGCTCAGGAGTACCTATCTGTTGTGAAATCATCCCCCCTTTCTTTTTTTCAGCTGTCCATTCCGGGACAAGGGTTGAAACGATATCATCAAATCTGGCACTGGCAAACTGCAGCTCCAGAATCTTGTTTTTAAAATGTTGCTCTGCTGGATATTGTTCAGAAAGTTCCTGGTAGAGAGCAAGGGAGCCAAACACATCATTTGACAATTGAAGGAGTTGAGCATGCAGCACTCTCCCCTTTAATGATTCTGGTGAATGTTGCAAATAGCGCTTCACACTTTCAAGCCCTTTACTGTAGGCAGCGAAATATTTATACAGTTTTGCCTCATTAAAAAGTAACGGAAACGCAATTGCCTGCTCCTGATCTATGTGTAATGCTGTAGTCTTTTCCTGCACCAGGTGACGTAATACCGAAAGCCGATGATCATTATTTTCTTCCAGGACAAGAAGATCTCGAGCAGCATAAAATTCTTTGTGTTGATAATACAATTCAGTGAGTTTACTTCTTACTTCAAGGCTGGCTGGATGCAGATCAAGAAAATCCTCGGCAAGTTCGATGGCCACAGCGGCCTGCTCCGCTTCTGCAAGAATTGACAACTTCTCAATAAAGAGATCATCTGATATTACAGAAGGTTGTTGTCGCCCTTCTTTACTCTTAAGAACCCGAAACTCATGCCATTTCCAGGCACTGTTCCAATCCCTGGCCTGAAGAGCATTTTTTACCAGATTCTGTAGATACATCGATTGATCAGTGGAATTTACTAAAAGCAGCCTGAGTTCCTGTTCTGCTTCAAAAAAACTTTCCTCATACTGGTAAATCTCAGCAATTCTCTCGTGGAGAAGTGTCCATTGCGGACTTTTTATTGTCCAGCGTTGAATAAAATCAGAATAAAAATTTCTTGCAGTTGAATAGAGGTAGTTCTGCACAAGAATGTCGCCATATAAAAAACCTGCCCTGGAAAACAACTCACCGTTCAAAGGATCCGCGGGAATAAACCCATAAAAATACTGCAGTCCTTCAATGGATCCAAGATTACCTGCTATTTCCATACAATGGAGAACAGTCAGATAGTCATTTGGCAGATGACGAAGGTAGGCCTTGTAGTGCTGAAGAGCTTGGCCCATATTGCCTCTCTTTTCTTCAACTCCTGCTCGAAGAAGAAAATATTCTTGGCCGGTTTTTATTTTCACTGGCAAAGAATCTAAGGCCCGGGAGCAGCCCTCTATGTCGCCGTCCTTAAAACGTAAGCCTGCCAGGGTAAATAAAATTTCATCATCACTGGGATTATGAAAATGTATTATCTCCATTACTTCCAGCAACTCTTTTGGCTTGTCAAGCTCCTGCAACTGCTCAGCCATGGAGTAATAAACAGCCAACCTGTCTGGAATAACCTTGGCTAAATCACGCCAGAGCGTCCAGGCCCCTTCGTTTTCAACAATAACCAGCAGATCGTTGGCGAGAATGGCCTGAATACGTACAATTTCAGCATCTACTGAACTATCACCAGGACTTCGTTGTTTATATTCATCATAATAATAGAGCGCTTTATCTGGACGACCTTTCTCGTAGAGATAGAGTCTTCCGGCGGTTAAAAAGATTTCAGCCTGTTCATCCCCATGGGCGATACGCACAAGAATATGAGGCAATGCCCTATCTTTTTGTTCACTTGTTAAAAAATAGGTGGAGAGCTTCTTATGAAATGGCAGATAATAGGGATGATATTCCAGATAGCCTTGCCAACAGCGAATTGTCATTTCAATATCATCGGCCTCTGTAAACAAAGGTTCACTTTCCAGATAGTCAAGATCAATACCCTCGAATTCTGTAAGCAGGGTTCGATAATACATTGTTGCTTTATCGGTAAATCCAAGTTTTTTACTGTATCTGGCAAGTTGACGAATGAATTCCTGCTCGTGCTGGACTAACAGATAAAGCTGTTCCATCAATGGATAGGCCATTCCCTGCAGTTCCTGCTTTTCCAGGGCAAGTATCTGGCCGCGTAAGGCCTCAAGGGCATACGGCCCATTGGGATCCATACTGTACACCTGCCCGAGATATGTCGAAGCTCGCTTGAAATGACTGAGAACGAGAGCAACACGGCCTGCATACAATTGATATTCGTCCGATACAGGGTTGATTTCAAGCAGTTCGTCCAGTGCAGTTGCGGCAGTATTCCACTGCTTGAGGTTCATGAGCACCAGTATATATTCACGCAGCGCTTCTTCTATATGAGGTTTTTCAGTGAGGAGTTGCTGGTATAAATTCCCAGCCAGGATATCATTATTTTTATGTGAAGCAGTTCTTGCCTGTTCCCAGAGTTGCATCCATTCTGGTTGTTGAAAACCAGTTTTGAAAGTAACGGATCTTTCAGGGAGTGCCCCCTGGGAATCGGACTTTACTTCAGCCAGCAGTGGTGAAGAAAAAAAAGTAATGAACAAAAAAAGAATAAAAACACGCAGTGCAAAGGTCATCAATGTTGATTGAAAAATGAACTGATTTGCTGAACCACATAGTCCTGCATGGTGGTCGTTAATTCCGGATAGATAGGTAAAGCTAAGGTCTTCAATGCCGCATGTTCAGCATGCTCCATGGGATGAAAATCAATTTTTCCTTTTATACATTCCTGTTCATGGAGACATACAGGATAATAAATTTCACAACCAATATTTTGTTTTCTCAAATATGCAACAAGTTCATCACGCTGTTCGACTTCAATCACATATTGATTATAGATATGATAATTGCGATGACTTTCACTGCCTGTTGCTTCGTTTTCATATACAGCTCGGGGTATCTTTACCATGCCATTTGCCAGCAGAGGTGTACCTGCAAAACAGGTATTGTAATATTTTGCATTTTCACGTCTTGCTGCATGCCAGGATTCAAGATGTTGTAATTTTATGCGCAGTACTGCTGCCTGTATAGGGTCAAGGCGAAAATTACCGCCAATTTCTGCATGATAATATTTTGGGTTTGCCCCATGATTCCGCAGCCTACGAATCTTTTCAGCAAATTGCTCATCGTTGCTGACAACCATGCCCCCATCACCAATACCACCGAGATTTTTACTGGGAAAAAAGGAAAAACATCCGGCCAGCCCCATACTTCCACTTTTCAGCCAACTTCCACGACCATCAGGATATTCGGCCCCGATAGCCTGGGCGGCATCCTCAACAATTGGAATAGCAAATTTTTCAGCGGCTTGTATAAGCAGGTTCATATCAGCACATTGCCCGTAGAGATGAACCGGGATCACTGCCTTAATAGTTTTCCCCTGGTCATGCTCAATAATCGCAGCCATTTTACCGGGATCTATATTATACGAGACAGGATCAATATCAGCAAACACAGGTTCTGCCCCAAGTCTGACTATGACACCCATGGTAGCAAAAAAGGAATACGGTGTGGTCAAGACCCTGTCGCCAGGTCCTATCCCTATGGCCATCAACGAAACAAGCAGCGCATCTGTTCCACTTGAAACACCTACGGCCGCTTTCACCCCGCAATAGTTAGCGACTTCTTCTTCAAGCCCCAAAACCTCATGTCCCATTATATACTGGGTCGAGTCAACGACATTAGTAACGGCTTCAATGATCTCCTTACGAAGAGGCTTTAATTGACTGCCGAGATCAAGTAGTGGAATATTCATACTTTCTGTACCATGCGCTTTCCATCAAAGAAATCTACAATATCAGGCATCTCAATCTCAAGGTATTTCTTCATCTTCTTCAGGAGGTTAACTTCAATCTGCCGTACGCGTTCACGTGAAATCCCAAACCGGTCGGCAATGGTTTGTAAGGTAAGTGGTTCATCGGTAAGGAGACGTTCTTCCAGGATCATGGTCTCTTTTTCATTGAGTTTTTCTTTAAGAACCTCAAGGAGTTTATAGAGATGATCTTTCATCTCGCCGCCTGCAACAATATCCTCAATTTCCGGTCCACCGGAGGGGAGAAAACTCTTTTGTTCATCATCAGAATCTGAACGCACGGGGCTCTCCAGGGACACATCCCATGAATCCATACGCTGACTCATCTCAATAACTTCGCTTTCCTTCACCTTCAGTCTTGTGGCAAGAAGTTTTACTTCCGGCTTAAATCCCTGCGCTTCAAGTGCCTTCTTTTCTTTGTTTAATGAGAAAAAAAGTTTGCGTTGAGCCTGAGTAGTACCAATTTTAACCAGGCGCCAATTATCCATGATAAATTTAAGAATATAGGCGCGTATCCAATAGGCTGCATAATAGGAGAATTTTACTTCACGATAAGGATCAAACTTTTTGGTAGCCTGAACAAGCCCGACATTGCCTTCCTGGATAAGGTCCATAAAATTCTGCATCCAGTATTTCTGGAAATCCATTGCAACTTTTACAACAAGACGCAGATTTGCAGAGACAAGTCGATAAGCAGCTTCCTGGTCGCCATCTTCCCTGAAACTAATGGCGAGTTTTTCAGTCTCTTCACGGCTAAGCAGTTCATACTGACTAATTTCCTGCAGATATCGATGAAGGGCAGGGTTACTCGCAGTTGGAAGATTTTCATCATCAGACAGGGCGACCAGAGGATGCAAGAGCTTCCCTGTCTTTTTGATTTTTTTTATCTCTGTTTTTTTGGGGGCCATATATACTTATCTCATATTCCAATATTAAACAGCACCAGAGGCGTGCAAATGAAAGTTGTGAAAGCAATTTAATGAATATTACATTATTACTCTTTATGAAGAAAATGGCAATCACTATCTGCCACGAACTTACGGGACAGAAACTGGACAATTATAGTAATATCAATATGTTTACCTACACAGACCAGTCATCTTCCCTGTGTAAGGATTTTCAGTATTTATGAATTCTATTTTATTGTCTTCCTCTTTATGCTAAAAGAGATCAGTTTATGACTTACAGAAACCACAATAGTATCTTGTCCCTTCATATTATAATCTAACCCATGAAAAACATACGTAACTTTTCCATTATAGCACATATTGACCACGGTAAATCCACCTTGGCAGATCGCATGATCCAGTTCTGCCAACAGGTAAGCGATCGTGAATTTCATGACCAGTTGCTGGATAATATGGATATCGAGCGAGAGCGTGGCATAACCATCAAAAGTCAGACCATCTGCCTGCCCTACACTGCTCATGATGGCAAAGAATACAAACTGAATCTTGTCGACACTCCAGGACATGTTGATTTCAGTTATGAGGTTTCCCGCGCATTGAGTTCATGCGAGGGTGCTCTTCTACTTGTTGATGCAGCACAGGGTGTTGAAGCACAAACCCTTGCCAACCTGTACCTGGCCATGGAAAACGATCTTGATATTATCCCGGTGATTAACAAAATTGACCTCCCTTCTGCAGAGCCTGAAAGAGTCGCAGAGCAGATTGAGGACGATCTTGGTCTTGAGGCTGATCTTATTCAACACTGTTCCGCGAAAACCGGAGAAGGTGTAGAAGAAATCCTCGAGGCCATCGTAAAGCATATTCCTCCTCCTGAAGGCAGCACTGACGAAGCGCTGCAGGCATTGATTTTTGATGCAAACTACGACGCTTTTCGGGGAACCATTATTTCAATCCGAATTATCAACGGAACAATAAAAGCCGGTGATACCATCCGTTTTATGTCCAATGACTCTCAGTACCGTGTTGAAGAGGTCGGCCTTTTTAAAGTAAAACGAGAGGCAGTAAAAAATCTCAGCGCTGGTGATGTTGGCTATATCCTTGCAGGAGTTAAAACAGTTAGCGATACCAGACCCGGTGATACCATAACACTTGCCGACAACCCCTGTAATGTTGCACTGCCTGGATTTAAAGAAATACAGCAGGTTGTTTTTTCGTCAGTCTACCCCATCGACACGGATGATTACGAGAACCTTGCCACAGCACTTGAGAAGCTGCAACTCAATGACGCAGCTCTCACTTTTCAAAAAGATACATCAGCTGCCCTTGGCTTTGGATTCAGGTGTGGTTTTTTAGGCTTGCTGCATCTGGAAGTAATTCAGGAACGACTGGAAAGAGAGTTTGATATTTCTCTTATCCTCACTGTGCCCTCTGTTAAATACAATTTTTATCTAAAAGATAATACCATGCTTGAGGTGGACAATCCTGCACATTTCCCTGACCCCATGCACATTGACAGAGTTGAAGAACCTTACATTAAGGCATCAATCCTGATTCCAGACAGATATATGGGGGCCCTGATGACATTATGCATAGAGCGCAGAGCTGAAAACACTAATTACCACTACCCCACCCCCGGTCGCATAGAATTCACCTGTGAACTCCCTCTGGCTGAAGTTATTTATGATTTCTACGACAAACTGAAATCTATAACCCAGGGGTACGGTTCCTTCGATTACGATCTCTATGATTATCGAAAAAGTGACCTGGTCAAACTTGACATTCTGGTTAATGGTGAAATTGTTGATGCATTGTCACAACTTGCCCATCGTGCAAACTCAAGGGCTCGTGGACTGCATGCCTGCGAACGCTTGAAAGAAGAGATTCCACGGCAGATGTTTAAAATTGCAATTCAGGCGGCCATTGGCGGCTCAATTGTGGCCAGAACCAACATATCAGCCTTGAGAAAAGATGTAACAGCGAAGTGCTATGGTGGTGATATCAGTAGAAAACGAAAGCTTCTTGAAAAACAGAAAGCCGGTAAAAAACGAATGAAAACTGTGGGCAATGTGGATATTCCCCAGAGTGCCTTTCTGGCAGTTTTAAAATCCGAGCAGTAGTGTCTCCACAACATAAAACAAAAAAAGGGGCAGATGATATCTACATATCATCTGCCCCTTTTTGCTTTACTTGCAGCTGAAAAGATTTTTATTCTTTTCTGGCCGACTCAAAATTCGGGCATTTTTTACCATCCAGAACCTGAACACCCTTTTGAGCCATTATACTCAAAAGCTCCTCACTGCTGAATTTTGAATCTTCCTGTTTTGCTACATACACAAGACAGTCTCTGCAGATATTAAAAGAGTAACTGTCGAACTCTTTAATAATCTCCCAGCAGAGTTTTGACGAGCTTTCCTTTGCCGGACACTTCTGGGACTGATCACATTTCATGATCTCCCAACACGGCCATTCAGAACGAAGTGACATGATTACGCCCCCCCTAGGTTAAGTAATCGTATATAAAAATAATGCTAAACTATATAAGTATTAATTTTAAGATTTTCTTTTATAGGTATATATACCCATAACTCGGAAAACTAATCTATTTGGGCAAAACTTGCAAGATCTCTCTCAAGTTCTTGCTTACCCTGTCCATTTTTAGCAGAAAAAATAATACGCTGCTTTGCCGTGATATTGTGGCCCGCATCGAGTATCGCTGCGTTTTTCTGCCTGGCGTTTCCTGATAACTTATCGGACTTGGTATACACAGGAAGAAACGGAATATTATTTTGTTTCAACCAATCGATCAGTTGTAAGTCCTGAGCCTTTGCACCATGACGAAGATCCATGATAACCACAACACATCTCAGGGTAGTACGAGTCTCAAGGTAACTTGTAATAAGTTTCTGCCAGCCCTCTTTCATCCCCTTGCCTACTTTTGCGTAGCCATAACCGGGAAGATCAACAAAAAATACAGAACCTTCGACCTCAAAGAAGTTCAACCCCTGTGTTTTTCCGGGTTTACCGCTGACCTTCACCATCGCCTTGCGTCCAACCAGGGTATTAATAAGTGATGATTTTCCCACATTGGACCTTCCGGCAAAGGCAATTTCAGGCAGTCCGGGTTCTGGCAGCTGACTTAAGCTGTGAACACTTAATAAAAATTTTATGTCAACAAATTTCATATAACTTTACTGAGTTTATACTCAATTATTCCTTCAGCACCGGCTTTGGTGAGACTTGGAATCAAATCACGCACAATATCCTCAGACACCACAGTTTCTACAGAAAACCAGTCTGTGTTGTACAGGTTGGCTACCGTTGGAGCGTTCAGGCTTGGGAGCAGTTCTATAATGGCTTCCAGCCTTTTTTCTGCTACATTCATTTTAAGTCCTACTATTCTGTCTGCGTTAAGCGATCCCTGCAGCAACATAGCAATGTTTTCTATTTTTTCACGCTTCCAGGGGATTTCCCAGGCTTCCTTGTTGGCAATAAACTGCGTATTGGATTCCATAAGCTCATAAATAATACGTAATCCGTGGGCCCTGATGGTATTTTCTGTTTCAGTCACTTCAACGATGGCATCAGCAAGGCCTGATACAACTTTAGCCTCTGTAGCTCCCCATGAGAACTCGATATCAACATTAATGTTTTTTTCTTTGAAAAACCTTCTTGTCACATTGACAAGCTCTGTGGATATTTTTTTTCCTTCAAGGTCTTCGATACATTTGATTTCAGAATCACCACTGACTGCAATAATCCATCGGGTAGGTTTCCGGCTCACTTTGGAATAAACAAGATCTGTCACCAGAATGGTTTCTGACTGGTTCTCTATTGTCCAGTCTTTTCCGGTTATCCCTGCATCAAGCATCCCGGATTCGACATATCTTGACATTTCCTGTGGCCGACAAATTGAACAGGCCAGTTCAGGATCATCAATCTCAGGGAAATAATTCCTTGATTTAGGCTTGATAAGCCACCCTGCTTTTTCAAAAAGGTCAATGGTTGCTTTTTCAAGACTTCCCTTGGGAAGTCCAAGTTTCAGTTGATTCATATTATTCTCCAATCACAAAACCGAACGTATATCGGTATACTATTTTTTATAGACAGTTGCAGGATCAAAAACACGTTCACCTACGATACGTAATTCGTCACCCTGGACAAGACGATAAAAGCAGGATCCGTATCCTTTATGACAAGCCGCACCACCTAACTGTTCAACTTTAAAGACCACTGTATCCTGATCACAGTCGACCAGGACTTCACGAATAAGCTGTATATGGCCAGAAGTTTCTCCCTTAAGCCATAACTGCTGGCGGGATCTGCTCCAGAAATGAGCCTTCCCTGTGCCAAGGCTCAACTCCCACGCTTCCTGGTTAATATATGCAAGCATCAGCACATCACCACTGGCAGCATCTTGTACAATGGCGGGTAGCAGACCATCTGCACTTTTAGCGAAATCAAGTTCTATCATCGTTTTTTTGCCTCTTCCCTGGCCTCTTCACGTTTTCGTTCTTTTTCGAGAAACTGAATCATGCAGGACGACCTGGTTTGACAATAGTCATTGGGATGCCGACATTCTGCTTCCTCAGAATCCATTGTTTCTTTATATTTATCACACTGTACTTTCATTTTCCTTCTATATTCAATTCATAATAAGATAAAATGTCGCAATGTATGACTCTCTCCAATTTTTGTCAAGAAACAGCTTTATCACTGCAAAATATTGCCAAAGGCTCAGTGATAGTATAGATTAATGCAGTTCTAGTCAACTCATCAATCAATTTACACTTAATATCGTTAACCCTCAGGAGTTATTATTCCCCATGAAACAAGTAGAAGAAAAAGATATCGTTGTAATTACCTATGTAGGAAGCCTCGACAATGAAACTATATTTGAAACTGTGGAGGAAGCCGATCCGAAAAATGTTGATCTTGCAGACGAAAAGACAGCGATACCATACAAACTCACCCTGCCCGGCATGCACATTGGAGAAACGCGCATTGTCAAAATGACTGCCGAAGAAGGGGAATTTGGTATTCGCCGCGGTGACCTGCTGCACCAGATCCCCACAGAAAAATTCAACGACAAAATTGCGCCAAAAGTTGGTCTGGTTCTATCCATGAACGTTGAAAGTGATGGTGTTACACATCAAGTGCCGGCAACAATAGTAGAAGTTGCCGACGATCTGATCACCGTCGATTACAACCATCCGCTTGCTGGGCACCCTCTTAATTATGAAGTTACAGTGGTTGATATAATTAAACCTGAATAATCTCGCTACATTCAACCACGCTCTTTTGGGGCGTGGTTGCCCCTGTTTTTTCATCTTTTTGCTGATTAAATGTCGTCCTGAAGCAAGTTAGCAACATAGCCAGAAGATATCCTGATTACCTAAACGTAGTTGTTCATACTCGATCAAACAATTAGAAAGACGCAGAAATACCCGGAGTTCAAGTCTCAGCTCCCATCAAAGACAAGATCAATAACATGCAGGATGCATGCTTAACAAATCGCGTGCAGGCTAATATTGTTGAATAAGCGCCAATAAAAAAACCTCCTGTTCACCGAATGTAAGATCCGAGTAACAGGAGGCTATAAATGCAGGGTCGATACCCTTATTGAATACTTGCTATTTTGCAGCTGTAACCTTTGCGGGAGCCTTGTTTACATATTTAAAGAAAACCGGGAATGCTACGAAGAAAGCTACACAGATCAGATACTCAATACCTTTGATGTGTGTGTAGTAATCAACCAGAGTATGCAGAGGCTTTACCATTCCGATTGCTGACATGTATTGTCCAGCGAGTTCACTTA
>JAOZKN010000078.1:9646-13567 GCA_029935315.1 Desulfocapsa sp. | reverse complement strand
AAAGCAAGAAGGGTGTCAGGATCTGCTATTTTCCAGTTCGTATCCCTAAACAGAAGCAGCACATGATAATCCCAGTAAACCAGAGAGCCGGCTCTTTGGTACTGCATGGCCACGCAGCGATTCTCATTTGAAACGAAAATAACTTTTTTCTCAAAAGGAAGAAAGCAATCCTCCTGGCAGAGATGCCAGATATTCTCTTCGCAATAGAAAGGCCAGTATTTTAGCTGATCATGCTCGAGTTTCATGTACGTTTCGTTTCTCCAGATCCAGTAAAAACTTCTTTTTATCAAGCCCTCCCGCATAGCCTGCCAGATTACCTGATTTTCCAATGACCCGGTGGCAGGGAACAACTATGCCAATGGGATTGAGTCCATTGGCACTACCCACAGCTCGTACAGCTTTAGGCTTGCCTATTACCTGCGCCTGCTCTGAATAGGACCGTGTTTCGCCGTAGGGGATTGTTAAAAGGGCGCGCCATGTCTGCTGCTGGAACTCCGTACCGGAAAAAGCAATTGGCAGATCAAATGCAGTACGTTTTCCTGCAAAGTATTCTTGCAGCTGCTTGTGGGTCTGCAGTATGATTTCGTTGCTTTCCTGCTTGAATCCACTGAAAGTGTTTCGTATTTTTTCTTCATTTCGATCAAATGTGATTGCGCGTAGATAGGTATCATCAGCAGCAATAAAGATCGGACCGATTGGAAAAGTGATTTTCTGATAGTAAATTGTCATGCTTGTTTTCGTTTGGAAAGGGTTTGGGCAAATTCATTCCAGATATGATGCGTCAGGTAGGAGTGGTTTGTCTGCCAGAGAGATTCGTCGACCAGTTTTTGAGCCAGTGATTCCACCGTTTGATTGCCACCAACATTTTCTTCGATTAAACGTAGCGCATTGGAGACGATGTTGTTTCTATATCCATCCTTTTCCGCTGCACTTGGACTTTTAACGATGATGATGTTCGTAAATTTAGGCCTGGCAGGACAAACAGGCCGGCAATAGATTTTTGTTGTTGTCACACCGCAATAGAAACGACCATCATAACGGGGGTCACGGCGCTGAATAATCTGTTTATAGTCTGAATCTGTGAGTTGTTTCATGCTGTCACTCTACCATACCATCAATCGGATAACTGGCGGTTTTCGGACACTACCATTTTTTTGTTTTTGAAGAGCAAAATATATGAAAAAAAGATACAGCTGATTGTCACAGGTTTCTGGAATTAAGGCAGAGCGTAGAGTGAATAAAAGAAGGGTCTTTCTGATATTTTTTACAGGCGAACTTCAGCCATTGTCCGTTCCAGACGACGGGCAAACAGTGAAACAGTAAAACAGAGCAGGAAGTACATAAGGGAGATGGTAAGCCACACCTCGTTGGTTCGCTGGGTGGAGGCCATGACCTGCATTCCCTGGAAGGTGAGTTCCTGAATGGAAATGATGGAGACGATGGAAGAATATTTAATGGTATTGATAAGCTCATTGGCTAAGGGTGGCAGGACACGCCTGGCAGCCTGCGGCAGGACAATAAAACGCATCTGCTGCAGCCAGGTCAGTCCCAGTGCGGCTGAGGCCTCCCATTGTTCATTGTCTATGGACTGGATTCCGGCCCGGACGATCTCTGCAATATAGGCCCCCTGAAACAGGGCCACGGTGAATACTCCTGAAACAAAAGCAGTAAAGAGTTCTGGCGGGGCTACCGTAATGCTCAGCACTTGAGCAGAGATTCCTGTTCTGTTGCGGATAAATTCATCCACACCAAAGAAGAGCATCAGCTGGTCTGAAATAAAAAAATAAAAAATAAAGACCAGAACCAGGGGCGGAATATTACGGATGAGCTCCACATAGCTGCGCCCTATCAAACGGAAGAGAAGGCGTTTACGGGTTCGTAAAATTCCCACCACCACCCCGATCATGGTGGCAAAGAGAATTGCCCAGATACTGAGACGGATGGTGGTGAAAAACCCGTCCAGCAGAATATTGGTCACCCAGCGCCTCTTCTCCTCATCCCAGCGGAGCAGGTAGTTGGGTATAACTCCCCAGTCCCAGTGGTAGTGCAGGCCAACACTTAGCCGGTAGGTAATAAAGCCGAGAAAGAAAAGAAGAGCAGCCGTCAGCACACTGTCGAGAATCGTACTGCTCTTTTTTATAAGATAGACACCGGTCATGATTTGTCAGGTCTTACTCAACCAGATGGGCCCACTCTTTGGTCGCAAACCAGTAGTGATGCCGTTCTTTCAGCCAGCCTTCGTGGCTGACGATGGTGATCCAGTTGTTGAAAAACGTGAGTGTGTCAAAATCCCCCTTACGAACAGCAAAGCCTATGGGCTCTTTGGTGAAATCAGAATCCAGGGGCAGGAACATGCTGTCGGGGTATTTCAGGGCTTCATACGCTGGCCTTGGAGACGATCCAACTACGGCAGATACATTTCCATTGCGTAATTCCTGGTAGGCCTGAGCCTCATCGTCAAAGAGACGTAATTTAGCATTGGGCATATGTTTTTTTACGGCGGTGACAGCCGTGGTTCCAAGTTTGCAGGCGATCTCCACCTCCGCTTTATTGAAATCGGCAAGGCTGGAAAATCCTGCGGCTTTTTTGTTATGGGCAACAATGGCCATGCCGGAATAATCATAGGGAATGCTGAAGTTGACCTTCAGTGCACGTTTGGTCTGGATTCCCATACCGCCAATAACCACATCAAATTTTCCGGTGAGCAATGCCGGGATAATGCCTGCCCATTTGGTGGGGACAAACTCCACCTTTACTCCCATGTCTGCGGCAAGTCTTCTGGCCACATCAATCTCAAATCCAACCAGTTCACCTTTCTTGTCCTTCATGGCCCAGGGGAGAAATGTGTCCATCCCCACTCGCAGGACTCCGCGGCGCATAACCTGATCGATTGTTGATTCAGCGACCAGCTGATTTTGCAGTTTCCCGGCCATGACAGGCAGGGTTGTCAGAAGCAGTGTGCCAATAAGTCCGGCGGTGAGTAGCATTTTGTGCAGTGTTTTCATCGTTTCTCCTGTGATGTATTCAAAAATGACTGACAAGCGTTCACTACCTGCATCTTATTGCATAGAATTCAAAAAGACAAATCCGACCGGTAGGGAGATGCCATCCGTTTTTCAAGCCAGGAGACCAGAAATGACAGCGTGATAGTGATAACAAGATACATCAGTGCCACACTAAACCAGAGCTCAAAGGTGAGAAATGTCTCAGAAATCAGGGCCTGGGTTGCCATGGTGAGATCGTACACGGCAATGGTGCTGACAAGGGCCGAGTCCTTAATTAAGGAAATTGCCTGACTTGCCAACGGTGGTAATACGCGGCCAACTGCCTGGGGAATAATAATAAATCGATACGCCTGTCTGGTGCTTAACCCCAGGCTGTGACAGGCTTCCCATTGTCCTTTTTCCACAGAGACAATTCCTGAACGAAAAATCTCGGAAGCATAAGCACCTTCGAAAAGGCTGAGTGCCAGCACCGCAGCCCAAAACCTGTCCAGGTCAAGAATGGGGCCCATGACAAAATAAAGGAAAAAAAGCTGGATTAGAAGGGGTGTGTTACGGCTTATTTCAAGGTACAGTTGTGAGAGAACTTTTCCGGGAATGGAGTTTGAGAGCCGTAACAGTGCAGTGATCAGGCCCAGGGAAGAGGCACAAAGCAGACTGATCGCGGATATTTTCATGGTCACTCCCAGGCCATGGAGAAGAGGTCCTGCAACAAAACCGTTTGCATCCCAGGTATAAAGATAACGCGGTATTTGATACCATTGCCAGTGATATCCCATATCTTCCACCGAACGCTTAAAAAACCAGAAAAACAGAGCGATGAGAAAGAGAAACTGGGCAATGTCAAAAAAAGGTGAACGTGTCAACCGGCGAAAAGAGCGAAATTTCTTTTGGTTGCTGTTCATGGAGAAATCTCTGG
>JAOZKN010000078.1:0-9546 GCA_029935315.1 Desulfocapsa sp. | reverse complement strand
AATCGAAAAATCATAATCGTTCTTTTGGTGCTGGTGTTTGGCTTTTCCAGTGGGGTTGCAGCAAACCCTCAGATGGTTATAGAGATGATAAGCCAGGATATGAAACAGACGAAGGATGCAAAAGAAAAGAGCAGCCTACATATCTATCGCGCCAGGCAGTATGCCAAGATAAAGAAGTACGACCAGGCACTTGATGATTACAGTACTGCTCTGGAATTGAATCACAAAGGCTGGATTCATCTTGAACGGAGTCAGTTCCTTCTGGGCATGAAAAAATATGATCTGGCTTACGAGGATGCCAAGGCAGCCAAAGAAGAAGTGCCAACCCTGACAGCGGAAGCAGACAAGGTCATGGACGAGGCAGTGGCAGTGATTCGTAAGCAGTACGAGGCGGAAAACCCGGAAACCATTATTATGAATGCCAGGGTGGAGCAGTACCGGAAAACGCGCTTTGATATGATGCGGGAACAGGGTGTGTTCTCGGCCAAAGCTGCACGAATAGCCTCGAACAACAGTCGGGTAGCGGCAAAACGAAAACAGCAGCCATCAGCAAAGGCTGCCTGTGGTCCCAAGGCAAGGAGCTGACGAACCAGATTCTAATCCATACGTGTTATGGATCAAATGATTGTGGCAGGGTGACGATAAAACAGACCCCCTCATTCTGTCCCTGTACGTTTTCTACCTGCACATCTCCCTGATGGTGTTTGACAATGCTGCGCACGATATACAGGCCAAGGCCAAGATGGGGGCGGCCCTTTTTACCACTGCGTAAAGAGACCATGGAGTTGAATATCTGCCCCTGTTGCGCGGCTGCTATGGTCGGCCCCTGATTGCAGATTCTCAAGACCAGTCTGCTGTCCTGCTTGCTGAGTTCAAGGGTTATCGGCGTTTCTGGGCTGTGAAACGAGACCGCATTATCAATCAGCTTTTCTATCATCTGGCGCAGACGGTCCGGGTCGCCAAAGATCATGCATGCTGCGTCGTCCGGTGCTGCAAATGAAAAAGCCACATCACCATAGCTTACCCGCCAGCTGCGTTCCAGCCAGATCGTTATGGCTTTACCCAGATCGAAGGCTTCCATAAAATCCTGCTCCAGCGCCTCCTGCAGATTGGTGGCATCCCGAATGGCGGTGAGCAGTGATTCCATGCGCTGTACATCAGCCAGTGCCCAATTCATATATTCCTGCACCTGAACCGAGGGGGATTGCAGCTCTTTCTCCATGTTTTTAAGGGAGGCGGAAATCCCGGCAAGGGGGGTTCGCATCTCATGTTCCAGGTTGTCGGCCATGGTTTCCCGGTATTCATTCTGCTCCTGCAATTGTTTCAGCATGGTGGCCAGTGCCCGGGTCAGATCCCCTATTTCATCCCTGGCTCTGACCGAAGCAATGCTTGAGGTGATTCGTCCATCCTTGCTGATTGCTCCCTCTGCCTGGTTTCTCAGCTTGCGAATACGACTTGAGATGCGAGAGGCAAACAGAAGTAAGCCTAAACCAACCACAATAAAGGCCATGATCGTAAAAGTGATGGATTCCTCGATCATCCTGTTTTTGAGGGCAAGGATGGAATTTGTGGTCTGTTCCACCACCACCGCACCCACTACTTTGTCTTCGTCGAGGAGTGGGGTGATGGCTGCCATAACCTCAACATTGACCTCTGGCAGCTGGTAATGGGTAATGCTTGATTTTCCATGTAAACCTTCTTCGATCCCCTGAATATCAAGCATCTTGGCCTGTCTGGAATCTGAAAAATCTTCCGTGAAGGCATCTGTGAAAAGTCGATAGACAGGAGCCATGCTACGATGGAGGAATGTCTCCTCCCTGCTCTCGTCCTGCAATGTGCCAAAGCGGGCACGGACTTGTTGGTTTTTATCCACAACCCGGATGCGTGAGTGGGGCAGATCCAGCTTTTCAAGGAGCTTTTCGATCTGTTTGGAGGGAGCCAGAAGCCAGCCAAGCTCACCGGTGTGGACGGGACTGGCCGTGCCGATCAGATTTTGCACAATACGTGTCGCCGGATCATCCACATCAGCGACCGCAAAGGCCAGACGTTTACCAATCATTGACAGAGGCATACGCATCTCCACAATATAGCCATTGTCTGTCTCTGTCCAGACACCCTGAATTCTGGGCTCATTGGCCACCGGGATCATATTCTCAGGGTCAGAATCCATAAGGAAACCGTTTACCCAGCCCGGCTTTTCCGTGGCAATAATATAGCGTTGCAGGGATCCGAAAGCATCCTGAATGCCAATCTGGATATGGTCGGCCTTGGCGGGGTGCAATGAGTTTTTATGACGATACACAAGCTGATCGTCCTGTATCAGAAACAGGCCATACAGATATTTCCCGCGTTGTCCCAGAAGATGTTTGAAACGCAGAGATTCCGGGTTGTAGCGTCCGGAGGATGCTAAGAGATGTTCGGCACCAAACTCTTCGCTTTCACTGAGTTCCGGCTGCCAGTCATCAACTTTTCCATTTAAACGGATACTGTTTGAAAGACTGAAGAGGTACAGGTCACGGTGCTGATCTTTTGAGTGAAACAGTTCGCGGTGGAAGAGATCCGGTCGGTCACCAAGGCTTGTGGCCACGGCTTTTGCGGTAAACATCAGGGCATCTTCGCGGCTGGCCAACAGATCGGCCTGCAGCATGGCACTGAGGCGAAAACCAATGAGCGGAATCAGCAGGAGCAGCAGGGAGAGCAGAGTGAGCTTCAGACGTAAAGAGATGCGTAGCACGGGCTATTTTTCCAGCCAGCGATAGCCCATGCCATATTCAGCGCAGATGGCGTCAAAGTCAGGATCGCTTGTGCGAAATTTTTCTCTGATACGTCTCACATGGGCGGCAATTGCATTGTTGGTCACCACAACCCGGGCGGCATCCATAAGTTGTTCGTGTGATTTGACATGGCCGGGGCGTCTGACAAGGGAGGTGAGAATCCAGAATTCGGTGAGCGTCAGGCTGATGCTTTGTCCTTTCCAGCTCACCCGCTTGCGTTCTTCTTCAATGCGGACACTGTTGTGGGTGATAATTGTTTCATCGCTCTGCTGATTTTTTCCCTGAATGGTCTCCAGCATTTTAAAAAGTGCAGAAATCCGTACAGGCAGAAAGTCCAGGGTGGTGGTGTCTTTGGTGAGGTAATCCCAGGCGCCAAGACGTAATCCGGAGACCCGATCAATATCGGAATTTCTGGCTGTGAGAAAAATAATAGGCAGGCTGGGTGAGAGGTTGCGCAGTTCGCGGCAGAGCTCAAAACCACCTTCCATTTCATCCTGCAGCATTATATCAAGGATGGCGAGATCTGGCAGCTTGCGCCGGAATGCGTTGCTGGCTGCTGGTCTTGATTCGTAACAGGCCACCTGGTAACCGTCTCGCTTGAGGGCCTGGGCGTAGTTGTCGCGCAGGGTCTGGTCATCTTCAACCAGTGCTATTGTGTATGTCATAGGTTTGATGGCGTCGTAAAAACGCTTCCTCTGCTTTGTCACCACGAATTTACTGTTATTGCGGCGTACCCAGGTACGCCTCATTCCGGTAAATTCGAATTCCTTGCAGATGAAGTTTTTTACTTAGCCATCCCAATTGTAGTTTTTAGGAATGTAACAGTTTTGGCCCGGAGTAAAAAATAATGTAGAAATAGGGAACCATGTTTTCTATGGTAAGTAAACAGCATTGTTTTAGAGAAGTTATGTCGAGGGACAGTTGTTTGAGAACTGTCTGGTATGCGATTAATTATATTGTAGAGGGAATAGGTTATGGAGAGTTATTTTGTGGCAGTGGACGGACAGCAGGAAGGACCATTTTCAACAAGTCAGATTCATAGTTCTATGGCCCGGGGCATTTACAGTGGGGAGACACTGGTCTGGAGTCAGGGGATGAGCGAGTGGCAGCCAATTTCTGCAGTTTCCGCACTGCAGCAGACAACAGCAGCAGTAACTCCACCACTTCCCGGTGGAGGCACACAGGCCCATGAGATAGATTATGAAATATTCGGGCATGAGATGCAATTTGTGGAAATAGAACTCGATCCTGGAGAATCTGCCGTGGCAGAGGCTGGGGCCATGATGTATATGAGCAACGGAATCCAGATGGAGACAGTTTTTGGAGACGGAAGCCAGGAGTCGGAAACTGGTGGTTTTATGGATAAGATGCTGGGAGCCGGAAAGCGGTTGATTACCGGTGAAAGTTTATTTACTACTCTTTTTACCCATACCGGGCAAGGGAAGGCAAAGGTGGCTTTTTCTTCACCATATCCCGGTAAAATTATTCCCCTTGAACTGAAAAACTACCAAAACGAAATCGTGTGCCAGAAAGATGCCTTTTTGTGTGCGGCCAAGGGCGTTTCCATTGGTGTAGCCTTTCAGAAAAAAATCGGAACGGCACTCTTTGGCGGGGAAGGATTTATTATGCAGAAACTTGAAGGGGATGGCCTGACCTTCGTCCATGCTGGTGGAACCATAATCGAAAAAGAGCTGCAGGCTGGAGAAACCCTGCGGGTGGATACCGGCTGTCTGGTGGCATTAACAAAAACCGTTAACTACGATATTGAATTCGTTGGCGGCGTTAAATCAGCTATTTTTGGTGGAGAGGGCTTTTTCTTTGCAACCCTGGAGGGGCCCGGACATGTCTGGCTGCAATCTTTGCCGTTTTCCAGGTTGGCCGGTAAGATACATGAAGCTGCACCTCAAACTGGTGGTATTGGCTCCAGCCAGGGTGAGGGCTCGGTTTTGGGTGAGTTGGGATCTCTGTTCCAACGCTAGTTCCTGAATATTTGCAAGGTTTACAGAGAATTTACCTTTGTAAAAGCCCGTACAAGAGAGGAGTCAACATCTGGTGGAAATATGTTGACTATTGGCGGACATGATTTTGTTAAGTATCTTTAGTTTTAATCCTAACTGAAGGCAACTGACGTTTTTTATAAGTACGCATTTGCTGGATGAGCTAGAAAATCTCCTTGCAGGGGCGTGAGTAAATTGCTTACCATTAACATGGTGATATATTTTATAAAAAATTCCCCTTAGGTAGGTATGTGAATTGAAGCTGTTTTAGCACTATTTTCCATGACTGTAAATTCTCATATAATGCTGTTTCTTTTCTTGGGAACTTCAGGTATTTTTGGTGGATACAGATAATATTTCTATATATGGCAGGACAGGAGCTATAAATGCGTGCAGGTAAAAAAACTCTTATGGTATTTGCTGTTACGACAATTCTGATTCTTTTTTTTCAACAGGCATTTGCAGTTGCTATTCCGAAAACAGTACATTACCAAGGCTATTTGACCAATACTTCAGGGAATCCGCTTACCACGACTCTTGATATCCAGACAGAAATATTTGATATTTCATCAGGTGGTACAGCAGTCTATACTGAAACACATAGCAGTGTAAGTGTGAATAAAGGTCAATTTGATCTAACGCTGGGTGCAGGAACAAGTTCTGGTGACTGGGCAACCGATGTTGACTTTATGAATGCGTTATGGCTCCAAATGACCATTGACCCAACAGGAGTGCCGGAAACGCTTCACCCCCGCGTCCCTCTGCTCCCTGCGCCCTATGCTCGTGTGGCAATGGAGGTACCGGATTCGGCGCTTTCTGATAATGTCAGCCTTTTGGGGCAAACTATTGAAAGTAGTGAAATTACAGACCTCACTATCACTAACGACATTGCTGTTGGTATAAATGCTACTCTTCAAAATGCTGCCTATAACATTGCCATCGGTACAGACACGCGTGCCAGCAAGGGCAACCAGGGCTATGGTGATGGAGTCGGTGGCATCGCTATCGGTTACAGCGCCACGGCACGTTATGCTCGTCCGGGCGAGGGTGCTAACTCCTCAGGTTGGGAGAGTCCTTCTGCAAAATCCGGCATCGCTATCGGTGGCTCTGCCGATGGCGACTATGGCGGTATCGCCATAGGCCATGAGGCCGACGGGCAGTATCGCAATATTTCCATCGGCCACAAGGCGAGTAGCTACTCCGGGTATGGACGAATCACCATTGGCAATGACATCACTAACCGCAATAATGACAGTATCATGGTTCGAGGAAATCTTTTTCTTGATGGTGCGCCCTCGCGCACCGTCGGCAGCGTGACAGGTCGCATCTTTCACCGGGATACGGCGGGTACCGGCAGTTGGACAGCAAAGGCTTTTACTATCGATCACCCGCTTGATCCCAAAAACAAAGTATTACGTCATTACTGTCTTGAAGGGCCGGAGGTCTGGAATATCTATGCGGGTAACGTCCGGGTGAAGGATGGTAAGGCCGAGGTATTACTCCCCGACTACTATGCCAAACTCAACAAGACAGGTTCTGAAATTTACTCGCTCACTGCTATTGGTGGCTTTGCAGACATTTGTGTACTCACACCAAGCAATGGCAATCGCTTCGTTATTGCTGCCAGTAAAGACATTCAGGTCTCCTGGAGCATCAAAGTCCGTCGTAATGATGAAGCGCTTAAAAGGGACCTTATGCTGCGCCCCGTGGAACAGCTTAAATCCGAACTGACACCTGGTCAGGCGGGTGCAGAAAACAAATCGGTTAACACGAACAGTGCGACTATACAATAATTCAGTGCACTTGACATAGTCAGGTTATGGTAACTAATGAGAACGTTTTGATTTGTCGGGCAATTGAAACGAACCCCTGGCTGGCTATTACGTCAGTGATGGTGGGATCAAAGGAAAACACCATGTTTAACAATATGAGCCGTCTTTTCAGCCTTTTGGCAATTGTCCTGGCGGTTTTGTGCCAGGGCATTTTGGATACAGCTTTTGCTGGCCCCAGCACTTCTGCGAGTTATATTCTCAGTATGTCGACAATTGATTCGGGTGGTGGTGGGTCTGCATCAACGACGTATTCTTTCCGGGCCCAATCGGTCGGTAAGGGAGTTGTGGGTACGGCCTTGTCTGGCAACTATAAAATAAATTCAGGATTTGTTGCAACCATTGGGCGGGTAGTTCCTGCTGTTTTATCGGTTTCTGTTCCTGGAAACGGAACTTACGCACCGTCACAGACGATGGATTTCACGATCCTTTTTGATGATGTGATTGTAACAGGAGCAGACTCTATTCTCCAGTTGATCTTAAACTCCGGCAGTGTCAATGCTGTTTATCAAGAAAAGACCAGTAACTCTCTTACCTATCGCTATACAGTTCAACCAGGAGATTCTGACAATAACGGTATTGTTCTTAGCGGTATCATTCTGAACGGTGATACTATTCAGGATGTTGTGGGGAATGACGCGGACCTTGCATTGCAAAATACAGGCTCGGCAGCTTCCGTACTCGTTGATGGTGTCGCGCCTGTCATCAGAGGGATACCTGCCAGTATTACAATCAATACCGATGTGGGACAGAATACAGCTGTGACCAATTGGACGGAACCAACCGTCACAGATAATCTTAACGGTTTCATCAGGACTCAGGTGACGTCCAGTCCGACAACAAGTCTTGACAACGGGTCAGCCTTCCCGGTCGGTATCACGACTGTTGTCTACACAGTGAGCGATGAGGTAGGTAACAGTTCAACTGCGGTTTTTACCGTTACGGTCAATGACAACGAAGCACCTGTCCTGAACGGCATGCCGGCCAATATTGTGACAAATACCGATCCGGGTCAGAGTACGGCTGTGGTCAACTGGACAACACCTACTGTAACCGACAATGTGGACGGTCCAATAGCACCTGTAGTAAGCTCCAGTCCGACCACCGGCCTTGACAGCGGATCAGCCTTCCCGGTCGGCACAACGACGGTTACCTGCACAGCTACCGATACGGCAGGCAACAGTGCGTCGGCAAGTTTTGCGGTTACCGTGATTGACGGAGAGTCTCCTGTCTTCAGTGGCGTGCCAGCAGACATTACCGTAACAACTACCAGCTCATCCAGGAAGACAGCAGTCGTTATCTGGACAGCACCAACCGTGATGGACAATGTCGATGGGAATGTCACCCCGTTACAAACTGCTGGATTGCTTAGCGGTTTCGAGTTTCCTGTTGGCGTATCAACTATTTTATATACAGCGACTGACAGCATCGGAAATAGTTCGACAGAGTCATTTACGGTGACTGTTATTCAGAGGGAATTTCCATGGTTGATATTAATACCGGAGCTTGTTTCACCACATAAAATATCCGGAAGCGGACAGTAAGGCTATGCTAACCTTATCGGCGAAAGGCGTAACCATTGCCAATGATTCCCTTCCGAAAACTTCTCTCAACGTATTGTTAATAACATGAGCTTCTTGCAAAATGATCAACTTGAGAGTTAGCAAGATACAGGGGTATTTGTGTTAGCACAAAATTCCGGGGACAGCATACCTATTTCTTGAGTTGGGATTGCCAAGTCGAAGGTCTCACATTATTTATGCTGTCAGTAATTGAGATGGCTACATCGTTCGTTTGGTGTCCGAATTTCGAAAGTAAAGATATCTCCCCTCAACCAGAACTGTCAAGCTAGCGCCTTGTCGGTCTATATACGCAATGGTTTCCGGTTTGCTTAAATAGTTGATCTTGCCATTGGATATTGATTACAGCAATAATTCTTAAAATGTGGTAGGGGCTGATTTGGTATTTAGAGAGGAGTCAGGAAAAAGAGTATGTTAGCTTGCATAGGCAAGCTATTTAATTTGACCCCAAATACTATTGGAATAGTATAACAAAAATAGTAATTGATTCGTTGGTCAAAACAAGAGGGGATTATGACAAAAACATTATCAGTTTTGACATTAGCAACTATTCTGTTGTTTAGTACTTCAGCTATTGCCGCCGATAAGGTTGTAGTCATTCCACTAGGATCAGTTACCGCAGAGTTAGATCCTGTTTGGACGGCTGCAAGCACATCCGTCCAGGATAATATCGACACGGTGGATAACAAGGCGGATTCAAATACTAACTCCATAACCACAATAAACTCTCGTCAACGATTGACTGATACTGACACAGGGTCTTTGGTTATTACCTCCTACAATCAAGATATTAGTGCAGGTATGTCCTTGAATGTCCAAGGCTGTGGAAGGGATATTTTGATTATTGCTTCAATTAACGTAAACAATACGGTTGACGCCTCATCACCGCATGATACGGAACTTAGATTTGACGTACGTTTCAATTCAGTTGTCCGTCGTACTGAAATGATTGTACTCAAGGCTGACTCAAGACATATATTCACTGTGCAATGGCTTGAACGAGCCGTAACAACAGCGACACATGCGGTCGATGTTATTGTAAGTGCTACCAACCGAGTAAATTTGGAGAATAGGTATCTCTATGCTGTAGAACTTTAGGTGTTGCAGGAAATAAGTAACTTTTGAATTTTGTCAATATGTTACGATAGATAAGCTTCAATCTGCCAGCCCTAATATCTCACCTATTGATGTAATGAGAGATACCTACTGTGCATCGCTGATTCTGACCTCACGGGGCGGCCTCGTCGTCCCAGTTCAACCCGTCAGTAGATCATCAGGAAGAAGTTCAAATTGAAGTTTTCCTCTCAACTATTGACCTTACCCCCGCCAATACTATTTGACTCCTCGCCGCCTCATATCATAGACT
>JAOZKN010000161.1 GCA_029935315.1 Desulfocapsa sp. | reverse complement strand
GATTCGAACATATTCTCCGTACTCTGGACAATGGTATCCTTCTGCGTATCGGTGATTTCAAAGCGGATATTTGAATATTCTTTCTTTATTTCTGCAAGCTTCTCCTCAACCAGACCAACGGTACCCAGGACATCGGCATCCAGTCCACGCTGCACGGAAATTGCTATAGATTCACGACCATTCCCGTAGTAGCCGGAACTGTTTTCATAATGGCCAAAATAGATACTACTCACGTCACCCAGGCGCACATTCGGGGTCAGATACAGATCACGAAGGCCCTGCACCGTCTCTTCCTTGCCCGGAGATTTCAGGAGGTAACGACTCTTATCGTTGGCAATAAAACCAATGGCATAATCTTTATTATTACTCTGCAATACGGCCAGAACCGTGCCAAGCCCCAGGCCGTATTGATCCAGTCTGGCCTTATCAACAATAATCTGCATCTCCTTTTTATAACTGCCAAAGATGTCAACATTGGCAACGCCTGTTGTCTTGAGCAGTTCGTGACGCAAATCAGTTTCAGCCAGTTGCCGGATATCAGGCAGAGAAAGTGTATCGGAGCTGACACCAATCACCAGAATGGGAGCGGTGGCGGCGGAAATCTTATGGACTTGTGGCTCCTGAATATCAGGCGGCAGAGAAGAGCGGATCTTGTTCATGGAATTGGTGACATCACTTGCGGCCATATCCAGATCTTTACTGTATTCAAACTCGGCCCGGATAACTGAAACTTCATCGATGGTGGTTGAGAAAACCCGGCGGATCTTATCCAGACTGTAAAGTTCCTCTTCCACGGGTACTGCAACATTTGCAGCAAGAGTCTTCGCTGAACCACCGGGTTGAATAAGAACCACAGCAATTTCAGGATAGTTGGACTCCGGAAAAAGTTTTCGGGAAACCTTCTGGTAACCAACTATCCCTAAAAAGACAAAGAGGGCCAGAAAAGAATAGATAAAATAGGGCCGCGCCAGGAGCCGCTCGATAAAACTACTCTTCATGGACGTCACTCCTGTTAATACGGACCTGTGCAAGGCCGGGCAATTGACTCAGCTTTGCAGCTGCCGCCACGGCCACGGAAGAGGAGGGACATGGCTCAATGAGTGCATGATCTTTATTGCTGGCAATGATGGTCACCGCAAGGGGAGCAAAGGCTTCATCTGCATAGAGCATCACCTGTGTAGTTCCTTTTTTCCGGATAAGTGCGTCATTGGGAACGCGACAGCCGCTCCCGGAAAAGGTGAGCAGATCAATGGTCACATAACTGTTGTTTGGCATATCCAACAGGGTCTCAACACCAACCTCAGCCACAGCAAGACCATTTACAGCGTCACTATAGAGATTTACAATCTGCCCTATCTTTTGGCCATGCCAGAAAACCTCCTGCCCCCTTTGCATTGTAAACTCCCCGGGGACGTAGCTGAAGGTGAGTTTCTGTCCAGGAGAATTGATGGAGAGCAGTGCCTTCCCCGGGCTGGCAAGGTCTCCCTTACGGGAAAAGATGCTGCCCACAGTCCCGTCAAAAGGAGCCGTGATATTGAGATAACTCCGCTGAACTTCAAGGGCAACGATCTTCTGCCGGGTGGATTCAAGGGCTGCCCGTTTCGTTACATAGGCAACTTCTGAGGCTTCAAATTTTTCACGAGCCAGCCCACCCACATCAAGGAGTGACCTGTTTCGATCATGAAGACTTTTGCTATAGTGTACATCTTTTCTCTGGGCATTGAGACTGACCTGCAGGGATTTGATGCCTGCAACAATTTCCAGGTCATCAATCTGCAGCAAGATCTCTCCCGCTTTGACCAACTGGTTTTCTTTGACCAGTACCTTGTTAATTTGTCCGCTCAATTTAGAAGAGATCGTGGCAGTATCTTCAGCAGTAAGCTGTGCAAGAAAGGGACGGGTCTGCTCCAGATGCGCGTTCAGTGGCGAAACAACCTTCACCTGTTGGGTCACAGGAGTTGGAACTGGAGCATTCTTCACGCTCTGCTTCCGTTTCTTCAGAAGCATGGCTGCACCAGCAAGCAGTGCAACAATCAACACTAATACAATAATTTTTTTCACTTATTTTCTCCATTTTCCAGCAAATAATCCAGGTAAAAACGACCACTTTGATAACTGTATCGGGCTGTAATAGAACGACTCAGGGCCAGTTGATTTCGCGCCTTGGCATAAAGCAGATCATTTAAATCAGCCGCCCCTTTTTCAAAACGGGTCTGCTCAATACTCTCTGTTTCACGGGTGAGAGCAAGCTCGGCCTCGGCAGAATAATACTCATCCACTGCCAGTTCGATCTTTGTCACCGCTTCATCCAATGATCGTTTCAACTCAAGTTCCGTGGTTAGCCGGTCCCTTCGACTTTGTTGCTTTTGAATGACTGCGATCTGCTTAGATGTACTACGGCTGCCAAAATCGAAAAGAGTCCACTTCAGATTCACGACTGCCTGCCAGGTCTCTTCACTATTCCAGTCCCCTTCATACTTGTTCGAACTGTCATTTGGGCCGAAATTCTGCCCGTAAAAGGCATTAAAAACCACCTGGGGGTAGTAGCCTGCACTACTTTTTTCCACAAGCATATCCTTTTTTTCCACATCCAGAAGTGCAGAACGATAACGATCAAGCTCCTGGATATCGTTGTTATATACAGTCCCGGTACCCGAGACTGGCATCTCCATGGGGGACTCTTCAAGACTACTAATGGACTCACTATTCAACAGCGCGGCAAGACTGCTTTTGAGTATTCTGGTATTGCTGTTGATCTGCCGGGCCTTTACTCTGGCATTCTCTTTATCGGCTGCGGCTTTCAGCTGGTCCACTCTGGCTTTTTTCCCAAGTGTCACCTCGAGCACAATGTCATCGTACAGATTTTGCAGTGCCGTATAGTAGACTTTCTGTGCCTCTTCCTGGGCGGTGAGGGAGAGGATATTTACATACAGAGATTTCACATTGTAAATGAGCTGTTCCTTACTCAAATTAATCGCGGCACTTGCCATTTCCTTTTCAAGAACTGCGATCTCCACAGAACGCTGCTGAGAAAATCCGGTGAACAGGGCCACCTCATATAATATACCGGTGCTAAAGAGATCTTCCGTGGTGGGAACGGCGGTGGGATCTGTAAAAATCGATGCCGGAGTCAGTGGAACCAGGGTACGAGGCAGATTATAATGCCCATAGGAGGCCACCAGATCAATCTTGCCAAAATTTTGTGATTTTTTACCACTCAGACCCTCTTCACTTAAGGCCCGATTCATCTGCTGTTTCTGCAGACCCGGGTTGTTTTCAAGGGCCAGAGCAACTGCGCCATCAATACTTAGACCGCTACTCACTCCGGGGAGAAATATCAGCATATGGGCCATCAGGCCGGTTATCACTCTTTTTGTTTTCATAAACACCTAAGCACCTTGTTTTTAAGCATTCAGGGATTAAATACCCTGCAGAAATATCCTGACTATCGTTTTCGTGTAATCCCCCATGGTGACAGTCGTTGAACTGCCCGCCTCCACCTTTTCCATAACCGGTGCAAAGAGAAAACGGGACGCCATAATAGTGGTCAGCATGGGCGCAAAACAAGTCGGGGGAATAGCTCGCCCACTTTCGGCAGCAAGGGGCAAACAGATTTCATGGTTTATTATTTCAACCATTTGCCGAGCCCAGCCCGCCTTATATTCGAGTATTTCAGGATCATCATGTGGAAGCTCACTGATGGCGATTACCAAAGCCTCCCGATTCGCATCAAAATAACGAACAGCATTGCCAATGAACCGTTCAAGCTTGACCTGCAAATCGCCATCAGTAACCAGAGTATCCCTTGCAATGGCCAGGTATCCTGAAAAAAAAGCGTCAAGAATCTCTTTCAGTAAACCTTTTTTACTGCCAAAAAAATAATTCACCATGGACAGGTTAACATCTGCTTCGGCAACCAGTTCGCGCATACCGGTCTCTGCAAAACCGTGACGGGAAAATAACATAATTGCGGCCTGGAGAATCCGCTCCCTTGATTCAATTGCATGTTGTTTCTTGTCGGTTTTTTTCACATCCCACCCTCTAGATATCAAACGTTCGTTTAACTCCCGTGCAAAGGTACCTGTTCACCATTGATGTGTCAAAGTATTTTTCCCGGGTGCAAAACTCAAGGGAACACAAACGTCTAAATCCATTGACTTCGAAGCGACTATTATGTTGTAATTGTTATTAGATACATAAGCTGTTTTTTACTCATTTTTACTTAAAAAACAACGTTCATATCCAAAGCTATGATGAAAAATGTACTCTCTCTCGCCTTGAAACAATCACTCCTCCTCATTTACCTAACCGGATTCTTTTTTCCTGGATGTCTTTGGGCCGATGAAAATATCTCAGAAGATCTGCCGCCTGAATTTTTTGCCTCCATCTGGGAAA
>JAOZKN010000160.1 GCA_029935315.1 Desulfocapsa sp. | reverse complement strand
AACTGCGATATCGGCGCTTTCGAGGTGAACGGCGGCTATACCTTAACCCATCTCAGCGGCTCACCACAATCAACCGATATCAACAGCGCTTTTACCAACCCCTTGGTTGTCGCCGTTGTAAGCAGTAATAGCGAGCCGGTGGACGGCGGACTGGTTACCTTTACAGCTCCCTCCAGCGGCGCCGGTCTGAGCTCCACCACGCAGACGGCTGTTATTGATAGCACAGGCAGCGCAAGTTTGCCTGTCTCGGCTAACGCCACGGCGGGCAACTACAACGTCAGCGCCGATGCGTTCGGCAACTCGGGTCACCCCTTGAGTTACAGCCTCACAAACCAGCCCGTCGCACCAACTGTCACCACTAAGGCCGCTCAAGACATCGGCGCCCACAGCGCTACCGGCGGCGGTGATGTCACCAGCGACGGCAGTGCTGTGGTAACAGCCAGGGGGCTCTGCTGGTCCACCACCAGCGATCCCGGCAGCACCGACCAGTGCGTAACCTTTTCTTCAGGCGGCACCGGTGGATTTATCCTCCCGATGACCGGTCTTGAGCCGCATACTCTGTATCACGTCAGGGCCTGGGCCACCAATAGTGCAGGAACCAGTTACGGCTCTGATGAGTCCTTTACGACTCTTATTGCCGTACCGACTCTAAGCACCACCCCGGCCAGTACCGTTACAGCCGGCAGTGCCACCACCGGTGGCAACATAATCAGCGTGGGCGGCGGCACCATGGACGACCGCGGTGTCTGCTGGTCAACATCTCCTGACCCGACATACGCCCCGGCTACCTGTGTATCTGCAGTTAGCCCTGTCGGACCAGGCGCCTTTACGGTTGCGATAACCGGCCTGGATCACGCAACCCTCTACCATATTCGAGCCTATGCCCATAATGACAGCCCCAATAACTCCGGTTACGGCTACGGTAATGACCTGACCCTGACCACTGACCCGGTATTAGCCACTGTGAGCACAACCGCCTCCAGTGCTGTTACGGCAACTAGCGTCAGCAGTGGTGGTAATGTCAGCGACAACGGCGGTGCAACTGTGACAGCCCGCGGGGTCTGCTGGTCCACATCTGCGGATCCGACTATCAGCGACACCTGCACCCATGACGGCACCGGAACAGGAAGTTTTACAAGCAGCGTAACCGGACTGGATTCCGGAACTGATTATTACATCCGTGCCTATGCCACCAGCGTTGCCGGAACTGCCTATGGTGCATCTGATTCCTTTACAACGTTAATTGCTGCACCTGCAGTCACTACCGCTGCAATAATAACAGCCATTACCGATGCATCTGCCGCCTCCGGCGGTAATGTCACCAATGACGGCGGCGTCCCGGTTACTGCCAGGGGAATCTGCTGGGCAATTACTGCCGCTCCGACAATCCATTGTACCCTGGATGGGTCAGGAGAGGGCAGTTTTACCAGTCCCGTCTCCGGATTGGATCCGGACACAGTATATTATGTCCGCGCCTATGCAACCAACAGCGAGGGTACCAGTTATGGCAGTGATGTAAGTTTTACCACCCTGGCAGATCCGCCATCAGTAACAACCACTGCCGCATCAGACGTTGCAGTTGAAACTGCAGTCAGCGGCGGAAATGTGCTCAGTGACGGCGGAGAATCAGTGACGGATCGCGGTGTCTGCTGGGCCACAACTTTCGATCCCGATGACACAGACAGTTGTACCTCAGATGGAGCAGGCCTCGGTTCATTCAGCTCTAATCTTATAAATCTCACCCATGGCACCCTCTATTACGTACGTGCCTTTGCCACCAACAGCATCGGCACAACCTGGGGAGCAGATATCAGTTTCACCACTGACGCTGTTGTCCCCACGGTTACCACGGCTGATGATATAATAAATATAACCCATAGCGGAGCCACCAGTGGCGGTGAAGTCACCGACAACGGCGGAGATGCTATTCTCGCCAAAGGTGTCTGCTGGGCTATAACGAAAAATCCGGATATCTCTGCGGACTGTTCCGACGAAGGTCTTGGTGCGGGAATTTTCCAATCAGCCATCTCTTTATTAACTCCTGGCACCACCTATTATGTTCGTGCCTATGCCACCAATGCCAGGGGGACAACCTACGGCTCCGAGAAACACTTTACCACAACCCCGGCCGTACCGACCCTAACCACCAGTGATATTTCTGCTGTCACCGGCATCAGTGCCGACAGCGGCGGACAGGTCAGCAGCAACGGAGGGGCACCTGTTACAGAGCATGGGGTCTGCTGGTCAACATCGGCCATTCCCACCTATGCTGACAGCTGCACCCATACCAATGGTGATCCGGGTCTTGTCGTCTTTACAGACAGCCTTAGCTCTCTTACTCCCGGCACATTCTATCATGTCCGGGCCTATGCAACCAACAGTGCCGGTACTGCTTACGGCGACTCGAAATCTTTTACAACTGATGTTATCCCGGCAACGCTTACAACCGCTGCGGTGACGTCGATAACAGCAGATACCGCCCATGGCGGTGGAGAGGTCACCGCTGACGGCGGTGCTGCTGTCACGGCCAAAGGGGTCTGCTGGAGCACATCTACAGACCCTGTCATTGGCGGCACCTGCAGCAATGACGGCACAGGTGTTGGTTCCTTTACCAGTATCCTCAACGGACTGACCCGGAAAACACTCTATTATGTCCGGGCCTACGCAACAAACAGCGACACTACCGCGTATGGAAACGAGGAGACATTTACGACCCTGGCGACTGTTCCAACGGTCGTCATGACCGGTATTGCCAATATCGCCGACACTGCAGCAGATATAAGTGGAGACGTTTCTGATACCGGCGGTGAATCAATTACTGCAAACGGTGTCTGCCTGAATACTACCGGTGCCCCAACCCTTGCCGACACCTGCGAGACCCCGGCTGTTACCAGCCCCTTTACGGCAAGTTTCACCGGTCTGACCCCGGGAACCAGTTACTTTTACACTATCTATGCCACCAACAGTGTTGGTACTGCCTATAGCTCCTCCGGCAGCTTTACCACCCTGCCTGGCCCCCCAATCGTTGTAACCAGGTCTGTAACAGATATACAATCCTTTCAGGCCGGGGCCGGAGGGAATGTCACCGGTGACGGCGGCGTCGCGGTTACTGACAAAGGTATCTGCTGGTCCCTCACCCCTGATCCTGCTGTGGGTGGAAACTGTATCAGCAGCGGAGGCGGGACGGGAAGTTTCAGCAGTACCATCACCGGCCTGGATCCTGATACGGACTATTCCGTTCGTGCTTATGGGATTAACTCTGCCGGAACTTCTTATGGTCTCAACGTATCATTTCACACCCTGCCTGGCCCGCCCACCCTGGATACTGTAGTTGTAACAGGGATAGGTGCTGATTCAGCGCAAAGCGGTGGACAAAGCATAAATGATCATGGTCTGCCAGTTACAAGCCGTGGAATCTGCTGGAATATAACAGGGAACCCGACCCTTACGGACACCTGTCAGGCTGATCCTGGAGGCGGCACTGTTGACTTTGCGGCTTCCCTTGCTAATCTTGCCGGCGGAACGACATACTATGTCCGTGCCTATGCTGCAAATTCCCAGGCAACAGGTTGGGGAGTACAGAGCATTTTTACCACCCTGCCGGGCAAACCGTATGTGCAGACGGATCCGGTGGACATGATCAAGATTGACTCTGCAACTGCCCATGGTCACGTTATAAATGCAGGCGGTGGAACGAGTCAGGTGACCCATCGCGGTATCTGCTGGGGAGCGACTGCAGATCCTGATGAGACAAACACCTGCATTGTTGAAGGCGGGGGCACTGGTGAATTCGCTGTTCCCCTCAGCGGCCTGACTGCGGGCGCCACCTATCATGTCCGGGCCTATGCCGAGAATAGTGTCGGTAGAAGTTACGGTGCTGACCTGTCATTTACCACCATTACTAATGATCCTCCCACGGTCACCACCGCTGCCGTAACTGATATAACAAGTGATGGTGCGACCACCGGCGGAGAGGTCACCGATGAAGGAAACAATGCTGTAACCGAACGCGGTGTCTGCTGGGGAGAAAATGTTGACCCCGACACCAGCACCGGTACCTGCCAGGCAGCTCCTGCTGCCGGACCGGGACCATTTACAGTTGCTCTCAGCGGCCTGACGCCTGGCACCACCTATCATGTTCGTGCCTATGCAGTCAATACGGTCGGTACCGGTTACGGTGCGGATGCAGCGTTTATGACCCAGGCGGTTGCCTCAACAGTCACCACAACGGTACCGTTTGATATCACCGGGAATTCCGCCTCCAGTGGTGGAACCATCAGTGATGACGGCGGCAGCCCTGTAACTGAACGCGGCATCTGCTATGGAGAAACCCCGGATCCCGATGATAGCACAGGGACCTGTCTCCAGGATACGGAAGCAGGTATTGGAACCTTTGT
>JAOZKN010000013.1:18524-36296 GCA_029935315.1 Desulfocapsa sp. | reverse complement strand
TTGCTGCTTCCATTTCAAGACAAGGATGTCCAACCTTTTTGAGGAATTCCAATATTTCTTCCTCAGTAGTTCCCTGCTCTTCGGTTGCGATCATGTCGAACAATTCTGGCATTCCAATATCAGCACAAACTTCTTTCAGTTTATCAGCAATTTCGTCCTTCATCGATTTAGGCAGCCATACCACACGCTTTAACCCACCCTCAGCTTTAAAGAGTTTTTTAGATGTCATGTAATGTTTACTAACACCCATAAAGCCGGGAGTCTGTGCACCACCACCCGCCATTCCAGCGAGCGAGGTAAACTTCATTCCAGATGGAGTCATACCAAGGTAATCACGGTTTACAACCATGATACCGTTTGCTTGAGGAAGCATGGCAGCGATAGCTTCGAAGCAACCACAGGCGGTCATTGGGTTATTCATAAGCGAATAACAGGCTACCTCTGGTACGGCCCCTCGGGACGCCTGATTAACAAATTCAGTAATTCCAGCGTAATAGCCATTGTCTTCATCAGTACATTCACCCTTTTCGATGGGCTGGTTAGGACCGGTGGGGTTGATATTGAAAGATGCTTTGCCATCAAGCCAGTTATAAGCACCGCACATTCCGATACGCTCCGGAGTAATAACGCAGACATGACTTGGAGCAAAAGACTGACAGAGAGTACAGGAGTAGAAGACATCCTCAGTTTCATCGGTCATGGCACCCAGACGAAGATCACGTTCTGCATAAACAGAGGCAGCAAGATCTGCGATCATCTTCACACCTTCTTCGGTGGTGAAGAGTTTCACCTGAATTTTATCTACAATAGCGCCAAACTCCTGATGAAGCTTACCGTGAAGAACTTTACCAAGGTGCTTGAAGGAAAAGCCTTTTTCCACAGCAGCCTTACCGATACGAATCCACATAATATTACGCTGTCCCATATGCATAATACCCTGAATGTAATTCATCAGGTGATGGAATTGACGCTCCAGGATGGGCTCAAAGTCAGACTGCATTTCACGGCCTGCAACCTCAACCAGGATTCCAAGGGGTACATTCTCGCCTTGTTCAAGGTCAGAGATATCTTTTCCTTCAAGGGTGACAAGACCATCTTCAATTTCATCCATCTCTTTGGAGATAAGCACCTCAACACCAGGAGTACGACCACCACCACATTCCATAAAGAGGTCATCTTTACGAACACGCTCACCCTCAAATGCAGGGCCAAAGGACATGGGAATATCGATTTTAGTAATACTTACCTTCAGGCCACGTACTTCAATGGCTTTCTGCACAATTTCTTCATGGGGAACGTTGGCGACAACATGCTCGTAGGTACAAACACCTGTTGGCAGAATTTCCGGGATGTCATAATCAGAGATTGTTGGGAACCCCCAGTTAATGGCACCAGCAGCATTTGCATACCACTCATCACTGACCTCACCAAAAGCCATAACAAAGGCAAAGGTACGATCCTTATTATATTTGAGATTAGCTGCATAATCGCCTGGCTTCACACCACCAAAAGCAAGTGCGACACGACAGGCAAATCCGATTGCAAAAACTGCTGTTGTATATTCCCGGCCAAATGGGACCAGGCGTGTACCCCAGCCAACCTGTACATCCTGTTTCACGAGCTGCTCGGGAAGACTTATGCCTTCTGTCTGCTCATGCATAAAGATATATAGGTTTTTTTCCTGTAATTCCAGTGCAATCTTTGCGGCCATTTCAGGATCTTTAGGAGTACCAAGAATAGCAGCAAAACCAGGTGCGGATCCGTCAACAAACTCAACACCACGTTTACGGAAAATTACATCATCTGCAGCACCCAACCAGTAATTATCAGCAGTTGGCTCTTCAGTAGCAGTATATAAATCAGGTTCATTGAGATAACGAATGGATTCATACATCTCTTCAGCAAAGAAGGTAGCCATACCAGCATCAAGGGCAGGAGCAAGATAAGGAAGCCAAATATCTTGAGTAACAATTGATGGCATCAACTTACGACATTCCTGAAAGATATCCTTCATATCACCGAGTTTTTCTACCTTAGCACCAAGCATACTGTAGATAATTGGCAGATAATATGCAGTATTTGGAAAAGAAACTTCTTTGTCTTCTCCATACTTCTTAACTGCATCTTCATAGCTGCTTTCAGCCATATCGATGATTTTTTGAGCCCCACGAACGGCTGCTGAACAAATTATTTTCGACATTTTTTTTAACTCCTGTTGTAAACAAAAAAACCAAAATACCTGCTAATCGGTTTCCAATTTCAATAAAATAATCAGTCCATCAGACCGCTAATAAGTTCTTTAGTAAGAGCAATTGCCTTGGGATGACGCATGATCATCACTTCACCACCTGCCATAAGCATACAGCTTGCAGTAAGTGCTTCCATCATGATACCACGGGTTTCCTGATCTCCAATCATATCGTCACTTGGCAGTTTGGTCTCTTTAGCTTTCCAGACTTCACAACCAAGGTTACAAATGATGGGTACCTGAAGTTTATCATCCTGTTGGGTAAGAGCAGCAATTCGAATACGCTCCATAACAGAGTAGGTATATTCAATACCGTAGCCGAGGGCTCCAACTGATGGATCCATAAGCACTGAATCCAGGGAAACACCAAGGTTCTCAAGAAGAATATTTAACTGCTTTGCAAGGTTAACATCGATGGGAGAGGCAGCTACTATAGGATGCTGGAATGCCATGGCAGTTGCACCGATGGTCTTATAGTTGGAATCTTCAAGGGGAGCCAGACAAACTTTCTTATCCCCAATCACGGAAGTAATTTCCCGTAGTGTCTCAGTGTCCTTTGCAGGATTACCACAGCCCCAGACGATAACGGGAACATCAACTGCAGCAATCACCTCTGAAGCGACCTTAGAGGCCTCGGCAGAAGAACGATTCATACCGTTTGGATCGGTGGAGCCAAGAGAAATAGCAATTGCTTCTGCACCATAACTTTTCACACATTTCTGAGCCCAGGCAACTGGATTATCAAGAACATCTGCGAAATGCCGGGAAACAGTCTCTGGCCATTCATCAGGTTTTATATCTGTCACTTCCATGGCAATAAGCGCTTTATTGGGATGATCACCTTCAAAAAGCTGGAAAGGCATGGAAGAACTTCCGCCAACAGTAACAGTATTATCACCATTGCCAAGTGTTACAGGGCGAATCTGACCAGAATAAACAGTTGTGTATGTTTTGGGGTCGATCTTAGTGGAACGATCAGCAAGTGAAGTTGTTTCTTTAGCAAGTGTTCCAACACCAAGGTCAACTGCAGCGGCTGGAGCTGAAGCGGACTCTTCCTTGGCTTTAGCTTCGGCTTCTTCTTTAGCCTTGGCATCAGCAGCAGCTTTTGCTTCTGCTTCTGCTTCAGCTTTGGCCTTCGCCTCAGCATCGCCTTTAGCTTTGGCTTCATCTGCAGCTTTAGCATCGACTGCTGCTTTAAGCTTCGCATCAGCATCTGCCTTAACTTTTGCATCTGCAACGGCCTTTGCTTCTTCAGCAGCTTTGGCATCTGCGTCAGCCTTGGCTTTCGCATCAGCTTCTGCTTTTGCCTTAGCAGCTGAGTCATCGACTGCTGGTGCGGCCGGAGCAGCGGGGGCAGCTGGGGCTGGTGTTGCCGCAACAGGCGCTGCTGAAGCTTCAGGAACTTTACCCAGGATTGCATGTGCTCCTGCAAAACTTGATAAGGCTTCAAACTGATCGTCAGTTAAACCATAAGCCTTTTTCAATGCGGCCAGACCCTGATTTACAGAATCAAGGGCCATGATCCGTTCTTTTTCATTCATTTCATGCTCTCCTGAATCATCCGCACCCTGTGGCACGACAGTTATAGTCTCAGCGGTAACAGTGGCAGTAGCACCTGCTGTTCCAGCTTGTGTTATCATTTTATCTGCTTCGGCACGAGCAGCAGCAATAATCTGTGCGGCCTCAGCTTTTGCACTCTCAAGAACCGCATCGGTATCAACTGTTTGAACAGTGATTTCTTCGCGAGCCTTAGTGCTTGTGTCTGCAGTATCCGTTTCCGTTATACCTGGTCGTGGAAGCAGGCCAGCGCGACTGAGTATCTCAGGAACTGCGCTTTCCCACTCAATGGCCATACAGTGAATACCTGCAACACCTTCGATCTCTTTAACTTCATTGATGATGTCTGCACAGATCTGAATACCTTCATCCTGCTTATCCTTGGCATCTTTCATACGCCTGATAACATCGTCGGTTACATCCATTCCGGGCACGAACTTTTTCATGTAACGTGCCATACCAAGCGATTTCGGAGGAGTAACACCGGCCAGAATATAACATTTTTCATGGAGGCCAAGGTCACGAACCATTTCCATGAATTTTTTGAATTTTTCTACGTTATAGATAATCTGGGTCTGGACAAAATCAGCACCTGCAGCCACCTTTTTTCCAAGGCGAACAGCACGGTACTCAAATGGATAGGCAAAGGGATTGGCAGCAGCGCCAAGAAAGAGTTTTGGCTGATGGCTTTTAATTTCTTCGCCACACTGAAACTTTCTATCATCCCGCATCCCTTTCATCATGCCAAGCATCTGAATGGAATCCATATCAAAAACGCCTTTTGCTCCGGCATGGTTACCAAATTTCTGATGGTCACCTGTGAGGCAAAGGAGGTTTTTAAGACCAAGGGCCTCGGCACCAAGTATATCAGACTGCATACCGATCCTGTTTCGATCACGGCATGTCATCTGAATGACTGGTTCGACCCCTTCTTCCTTGGCAATTAATCCGGCAGCAATGGAAGACATGCGGACGATTGCCGTCTGACAGTCTGTAATATTAACTGCATCTACGTTTCCCTTGAGCAATTGTGCTTTTTCACGCACAACCTCAGGATTACCGTTTTTAGGAGGACCAAGTTCGCCTGTTACAACGAATTTTCCTTCTTTTAATAGTTTTTCCAGGTTACTACCAGACTTCATCGGCTGGACTCCTTCTACCTATACCTATCTTTTAAAACAAGCACCTGCATCAATATGACCGATGCAGGTTCAAATTTAGTTTCTCTATACTTTATTTGTGGCCGCAACCCATTCCGGCAATACCTTCTCCGGATCCGATATCACGACGCATTTCCATATCAAAGAGAACACGATCCTGTTTCTTGTTAATTCCAAGGGCTTCGCGTTTACCATCAATGGCTTTGATCATTTTTTGGGCAAGTTTAATTGGGTCTTCCTCGTAATCCCAGCAGGCGCCATAGGCTTCTTTCATGCCATCTGTAACGAACGCGTTCATTTCTTTGGATCCGGTTACCGGAAGATTCTGGAAAATAACATGGGCACCGGAGGTAACGAAATACTGACCAATGGCCACGGCCTTTTCACTCATCCACAGTGGAGCAGTTCCGCAGGCAGGAAGCTCGGAAATATCATCTCCAAGCCCACCCTCTTTTACCATTTCTGTAAGTGCAATCAGCAGGCGACTGTTATCAACACAGGAACCCACATGAAGAACTGGAGGCATACCTACTGTTTCGCATATACTTTTCAGCCCCTCTCCGCAATATTCAGCTGCAGCCTCAGGACGCATAAGTCCCATTCGGCCAAGGGCCTGGGCAGCACAACCGGTTGCAAGGACAAGGACGTCATTCTTCAACAGCTCTACAGCAATCTTAAAATGCACATCGTCGCTGTATTTGTAATGTTCACAACCTACAAGTGCACCAATTCCTTTTATGCGACCATTGATGATATTGTCATTTAATGGTCGATAGCTCCCCCGGAAACGTCCACCAAGCATATAGTTAATGGTCTCGTGACTGAAACCAACAACCACATCAAGCTTATTGTCTTTTGGAATATAGAAATCACCACGCTTTTTGAAATTGTTAATGGCGTGGGTGAGGATAGCTTTAGCAGATCCCATGGGATCTTTATCCTCAAACTGCATATGGATCGCATCCGGCATTTTTGCACGGTAGTTGGTGGTGATAATATCAGTATGCATCCCTTTAACCACTTGGGCAACGGACTGCATAACACACTGCACATCAACAACCATGGCTTCAACGGCACCGGTGGCCAGAACCATTTCCTGCTGAATAAAAGATCCTGCCACAGGAATTCCGCGACGCATAAGGATTTCATTTCCTGTACAACAGACACCAGCGAGGTTGATACCTTTGGCACCGACCTTTTTGGCAAGAGCAAGGATAGCCTCATCTTCTGCTGCCAGACAGAGAGCCTCTGCAAGAAGTGGCTCATGACCATGCACAGTAATATTCACCTGATCTTCCTTCAACACACCAAGATCTATCAGAGAACGTCTTGGAACTGGCGTTCCAAACATAATATCAGTAAGCTCGGTGGAGAGCATTGAAGCACCCCAGCCATCGGCCAGCGAACAACGTGCGGCTTGCTTCATGATATTTTTATATTCCTGATCAACACCCATATGGGTTCTATGCATGGTTTCAACAACTTCACGGTCAATACCACGAGGTTCAACACCTTGCTCCTTCCATATCTGCTGCTGTTTTTCAGGAGCACGTTTGAGCATGGAAAGGGTTCCTGTCTGCTGACCGAATTCTGAAAGTGCCTTTTCGCCAAGCTCAAGGGCAATCTCGTTTTTATCTCTTCCTTCTGTTTCTATACCAAAAATTTCAGCCATGGCATGGAGCTTCTCAACATCTTTAATTCCATGGGGGGTATTGCCTTTGGCAGTTTCGATAAAACCCATTACCATTTCACGGGCATGATCTGTATGGGCGGCAGTTCCTGCTGCAACGATACGGGCAAAGTTTCTGGCAACGACCGTGGCAGCAGTTGCTCCACAGACACCGACCATAGCTTCCACACCATCAATAATCTGGCAGGGACCCATATTACAAATACGGCAACAGGTTCCTCCTGAGCCAAAGAGACAAGCTGACATTCCACGATCTTCAATACGGTCGTAAGCTGTCCTTACCTGCTTCGCCAAATCCTGATTTAACAGATCCTTGGTTGAAGCAAGGGTAATATCATTACAGGATTCGCATCCACCTTTGCTGCTGCTCATAATAGTCCTCCAGAAAACAATAATAAACAGTCGCTACACGTAGCCCGACTGCAATAAACTCAAATTAAACTGTATATCAGATTAAATTACCGGCCATTTTTGCAGCCTGAACGGTGTTTTTCATAAGCATGGTAATGGTCATGGGACCAACGCCACCAGGGACAGGAGTTATGCAGGATGCTATTTCTTTTACAGCATCAAAATCAACGTCACCGGCAAGGATTGCCTTTCCATTAGAAGCCTTACCAATTCTATTCACGCCAACGTCAATAATTGCAGCACCCTCTTTTACCATATCAGCAGTCACCATCTTGGGCACACCAACTGCGGCAATAATAATGTCAGCACGCTTACAGTGAGCTGCCATGTCTTTTGTTCTTGTATGACAAAGAGTCACGGTAGCATTTCCGCCTTCACGCTTCTGCAGCATCAGGTTTGCTATGGGCTTGCCAACAATATTGGAACGCCCGATAACAACAACCTCAGCACCGCTGGTTTCAACACCTGAACGAGTCAGCATCTCAAGAATTCCATGGGGAGTACATGGGAGAAAACATTGTTCCCCAAGTACCATCTTACCGACATTGACAGGATGAAAACCGTCTACATCTTTAGCAGGATCAATTGCATCCAGAATCTTGGCCTCATTGATACCTTTAGGAAGAGGCAATTGAACAAGAATGCCGTTACAGGCATCATCCTTGTTGCATTTATCAACAAGGGCCAGCAAGTCTTCTTCGCTGGTGTCGGCATCAAGGGTAACCTGCTCTGAATTAATCCCAAGGGCCTTAGCAGATTTATTTTTCGCCGCCACATATGACTGAGACGCTGGATCTTCTCCAACCAGAATCGTTACAAGACCAGGAACGATGTTGTGTTTCTCCCTTAATTCCGTGACTTCAACTTTTAATTCTTCACGAATGTCTTTAGCTATCTCAATACCGCTGATAATTTTTGCTGTCATTGCATATTCCTCAAAATAATTCAGATGGCCGGCTTAAGAACAAATAAATACCGAGACATCGTATAATTAAGCTTTATTATGTGTAGCATACCGCCAAAAAAGAAACGGAATCACCCATAAAAATTCTTTCAAACACTCTATAAATTACAGAATATCTGTACCTGCAAAAGAGGCAAAATAACGTGTTTTTCAATTTTATTCAAGTAACAGATCAATATTTTTTAACAATTATCAACTTTTTTTGATTTACTGTTCAAAAAAATAGATATAGAGCACTTGCGGCCGTCTAAACAGAAGTTTAACTAAACACTTAATTGTTCGGAATATCCATGGCAGTAGTGATTCAGACAAATCGCCTTCGGCTTGACAACACCAGGCATTGTAGAATACGTGCCTTAAAATAAAACAGAATAGTAAACGATTACTCTGGATTCAGAATAGTCACAGGTCAATAAACGTGGACAGCCTGGTGATGATTCCCTGCGGGTGAGTTTTCATACTGCAGGGAGTTGAGAAAAGTTACAATAATCAGAACATTGTTACGCCCCCATCCCCTGTCGTACAAAACCGCCTACAACAGGTGTTTTACGGTATGCATTTCAACCTCCATAAAACACCTGAAACGACAGATACGGTTCAGAGCCTGCCTTACATAGCAACAATGGGCAGATATTCTGGATCCCAGCGCATTTTTCGAAGGAGTTCATGCATGCGCGCTTCATCCCCTTCATGCTGAAATGTCGAGAACACACAGGGACGACTGACACCATGTTCAACTGCTGACATTGCAACAGAAAGAGCAACTTTCCCGCTCACATCCTTTAGCGATTCAACTGCAGGCACCAGGAGTCCTTCCGCCATTTCAGCCTTGGAAACACATGCAGACACAGCATGAGCTGCTGCCGTGAAAAATTGCGGCAATACCTTCCTGGCACCTGAACCTAAGACCCCAAGTCCCACGCCAGGAAAGACAAAAACATTATTACACTGCCCTATGCGATGGGTAACTCCATTATGGCTAACCGGATCAAAGGGACTTCCCGTGGCGACCAGTGCCTTCCCGTCTGTCCAGCGATAAATATCTTCAGGCAACGCCTCTGCCATGGAAGTTGGATTGGAAAGCGGCATAATAACGGGTCGCCCGGTGTTGGCTGCTACCGCCTCAACCACGTCCTGTGTAAAACAACCGCCCTGCCCTGATGTACCGATAAGGACAGTTACACCTGCCCTTTTAACGGCCTCGAGCAGATCGCGATTTTCTTCGTCCTTCAACCATGGATATTTTTCCTTATCTTTTGCAAACTTCATTTTATACTCTTCAATATCACGATCAGTGGTAACCACCCCACGTGAATCAAGGGTAAATATCCTGTCTCTTGCCTCATCTTCAGTAAGTCCTTCTGCAACCAGTGCCACTCCAATCTGCTCGGCGATACCAACGCCACCTGCTCCTGCACCGTGTACCAGAAAAACCTGATCTTTGAGTTTTTCAAGTTTAATACGCATGGCAGTCAGGATTCCAGCAAGGGTTACAGATCCTGTGCCCTGGATATCATCGTTAAAAGAGATCAACTCCCTGCTATACGCATCGCGTATAGCGAAGGCATTCTGCTTGGAAAAGTCTTCCCACTGGCAGAGGGCATTGGGGAAAACATTGCGAAAAGCAGATGCAAATCTTCCAACAAAGGTAAGGTAGTCATCACCCGTAATACGTTTATGGCGCCAGCCCAGGTAATCATTATCCGCAAGCAGGGCCTCATTATTGGTCCCAACATCCAGCGATATTGGAAGACAATGCCAGGGCGCAATACCTGCACCCTGGGTATACAGCATTAATTTCCCAAGACAGATGGCAATTCCACCAGCACCCTGGTCACCAATACCCAAAATCCCCTGATTATCCGTTACCACTGCAACCCGAATATCACGATGAATATATCTGCGCAGTATATCCTCTGCCTGATCGATATTACCCGGATAAAAATGCAGACCATTCGCTTGACGAAACATAGACGAGTACTGCTGCACGGCAAGGCCTACGGTGGGAGTATAAATAATCCCCATCAATTCTTTGATTTCACTTTTAATTAAGGCATGGGCCAAAGCCACATTACGGTCAAAGAGAGATCGAACATAGATAAATTTTTCAATGGGAGTTACCTTGGAATTAACCTTGAGAATAGAGTTTTCCACCTGGTGTTCCAGGCTTCGCACAGCAGGCGGCAGAGCAGCCTCAAGTCCCAGTCTCTTTCTCTCGGAAACACTGAAAGCAGTCCCTTTATTCACATAACTGATACCATGCAGACTTGCACCACTGGCATACACAAGAATTTCTCTGGTATTACCATATTCATCATACTTGAAACCGCACTGATTCTCGGACATTCCCCATCTCCTGTGACCTGTTAAGTCTCTATTCGGAAATTGACATTTAGCCTGCAATCCTCCATAATGCGCAGCCATGACATCCTGGAAAGAAATACTGCACAATTCTGTGAACAGTCCCTCGGCAATTGCACGCCATTTCAACTTTGACTGTACAGTATTAGAAGCTACATGTACAAGCTTTCCAATGCGAATTAATACTTATTATTTAAGCCTTATTAAAACCGTTGGAGATCCGATCTGGAAACAGGCTGTCCCTGACATTTTAGAGGAAAAAGATGAGGTTTGCATCCTTGATCCGCTGGGGGAGACAGCGTTAAGCCCAACACCCGGCATTGTGCACAAATACCCTGACAGAGTGCTGTTTCTTGTCGCCTCAGAGTGCGCCATGTACTGTAGATTTTGCACAAGAAAACGTATGGTGGGGAGCAAATCAATGGGTATTAACGATGCGTCCATTGAAAATGGTATTCAGTATATTCACCAGAACAAGAATGTTCGGGAGGTACTTTTATCCGGTGGAGACCCCCTGCTCTTATCTGACCAGCGACTTGACTCCATCCTTGGCAGGCTCCATGCGATTCCGCACCTGGAAGTTATCAGAATAGGTACACGTGTTCCCTGCACGCTGCCCATGCGTATCACAAAACAACTTGTTAATGTCCTGAAAAAATACCATCCTCTCTATATAAACACCCATTTTAATCATCCAGTGGAACTCACACAAGAAGCTGCTAAAGCCTGCACACGTCTGGCAAATGCAGGCATTCCATTAGGATGCCAGACCGTGCTCTTAAAGGGGATAAACGATGACGCGAAAACCCTGCAAAAACTCTTTACAGGGCTGCTCAAAATACGGGTAAAACCCTACTATCTTTTTCAAGGTGATCTCACAAAAGGCACTAATCATTTCAGAACCCATACAAGTTGTGGAATAAAAATCATAAAAGAACTGACAGGCACCGTTTCGGGTATGGCCATCCCCACGTTTGCACTCGATGCACCTGGCGGAAAGGGAAAAATCCCCCTCACTCCAGATTATATTATTACAACCGGCAAAGAACTCACCTTCCGCAATTATTGTGGTGAAATCTGCAGCTACCCGGAAAATGGCAACCCGGTACTCTAAAAAACAACCTGCAACAGGAGAACATTATGAGCTACAAAGCTGTATTTCACATTGACCTTGAAAATGACCAGCTTTTCAAGCTGGGCCTTGGCAATATCACCAACACCCTTGCAGCACTGGAAGGAGTAGAAAAGGATTTTATTCTCCTTGCGAATGGACCAGGTGTTGCCATGCTGGCAGAAGGAAAGGTTGCCCCCTATCTTGAGCAGATACAAGAACTTTCCCAGGCAGGCGTCCACTTTCAGGTATGCAATAATGCTCTAAAAAAATTCAAGATAGAGACGAAAGACCTTGCTGCCGGAGTTAAGATTATTCCTGCAGGTATTGTTGGGCTTATAGACCTTCAGAATGATGGCTACGCCTACATTAAACCATAAAAAAAGTGTGCATTTTTAACGACAGTACCTGTATCAATTGGCGAGTTCAGCATTAACTGTTTACAAAAAGAGGAAGGATAAGCAAGGTCATTTCCTCTGGGCCGAGGAAAAGATGCCGTGGACTTTAACAAAACATACCATAATAAAAGCGGCACACAGAATTGATTACTTGCTATTCTGTTACAAAAAACTAGAATAGAGTGAGTACAGCAGTGAATTGTGTTATATAGTGCTCTTGGCCTGAAAAAGAGCAAATTTTCTTCATTATTAATTTATATAGAAACACCCTATGCCAGACATTACCTTCAACTACCGCTTTGACTTTCCGGATAACAGCAAAAAACGTTTTCCAATCACCCTTGATCCGCAAACCTTGAACTATCAAGGATCCAACGGTAGCACACCTGACTGGGCACTTCTTGATGTTGCTCGCTGCCAGTGCTGCAAGCTTAAAATTTCTGAACATGACTACTGTCCCATCGCCAAAAATATTGCGGATCTGGTCTTTGCCTTCAAAGACACGCCATCCCATAAGTCATGCAGTGTGTCCTGTATTTCTGCTGCCAGAACCTGCTCCAAAGAGACAACGGTTCAGGAAGGCCTTGCATCAATCATGGGAATTATTATGGCAACCAGTAATTGTCCCAGCATGGCTATACTCAAACCAATGGCCTGTTTCCACCTTCCCTTTGCCACTGTGGAAGAGTCCATGTACCGATCCGCCTCCGCATACCTGTTGCGGCAGTATTTTTCCCACAAAAGTGGAGAGAATTGCGATTTTTTTATGGACCGCATCAAAGAGCATTACGAAGAAGTACAAATGGTCAACGAGGGTATCTTAAAGAGAATTAATATGACATCTGAAATGGATGCTGACAAAAATGCCATCGTCACCCTCAATGCCCTTGCTCAGATACTGGTTATGGAAGTTGAGGAAGACCTTGAATCGTTCAAACGACTCTTTATCTGATCCAGACAAAAGACTTACATCATACTCTCAGGATCAACATCTATGCTGATTCTGATATCACCCCTGCTTAAGGTAGAAGAGTGTTCAATAAGATTTGAGCATATTTTATGCAGGGTGGATGCCTCCTGTCCCTTTAATAAAACCTGCCAGCGGTAACGATCCCGAATTCGATCAATGGGAGACGGTGCAGGACCGAGCACTTCCACCTTTTTCCCGTCGTTCATACGGCAGAGTTTTGCCACCTGAGCTGCTGTTGCCTGTACCTGCCCCTCATCTTTACCTGAAATTTTCAGATTCACCATGCGAAGAAATGGAGGAAACATGGGGTTTTTTCTGATCTCCATCTCTTTTGTATAAAGACTCAGATAGTCATGCTTTTGCGCAAGCTGAATTGCATAATGTTCAGGGCGTAATGTCTGCACGATGACTCTTCCCGGATACTTCCCCCGCCCTGCTCGCCCTGTTACCTGAGAAAGAAGTTGGTAGGTACGCTCTGCGCCACGGTAATCAGGGATAGACAGACCACCGTCTGCCCAGATTACACCAACCAGAGTCACATGGGGAAAATCATGACCTTTAGCAATCATCTGGGTACCAATCAGAATATCAATTTCCCTGTTGTGCATTCTTTTCAACAGAGCCATAAACTTCCGCCTGTCTGCTGCAGTATCTGAATCAATTCTGGCAACACGGGCATCAGGAAACTTTTCAATTATTTCCTGTTCAACCCTTTCTGTGCCAAAGCCAACGGGTATCAAATTATGTGATTTACAGGAAGCACAGATCACGTTTTCCTGCAGGGAAAAACCACAATAGTGGCAGACCAGTTTTGCCTTTCGCTTGTGGTAGGTAAGCGAGACATGGCAATGACTGCAGGTGACAGGTTCGCCACAATCACGACAGAGATAGATGGAAGAAAACCCGCGACGGTTGAGAAGGAGTATGCTCTGTTTCTTTTCCTGCAGGTTCAGCTCAAGCTCGGCCTGCAACTGTATGCCGATGGCATCTCCTCGTTTTTTTGCAGATTTATTGCGAAGATCAACTATCGTCACTTCGGGCAGGGGCCGGTTTTCAACCCTTTTAGTCATACTGAGCAGGGAAAATTTATTGTTTTCCGTTTTGGCATAACTCGCAATGGCGGGAGTGCCGGAACCGAGAATAACCACAGCTTTGTTGAAATGTGCACGCAAAATGGCAAGATCCCTGCCCTGATATCGCAGGCCGTCCTCCTGCTTATAGGCACTGTCATGTTCTTCATCCACAACGATAAGACCAGGATTTTGCAAAGGAGCAAAAACCGCCGATCTTGCACCAATCACCACCTTTCCTTTGCCACTGGCAGCAAGACTCCACTGGTCATAACGTTCACCCGTGCTGAGTCCTGAATGAAGCAGAACTACCTGATCACCAAAACGCGAAACAAAGTGCGCCTCAAGCTGGGTGGCAAGGGCAATCTCAGGGACCAGAACAAGTACATCCCGACCAAGCTCAAGGGTCCTGGCAGCTGCTCGCAGATAAACTTCAGTCTTGCCGCAACCTGTGACGCCGTGCAGAAGAAATGTAGTAAATTCATTTTTAGAAATTGCAGGAAAAAGTTCTGCCAATACCTGTTCCTGTTCAGGGCTCAACCTTTCAGGTTCTGGAAAGAAAGCGAGGGTTTCTCCGAAAGGGTTGCGATAGACCCTACGCTGCTGCGAACGTATCAGTCCACGTTTTTCAAGTTCCTTCAGTGCTTTTGAGGCCCCACTGTATTGTTTGCGAATATCTCTGGCGGCTACTACTTCATTCCCCTGTTCCTGTACAAGTAAGCGTAAAAGATAAAGGGTACGGACCAGTGGAATACCAAGACGCTTCCCGTTAATTTCCTGGCAGGCTGCAATTTTAAGTTCTTGCTCACCCTGCTCTCCTTCTAAGCTTTTGGGCAATGCAATATTGCTAATCTGCTCATAACACAACTCACGTTTCTCAGTAGTTTTTTCCTTATCGAGGGCATCAACAACAAGCACCAAGCCCTTGTCTTTCCATTGATTAATAACTTTAGCCAAAGAGCGATCGGTCTGGATTTTTTTTGTGAGGGCCGGGCTCAACTTCCCCTTATCCAATAATTTGCAATACCAGTCAGGCTCATCCATGCTTGCATCCGACCAGCTTGTTAATTGATCCTTGCCAATATCGCTTACCATCAATACTTTACGATTTCTTTGGGTCAATCCTCCGGGAAGAGCAGTCCTGATCACCTCCCCAATTGGAAAGTGATAGTAATCAGCAATCCAGCGAAAGAAAGGAACAAGGTTTGCGGGAAAAAGATATTGTTCATCGAGAAAGTTCAGGACAGGAAGGATTCTATAGTTGACGTCCTCTTCAGGGAGCAAACCAAGAACATAACCGGTAATACGTTGCCTGCCCATGGGTACGAGTACCCTTCGCCCTATCGGATCACCGACTTCCTCAATATCACAGGAATAGGAAAGGGTATGAAACAGCGGCGCAGCAACAGCCACTTCAATTCGACTCATGGACAGTTCTCATTCTTTTGGATGACAGTCGGGACAATCCCGTGTACAAAACAGCACCAGAGATATACCATATTTTTACTTATTCAACACAACTTAGCATGCAACTGAACTATCCAGCAGAACTTCCTATTGTTTCCTATCGGGAATCCTTTCTTGAGCTCTTACAAAAACATCAGGTCATCGTTGTTTCAGGAGAGACAGGTTCAGGAAAGACTACCCAGCTCCCCAAGTTCTGCCTTGAATCCTTCCCCGATGAACGCTTCCTCATTGGCTGTACCCAGCCACGACGTGTGGCTGCGACTTCTGTATCTGCACGTGTTGCCACAGAGTTACAGGAAAACAGCCGTCTTGTTGGATATAAAATCAGGTTCCATGACAAGACCAGCAGGAAAGACACTCGCATCAAATTCATGACAGACGGAGTGCTCCTTGCTGAAACCAGAAAAGATCCCAAACTTAAACAATACGGCGTCATTATCATTGATGAGGCACACGAGAGAAGCCTGAACATTGATTTCCTTCTCGGATACCTCAAACAGCTGCTCCCTGAACGGCCAGACCTGAAACTCATCATCACCTCGGCCACCATTGACACTAAAATATTCTCTGCTCATTTTAATAAGGCACCCATCCTCAACGTGGAAGGACGCAGTTACCCTGTTGAAGTTCGATATACAGAACCTGACGAAAAAGATGGTGAAGAAGGTTCCTACGTCGACCAATGCGTAGAAAGCATCTGCAGCCTGCATAGCACTCAAATTCCAGAAGACACGCTTATCTTCCTGCCAACAGAAAAAGATATCCGTGAATGCTGTATGCTGCTTGAGAATAAACTTCCAGACAGTCTTATTCTTCCCATGTTTGGCAGGTTGCAGGCAGCAGACCAGAAAAAAATATTCAAACCCTCAAGCAAAACAAAAATTGTAGTGGCCACGAATGTGGCTGAAACCTCCATCACCGTTCCCGGCATCCGCTATGTTATTGACTCCGGACTTGCCAGGATTTCCCAGTATAATGTGCGTGCCCGTACCACCAGTCTGCCCATCACCAGAATTTCACAGGCAAGTGCTGACCAGCGTAAAGGTCGTTGCGGCCGGGTGGGTCCTGGAATCTGCATCCGCCTCTATTCCGAAGAAGATTACCAGGCAAGAGAGCAGTATACACTGCCGGAAATCAAACGCTCAAATCTTGCCGATGTCATATTGCAGATGATCAGCATGAATCTGGGTTCCCCTTTTGATTTCCCCTTTATAGAGCCGCCCCACCCAGGAGCAATCAGGGATGGATATGCTCTTTTACAGGAACTTGGTGCATTAAAGGGTGACAACAAGTTGAATAGCACTGGCCAGATAATGGCACGATTGCCCATTGATCCCCCAATTTCACGTATCTTAATTGCAGCCAGAGAAAACAACTGTGTCCGTGAGATAAAGATCATTGCCCCCGCCCTTGCCATCCAGGATCCACGTGTTCGTCCGGCAGAGCGTGAAAAAGAAGCGGATGCAGCTCACAAAAAACTCAGCCATGAACATTCCGATTTTCTTGCTCTCTTAAAGATATGGGATCTCTTCCACAATGTGAAAGATCAGGGAGTATCCTGGAACCGTCTCAAGAAATTCTGCAAAAGCCACTACCTCTCGTTCCAGCGCATGCGTGAATGGATGGATCTCCATGAACAACTAAGTCGCCTCCTTGATCGGGAAAAAGGATTTACAGAAAACAAAAAAGCAGCTTCCTATCCTGCTGTCCACAAGAGCCTTTGTACTGGATTCCTGCGGAACATCGGGCAAAAGAAAGAAAAAGAGAAGAAACTCTATCAAGGTGCAGGTGGTAAAGAGTTTATGATCTTCCCCGGTTCCCATCAGTTTCACAGTGCCGGCAAGTGGATTATTGGTGCCACATTCCTTGAAACCAATAGACTCTACGCACTCACTGTTGCCAACATTGACGAGAAATGGCTTATCGAAACAGGGGAGCACCTCTGCCGCAGATCCTGGTCCAATCCCCGCTGGAGTAAAAAAAGCGGTCAGGTGATTGCCGATGAAAAAATCACCATCTTTGGCCTCATCATCACTGCAGACAGGCGAGTCAATTTTGGCAGAACTTCTAAAGCCAACCGCATGGAAGCCCGGCAGATATTTATCCAGCACGCACTTCTTGAAAACGAGTTAATGGGGAATTACCCATTTCTTGATAACAACCTCAAACTCCTTACCCACTGGCAGGAGACAGAAGAACGCCTGCGAAAAAGAGATCTGCTGGTGGATGACACAACCCTCCACCTCTTTTATGACCAACGCCTTCCCAGCTCTGTCTATGATAAATTTACCTTAAACCGGTTTCTACGTGGCAAGAAAGACCACTCATTTCTTGAGATGCAAGAAAAGGATATCCTTGGTCGTAA
>JAOZKN010000013.1:0-18424 GCA_029935315.1 Desulfocapsa sp. | reverse complement strand
GCAAGAAAGACCACTCATTTCTTGAGATGCAAGAAAAGGATATCCTTGGTCGTAAACCGGAAGACAGGGAACTGCAGGATTTCCCGAAACAACTGACCATCGGCTCACGCAAGCTTCGTCTTCAGTATAACCTGGCCCCTGGAGAGAAAGATGATGGCGTGACTGTTCGAATTCCCCTTGACGATGTGGACAATTTCAGTGCCAACAGTTTTGAATGGCTGGTTCCTGGTCTTATCCGGGAAAAAGTGACACTTCTCTTGAAAGGCCTACCGAAACGCATCCGTAAACATCTGATCCCCATTAATAACAGCGTTGACCTTCTCCTTGACGACTGTGAGCACTATAAAGGTTCGCTCTACCTTGCCCTTGAAACCGGAATCCTGAAAATGTTTCGCCTGCAGGTTGGACGTTCTGACTGGCCGAGCCAACTCCCTGCGCACCTGCAAATGCGCTATCTGCTCTTTGATGCCCAGGGACGTGAGATTGCAACGGGCAGAGAGCTGCAAAAACTGAAAGGATCCATTGATTCTGTTCCAGGAAAGAAAGCGGCGCCCCCTCAGAAGACCAGGAAAAATCTTGAGCGCTGGCAAAACAAACTCTTTACGGGATGGGATTTTGACGGCCTTGAAAAAAGAACAGCCCTCTTCACCAAAGATAAAGAAGTAGCCGGATACCTGTATGCTACCCTGCACATGGAAACAAACAGAGGAGGAGTAACAATATCCTTTGAGTCTGACAAAAAGAAATCATCACAATGCAACCGTCAGGGAACACTTTATCTGTACCAGCTTCACTTTAAAGAGCAGTTCAAAAATTTAAAGAAATATTGCCATACATCCCTTTCAGGGCCTTCCTCCTTCTGGCTTGCCAACCTGCTTGGCAACAGGCAGGAGGCCAGCAGAACACTGGTTGACTTTGTTATGAGCTGCCTGTTTACCAGGGATCTTGAGTCCATCCCGGAGAAGGCGATATTCGAGGAAGAGATCAAAAAGGTCAGCACAATGGGGATGTATAGAAAAGGACAGGAAATCTGTGATACTGTGCTGCAGACCCTACGCAAACGGAAGGAACTGGCCGACCATATTTCACGCTTTGCCAGCCTTGCTCAGAAAAGCAAAACCTATAATAAAGAACGTTATCTGGAATATGACAGGCTGACAGAAGAAATTCTGCCCAGGGATTTTTTAAGCAAAAACGATCTCAGCCAACTGGAAAGTTGCCCGCGTTTCTTCCAGGCACTGATGATCCGCATCGAACGTGCACACGTCAGCCTGCAAAAAGACAACAATAAAGCACAACAATTAACTCCCCACCTGCAGAAACTTGCAAGCCTGCCAGCTGATTTTTCAGACATGCCGCGTGAATGCAGAGAAGCTATCACTCAATACAAGTTTATGCTGGCCGAGTTTCGCGTTGCAGTTTTTGCGCCTGAACTTCCTGGCAATACTACCGTCTCGGCAAAAAAACTCAAGCAACAGTGGCAGGCAGTACAATCTATCTGCCCCTGTAATGTTGCAGCCTAGAATCTTTTTCAGAAAACAATGCGATTCCAACAATACTGAAGCATGAAATCAATGACCAAAAACAACATCACGAAAAAACTCAGTGAGTTTTTCTCTTCGGCTTCTCATGCGCACCTGTTCAGGAATCAAGTCTGAATGATCAATCCTGATAACCGCCATTTTGTATTCTATATGTGAGGCAAAACGGTTATCGAGATACCAGGCATAGGTTAGTCCAAACAGAAGTCCTGGCGGTGTAAAACCTTCATTGCCATTAATGATACGGGTAAAGTGTTCTGGATCATCAGGATCCTGCATCATACGGGAAAGTTCGAGAAAACTTGCCAGACTCTCTTCATTAAAATAACAGTTTCTATCCTCAGCTTTCTTGAGCTGCAGATGATAGGCCTTTCCCAGTAGTAACTGATCCTTGTGTATTTCACGAATTTCTTTACTTTTTGCATAATTGCCAAGAAGTGACTGACCAAGAGCCACAAGAAATGCAATTTCAAAGTTCAATTCCGAGTCAAACTGATCCTGACGCACTTTGACAAAGCCATCAAATGGATCATAAAAAGAGTAGACCCTGTCCCAGTTTTGATTTCGTTTCCATTTTTCTGTGGAGATACACTGCACCCCTTTCACCAGTCTCAGGTGTTCAAGGGGAATATCTTTATGATCCCAAAGTATTCGGTGAAGTATCTCACGTACCTTTTGAGGGAATGAAACATCTTTATTTTCCAGTTGAATAGAAATTCCTGCGAGATATTCACCAATTTCCCGGTAACGCTGACAAGGGATTGTCATTCCCACAAGATATTTATCTTTTCCGGACGTAACGACATCTGCGCCGATGTCCTGTCTGTATGTATCAGGCAAATGACGAAACCCTGCCCACAGCGTTCTCACAACATGGGCAAACTGCTGCGGATCGTGCCGTATAACCCCAGAATCGCGCAGGGCAAAAGCAGAATAAATACTACATTCCAGTGGGACAATGCCCTGCTCCAGTACTTTGTCACGATCCAGATATATTGGAATCTTACCCTCAACGGCATAACTCTGAATAACAGTTGCCGGTACATCTTTAAAGGAGAGGCAAAGCACTTTATCAAACAGGCCCGTGGTCCCTCCCGGGATATTCTGTTCGTAGGCCTTTAACAGGTCTGAAAGATGAAACTTTCTGTTTGGCTGGGACAAACTCAGATCCGTCTCCCCTGCCTGAACCCATAGATTTGAAACAAGAATTTTGAGCGCCTTACTATTTCTTTTTACCGCATCAGCAATTCCGGGAACCTGAAAGATTGGAATCAGGGAGGTATACAGGCTTCCAGGAGCCATGATCATTATATCAGCCGAATCGATAAGACCTTCGATGACTGGCGACAGGTGCGGTTCTTCACAGAAATTCACGCGTACCTGCCTGACAGGATAGTTGCGACGCGCAATTCCGGACTTATGCTCCCCTGTTACCTGCACACCATTGGTGTAACGTACACTGAGTTCTGCAGGCATGGAGGCACATGGCAACACAGCCTGTTTATCAGCACCAAGTATCCCACTAAGAGATGTAATTCCACGATATAAATTCTGGCGCAGCAACTCCTGTTCTTCCAATAATGCCTCAGCACTGAACCTTTGAGGAATCTGCTCATAAATTGAAGATGCCAGAATAAGATTGCCCAGACAATGCGACCTGCTGAGAATTTTCTGCAAACGCGAATCAGTAAAAAGATTTCCAACTGTTTTTTCAATGACCTTGGCAATTGCAGGGGGAAGAACCTTTTGCCTGGTGAAGCCACAATCCTGTAACAGCTGTTCACTGCTCGCAGGCCTGCGGGTAAATCGATAATTAAAAATTGAGGCGATACACTCGACACACTCACCAGCTTCAGCCACTGACAGAGCATACAAATTCTGAAGTAACGCCAGCTGAATGGAGGAGAGGAGTACATGGCGGATATCTCCAAGGGCAATAAGGGGTAAATCTTTCAGCAGTTCGCCGGTTGAACCGCCATCGTCTGTGATACAAACGATGGAACGTGTCCTGGGAAAAATGTTCTTGAGACCAGAAAACGGATCTTTCGTCCAGGACGCAGCACGGGAATCACCACCAAGAATAGTGGATAATCCTGTGCCGCCACCAAAAACGACAACATTGAGCTCTGACACAGGTTCTCGTGCCAGAGCATCTTTTATCTGTTGCAGACTGGCTGCCGTCTCACTGGGAAGGCCATCGGGAACACCTGAGAGTGCCAGCTCAACCAGTTTTTCCAGCAAATCTTCATGGGGAAGAAGATCCATTGGGCATAATTGTATGCCAAGGGTTTGGGCAAGACTTGCCTCAAGCCCTGCCATGGGTTCCTGTTTGTTCTCTTTAGCCACTGACAGCTCCTGAGGAAGTCCTTAGAGAGGCCCTGCTACAGACCGGTCGCCTGCATCTGTTTTTCAACTGCCTTCACAGAGAGTTGCAATGCCTCTTTTTCTTCATCGGTAAGTTCAAACTCAAGGATTTTTTCAACACCCTTTTCACCGAGTACAACGGGGACTCCAAGAAAATAACCAGAGACACCAAACTCCCCTTCAAGATACGCAGCACATGGTAACACACGTTTAGAGTCGGTGAGTACTGCCTCTGCCATCTCTACGGCAGCAAGGCCTGGTGTATAGAAAGCAGATCCGGTTTTCAGATGATTGACAATTTCAAGCCCACCGGTCTGTGTTCTTAACACAATGGCATCGATTTCTTCTTTGGAGAGAAGATCGGTAATGGGTACACCGGCAACATTGGCCAGACGAACCATAGGCATCATATTGTCCCCATGAATTCCAAGTACCAGAGCATTTACATCCTTTGGTGCAACACCGATGGCTGAGGCGAGGAATGTACGGTATCTGGCAGAGTCAAGTACTCCAGCCATACCAATAACTTTTTCCTTTGGATGTCCGGTAACCTTAAAGGCAGTATGAACCATGGCATCGATTGGGTTGGTAACGACAATAAGCATACAGTCAGGAGAATGCTTCACAGCCTCTTCTGCACAGGATTTTACAATAGCAACATTGATGGCCAGTAAATCATCACGGGACATGCCGGGCTTTCTGGCCAGTCCTGCACAGATGATCACAACATCAGAATTTGCTGAATCAGCATAATCGTTGCTTCCCTGAACTTTATAATGAAAGCCTTCAACGGGCCCTGATTGAGACAGATCAAGGGCCTTGCCCTGCGGGACACCTTCTACAACATCCAGTAGAACGATATCTCCAAGATTCTTTGCAGCAGCCCAGTGAGCAGCAGTGGCACCAACATTACCTGCACCAATTACGGTTATCTTTTTTCTCATTTTTCAACTTCCTATTGCTGATATTTATTCTTCACAAGTGACACTTCATTTTTCACAATCCCTCGAAGTATCCCGGTCAACAGAGTCACATTTTTAAAATCTTTCCTGCTTATAATCAATTTCCCAACTCTTTTCAAATATTCAAATGGAAGTGGCATATTTGCAACAGGCAAGAAAAGCGATGCCTGAATTCCCTGAGCATAAAATGTATCATTGAGGATTCAGTGAATCTGTTAGTTTTTCAGTTGTTTTCAAAAGAGTGTCCTGCTACTGTTTGTATATGGTTTTGCATACAATCACAGGTTCAATTTCTGCTGCCGTTTCTTTTGCAGAAGGCAATAGCACATGCCGGCAAAAAGCTGTACAACTTGGGAATGCGTTACGCCTCCCGGTGATCCAGCAGGCAGAAAGTGATCAGTACCATATTCTCCTCCATTTCACCCGGCAAGGCCTTGAATTACAGAACCGGCAAACCGTCCCCGGCCGCTTACACGTAGATTTCCTCATAAACAGCATAACGTACCGCCAGCAGCATGGCGGCGGAATCAAAGAACCCCTTGCCAGAGCAGTTGGCATTAAGCCAAACATCAGGCCTTCTATCCTTGATGTCACAGCCGGACTTGGTATCGACAGTTACCTGCTCGCTGGTATGGGCTGTAGTGTACGTATGATTGAACGTTCTCCTTTTCTGGCTGCCCTTCTACAGGATGGCCTGGATCGGGCTGCTGCCGACAATCCCGTTCTCCTTTGCGGAGAGGCCATAACACTTATGGCAAAGCGTGAAAATATAGCGGATAGCATTTATCTCGACCCGATGTATCCACACCGCAGCAAATCGGCGTTAAATAAACAGGAGATGCGTATTATTCGTGAACTCGTAGGAGAAGATAAGGATGCGGACAAGGTTTTTCTGGCCGCCATGGAACATGCAAAAAAACGCGTGGTGGTTAAACGTCCAAAAGGTGCACCACTCCTGTACCAGCTGCCACCCAGTCATGTTATTAAAATGAAAAACAGTCGCTTTGATGTATATATGATCTGAGAGCCTCAACATATCAAGCTCCATATTATTCAACCTGTAAGGATTCACCATGATTCATAAATCATATACTTCTCTCCTCAAAGAAATTATTGCCATAACCACAGCCAACATCAGGCAGATCCTCACCATTCATCTTCTGTATACTGCGATAGGATCCATTATTTTTGTGCCCCTCACAGCATTTGCCGGCCGCCTGCTTTTACGTTTATCCGGGAAGCAGATGCTTTCTGACTTTGATATTGCCTGGTTTATTCTTTCACCAGCCGGCATAACAGCACTGCTCATATTTTCTTCACTCACAATCACCATTCTGGTTTTTGAACAGACCTCTCTTATGGCTCTCATATACTGCGATATGCATAAACGGCACCTGAGCACTATGTCAGCCCTTCGTTTTTCAGCCACCCACGCAAAAACGATTTTCTTTTTTGCCATGCGACTTGTTCTCCGCGTATTGTGTATTAGCCTTCCATTCCTTGCACTGTGCGCTGTTATTTACTGGTTTTTACTCACAGAGTATGACATCAACTATTATCTCTCTGTAAAACCCCCGGTTTTCCTGCTCTCAGCAGCAAGTATCATTTGTATCCTCCTTGTTATGCTGGCTCTACTCATCAAAAAACTGTTCAGCTGGTCTCTTACAATACCGCTTATTCTTTTTACTAAAAGCACGGCCACAACAGTTTTTGCCACCAGCAAGCAACAGATTGAGGGATATAGAAAAATGCTTCTTCTCTCTCTTACATCCTGGTTATTGCTAACCCTTTGTTTTGGTGGACTCCTGCTTGCAGCCCTGCAATTTTCTGCATCTTTACTGGCACCATTATTTATTGGCTCAATTGCGTTGCTACTCCCCTTTATAGGTTTATTTCTTCTACTCCTGAGCATTACTAATTTCTGTATCACCACTATAAGCTCAGGTAGCTTCGCCTCACTGATCCTTATTTTCTTTAACGATACCGGATCTTCACTGCCAACAGATCTTGGAACGGAACACAAGCTGAAAGGATTTCTTAAAACACCTGTTCTTATCGCTTTACTGCTTTTTCTGTCCATTGCTGCAGTGCTTTGGAGTGTACAACTCATACAAGACATTAAAACGGTTCAGGACGTGCAGATCATTGCTCATCGTGGCGCTGCAGGGAAAGCCCCTGAAAACACCATGGCTGCCATTCAGCAAGCCATCGATGACCATACGGACTGGATAGAGATTGATGTCCAGGAAAGCATTGACGGTAAAATCATGGTTATTCATGACAGTGATTTTATGAAACTTGCTGGTGTGAACCTGAAAGTTTGGGACGCCACATATAAAGATACAGGCACCATTGATATCGGAAGCTGGTTTGACAAAAACTTTTCCACAGAACGCACTCCCCTTCTCAGTGAAGTTCTTGAAACAGCCAGGGGCAAAGCGAAGGTTCTTATTGAGCTAAAATATTATGGCCACGCCCAGGAACTGGAAAAACGGGTGGCAAAAATTGTTGAACAGGAAGATATGGTTGAGCATGTGGCGATCATGTCGCTCAAATTAGATGGTATTGATACATTCCATGCCCTGCGCCCCGAATGGAGAACCGGTCTGCTGACAACAAAAACCATCGGCAATGTTTCAAGCCTCAAGGTAAACTTTATGGCCATAAATATGGCCGCAGCCAAACCCACTTTTATCAAAAGTATCCATGCCATGCAAAAAGACATTTATGTGTGGACTGTCAACGACAGGCTTTCCATGTTTCGCATGATAGCCGCCGGTGTTGATGGTATTATTACGGATGAACCGGAACTGGGCGTAGCAGTACGTAAAGAATATCTTGAAATGTCACCCGTCGAACGCCTGATCCTGCGTGCATCCGTTTTTCTCGACAAACCACTCCCGGAAAACAGTTATCGTGACAATTCACCATGAACAGGTTTTCTTTCTCCATATTCTGTCTATACTGTTTCTTTCAATGTGGTTCCTCCGGTACAGCCATGGCAAAGGAATCAGATGCCTTTAATCCTCAGATTGACAAACTGGAACGCCAGCTTGAACTTCATCGGCACACACAATTCCTTGCAAAAAAGAACCAGGCAGATAGTGTACTGTCACCATTTACAAGTGACGGTTGCAGCGGCGGGCTTTCCGTTGGCTGGCACTTTTTGTCAGGTAAGATTGAACAAATTCAAAACATTCACGGAACACTCCCTCCCTGGGAAGAATGCTGCATCACTCACGACAGGGCTTATCACCCTGGTGGCACAATAAAAGATAGTAGCAGCGATAGTTTTGAAAAACGAAAAGATGCTGATCTTGCCCTGAAAAAATGCGTTCTGACCACTGGAAAAGAACGCAGCCATGAACTTATGGCCGAATACAACATCACAGAAACTGAGCTTATGTTTATCTATCAGAATATTGCAGATATGATGTACAGGGCCGTACGCATTGGCGGTATGCCTTGTAGCACCCTTCCCTGGCGCTGGGGATACGGCTGGCCCCAATGCGGAAAACAATAAATTTGAAAACCAAGAACCCATGAAACTTACAACATTACTCATACTGTTACTGCTTATCCTTTTTCCTGCATCTGCCAGCTTTGCCGGGCGTGCCACCATTACAAATGTATCTGCCGAGCCATATCGCTCAGCTATTTTGCTCAATGCCGATACTGGGAAAGTACTCTTTGAAAAAAATGCAGATGTCACTATCTATCCAGCCAGTTCCTTAAAACTGATGGTACTCCTTGTTATTCTTGATCGTATTGAGCAGGGAACTCTTCGCCTCGACGAAATGGTGCAGGTGACAGTGGAGGCCTATAAAATGGGAGGATCACAGGTATATCTTGATCCCAAAGAGCAATTTTCCATAGAAGATTTACTGTACGCCCTGATGATCCAATCAGCCAATGACGCCGCCGTTGCCCTGGCCAGCCATGTGGCAGGCTCTAAAGAGGGCTTTGTCGAACTGATGAACCAGAAGGCAAAAGAGATTGGAATGAACAATACACGGTTTCACTCCGTTCACGGCCTGCCACCCTCCAATGGGCAAAAGGTTGATGTTAGTACTGCCCGGGATTTTGGTATTCTCTGCAGATACCTGAGTAGCAAACCGGAAGTTTTTCAATATACCTCTGCAAAGGTTCGTGATTTCCGAGGCGGCGAATTCATTATGCGCACCCATAACCATCTGTTGAAAACAGTTGATGGCTGTGATGGGTTCAAAACCGGCTATTTTGTAAAGGCGGGTTTCTCCATTGCTGCCACGGCCAAACGGGGCAGCGTACGAATTATTGCCATCGTTATGGGCAGTAAAAACCGGAAAGTACGTGACGCAAAAGCTATTGAACTGATCGCCAAAGGCTTTTCCATGGTCCCCCCCGGAACAGAAACCATTATGCAGGCCGATAAGCCACAACTGTCTCCAACAAAGAAACAGGCTGGAAAAACAGACATGGACACTCCTGTTCAGCATGCAGCAACTACAGCGTTACAGAAGGAAGGTCCGGATAAAGCAAGTGGAAGTGGCTGGGGGAAGTTTTTTCTCGGTTTGCTTCTTGGATTTATGCTCTATGCTGCTTTTGACTACTTTATCTCCAGGAAACAGAGAAAAAAGAACTGGAGATACAGGTAGAAGTCCCTATCGAACCTGTCAGATTGCACTGTTTACCGGATGAACCGGGGCTAAAGAAAAGGAACTATTTCTCGACCTCTTCCAACTCAGTACTCCGATCCTGTGATTATAGAAAGAAATCGTTTCATATCCATCTCTTAAAAAGACTGCATCATTTATGATACTTTTCACCGGCCTTAATCGTGTACGCCCGGTAGATCTGTTCCAGAAGAAACATACGCACCATATCGTGGGTGAAGGTCATACGGGAAAGGGAAAGAGTAAAATCTGCCTGTTGCAGAACCTCCTGACTATGGCCGGTTGGTCCACCTATCAGAAATGCTGCCCGTTTTCTCCCCTCCTGCTCCCAGCGAGAGATAAGGTCAGCCAGTTGGGGTGAGGTGAGCTGCTTGCCAGTTGCATCAAGCACAACCTTCACATCTGATGGTTTGGTAGCTCCAAGCAGCAGACGCCCCTCTTCCTGCCGTTCCTGTACTTCTGTCCATCCTTTTTTCAGTTTTATTTTAAGGGTGTTCAGGCGAATGGAAGTGTAATGTTTGAGCCTTCCACTGTATTCGTTAATACCCTGCTGGATGAAAGAATCTTTGGTTTTGCCAAGGAGGACAAGTTCGATATTCATGGGATCAACAGTGAATTTTTGGCTGTATGTCCATAATTTCAGTCAAAATACGACAGAAATCCTTGTAGGAAATTTCCTGGTTAATACCGGGACAGGACTCTTTAATGGTCTTGAAATTATTTTCATCGCCAAGCATGGAAGGATGTAGTGGCCATTGTGCACAACGCCATGGCCGCCCCTGGTGGACAGTACAGCCTTCGTCATAGAAGATGCAATGCCCATCTGCTATTTTCATTTGCACCACATTACCTGTGACACGCCAGTATTTTTCCTTAACCTCTTCACGGGACAAGCCAAGGGCATCAATCATCCTTTTTTGATCGTCTTCATCGAGAGAAACAGTCGTTTCCCCATGACAGCAGTACCCGCACTGGGTACAGGTAAAAATATCTTTTAATTCAGCCATATTTTTTTATTCGTCAGTATCTGTTCGGGTTAATAAGTAATCTGCAAACAAAGTATTCTTCAGGCATTTCCAATACAATCCTGATATGTTGATATATCAATACCATACAACGCTGCCGCACGGTGCCATTTTTCCTCATCCGGAATATCAAAAATAATAGAATCCTCAGCAGGAACGGTCAGCCATCCCTCACGCAACAGCTCTTCTTCAAGTTGTCCTGGCCCCCAGCCTGCATATCCCACCGCAAAGAGAAACCGTTCCGGCCCTCTGTTGTTTCCAATATCCTCAAGAACTCTGGTATCTCTTGTCATACAGACTGTTGCGCTTACCTCAAGGTGCTGTTCAGTATGATAGTCAGAACCGTAAAGAATAAAAGCAGCATTGGGCTCTACAGGACCGCCAGTATATACATGGGCATCAAGACCATCAGGCACAGGATAGCTGTTACTTGCCAGTATCTCCTGAAGAGTGACTGAATAATTGGGTTTATTAATTGCTATGCCAATGGCCCCTTCATGGCCATGGCTGCAGATATAAATTACCTGTTCAGCAAAACGAAGGTCTGGCATCCGGGGAGTGGAAAGTAAAAATGACCCTGTGAGAGTATCAATTATAGCTTGCTGAGAATGTTCCATTATCTGATTCCGTTAATGTATGGCAGTAGTGGTAAATTCACCCACAATAACAGGATTTTTAAAAAAGCGTCAATAATACTTGATTAACACTATGTTTTCCTCAGTGGATTTGCTACTCTAAAAAAAGAGTTTCATAAACTGTTTACCATTACTCAAATTCTGGGGTTACATATGGATATGAATGGACAAATCGACCGTCTTCTTCGTGCCGAACATTACGATCCTTTCCAGGTTCTGGGCGTTCACTTTACCGGAACAAAACAACAGACGGCAGTTATACGCTGCTTCCAACCCCATGCCGGCGGCGTTTCCCTTGTGGTCGACAAATACGACCTTCCCATGAACAGGATCAGAGATGTCGGATTATTTGAAATAGAACTTGATCGCAAACAAATTGCAGACAAGCACCTTGATCCCTATAATTATCAATTCAGGATCAGCTACCATGATGATGTTGAACAAATTATAAACGATCCTTATCGTTTTATGCCCATTCTTGGTGACCAGGATAAATACCTTTTCAGCTTTGGCACCAACTACGAGCTCTATAACCATATGGGCGCTCAGCCCGGCATGTACTCTCAGATAACAGGTACCATTTTCCGTGTATGGGCCCCTTCTGCCTCACGGGTCTCTGTGGTTGGTGATTTTAATGGCTGGGACGGAAGAGTACATTCCATGCGCAGCCTTGGAGGTTCAGGTATTTGGGAGTTGTTTCTGCCGGGAATTGGAGAAAACGAAATTTATAAATTTGAGATCCGCACCCAGCGTGGTGATATCCTTCTTAAATCGGATCCTTTTCAGTTTTTTGGTGAGCATCGCCCTAAGACGGCGTCTAAAATTCACTACCTCGACCACTATCAATGGCAGGACAAAAAGTGGCAGGAAGCGAAACAGGATCAGGCCCCTTATGACAGGCCCATGACCATTTACGAGGTTCATCCCGGTTCATGGCAGCGAGATCCTTCTCAACCGGATCGTTTTCTGACCTTCAGGGAACTCGCGGACAAACTTATTCCTTATGTAAAAAAACTTGGTTTTACCCATATAGAATTGATGCCTGTTATGGAACATCCCCTGGATGAATCATGGGGATATCAGGTTACCGGCCCGTTCAGCATCACCAGCCGTTATGGTGTGCCCGAAGATTTTATGTACTTTGTTGATTGCTGCCATCAGGAAAATATTGGCGTCATCCTTGACTGGGTTCCTGCCCACTTCCCAAAAGATGCACACAGCCTTGCCAAGTTCGACGGCACCGCTCTTTATGAACATGAAGATCCCCGTCAGGGCAGCCACCCTGAATGGGGAACCCTTATTTACAATTATGGCCGTAAAGAAGTGAGTAACTTCCTTATCGCCAATGCTCTGTTCTGGCTGGACAAATACCACATTGACGGCTTACGCGTGGATGCAGTTGCTTCCATGCTCTACCTGGATTACTCACGCCAGGAGGGTGAATGGGTCGCCAATGCATACGGAGGTCGTGAAAACCTGGAGGCCATAGAATTTTTACGGCACCTCAACTCTGTGGTCTATGAGCGTTATCCGAGTACCCTGATGATAGCAGAGGAATCTACGAGTTTTTACGGAGTTTCCAAACCTGCTGATATGGGAGGTCTGGGCTTTGGTTTTAAGTGGAATATGGGCTGGATGAACGATATTCTCGACTATTTTGCTAAAGATCCTCTTTATCGTAAATTCCATCATAATGATCTTACCTTTTCGATTATGTACGCCTTTTCAGAAAATTTCATCCTTCCTCTTTCTCATGATGAAGTAGTGCATGGAAAAAAATCGCTTATTAATAAAATGCCAGGAGAAGACCTCGGCCAGAAATTTGCAAATCTCCGGCTGCTCTTTTTATCCATGTGGATGCATCCTGGTAAAAAGCTGCTCTTTATGGGCAGTGAGTTTGGACAATGGAAAGAGTGGGACTGTAAACAGAGTCTTGACTTTCATCTGTTTAACAACAATGCTATGCACGGAGACATGCTGCAGTTTTTTGAGCGACTCAACACCTTATACAAAAATAATCCATCACTCTGGGAACAGGATTTCAACCCTGATGGCTTTCAATGGATGGACCTTGACGACCGTGAGAATTCAATCATTTCCTACGCACGATTTGCAAAGAATCGAAGCGACCATCTGGTCTGTCTTTTGAACTTCACCCCCCAGACATTTTTTAACTATAAAATTGGATTACCAACAGGATCCAACTATGAACAGATATTTTGCTCAGACGGAAGCAGGTTTTGCGGCAGCAACTGTACAGACAAGATCATTTACAAATCCAGGAATGAACCGTATGCGCAGGCACAACACCACGCACTCATAGAAGTGCCACCTTTAGCAGGTATAGTGTTAAAGCCCTGTTCATAATTGAGGAAACAAATACGATGAGCATACAGCACCCTACTCAATGCACCGGAGACAAAACCAGGCAGGCACTGGCAGAGCTGGCAGACCTCCTCCTTCAGAGCCCTGACAAAAGTCGTCAGGCACTCTTAAAACAGGTTGAAATCAAGTATGATCTCACCCCGAAAGAGTGTGAATTCCTGAACAGGAACTTTGTGATGTAGTACCGCACCCTTGCCAGAAAGATCAATGCTGCTTACTTTGTCCACTGGAGAATACAATAAAACAAACGCCTTTTTCCGGCAAAGCGTATATCAACCCGTAAGGTGAAATGAATATGGATGCATATCAGCAACTGATCACAACTCTGGCCCTGACCATGGGAACAGCCTGGGCGGCAGGCATTAATCTCTATGCAACCATCGCCGTTCTTGGAATTCTTGGTATTACCGGAAACGTTGTACTTCCCGAGCAATTAACGATTCTACAGGATCCCATGGTAATTGGTGCAGCAGCACTTATGTATCTGGTGGAATTTTTTGCAGACAAAACACCTGGAGTTGACACCGGATGGGATGCCATCCATTCATTTATCCGAATTCCCGCAGGTGTGATGCTTGCGGCTGGTGCAGTTGGTGAAGTAAATCCAAGCATTGTTATTGCCGCCGGAATCCTGGGAGGAGGTATTGCAGCCACAAGCCATACAATCAAGGCCGGGTCTCGAGTGCTTATCAACACTTCCCCCGAACCTTTCTCAAACTGGACAGCATCGATACTTGAAGATGTAGCTGTCATTGGCGGTATATGGACAATGCTCAACTATCCTTTGGCTTTTCTCTGTTTCTTTATTGTCTTTCTGCTCCTGGCCATCTGGCTCCTGCCCAAGATATGGACTGGCGTTAAAACTGTCTTGCAAACAGTGATACGTTTCTTCTCTGGAAAAAGGAGTGAAGAGAGTGTCAGGGAGACTGAGCAAATAACACCAAAAGAGTTGCCGTTAACCTGATTTTGCTATCATTCATGCTTTCCTGAAAGATACGGCTTAACGGGGGATTTCAATAATAACTGAAGTCCCCTGGCCAGGCTTTGATTGCAGATGAATTTTACCACCATGCTCTTCAATGATTTTCGCTGACATTGCCATTCCCAAACCTGTCCCCTCTGGCTTAGTCGTAAAATAGGGATCAAAAACTCGTCCAAGGTCCTTTTTTGCAATCCCGCATCCACTGTCTGTCACCACAATTTCAACCTTTCTATTGGTAGCCCCCACCCGAATATCCAACCTTCCACCTTTTTCCATTGCCTGAATTCCATTGAGCAGGAGATTGAGTAGTACCTGATTTAACTTATCCTCATCGGCATCCACCATTGGCAAATTTTCCTGAAAGAACGTGGTCAGTTCAATTCCGGCTGTTTCAGCATCCATACGAATAAGGGACACCGCTTTATGCAAAAGATTGTGCAGATCAACAGATTTTTTCTGTAATTGTTGTGGCCTAGCATAATCCAATAACTCAGAGATAGAACGGTTTAAACGTTCCACCTCCTGGACAAGAATGGTGGCTGTTTCCCGGTCGCCATTCTCATCACGAAAGCGTGAACGTAAAACCAGCGCCAGCCCTTTAATTGAACTTAACGGATTGCGCAACTCATGGGCGACTCCTGCTGCCATCTTCCCCAGGGCTGCAAGTTGCTCACTGCGCCTCAGTTCTTCTTCAAGGTTTTTTACCTGGCTAAGATCCTGCATCAGAAGCAGTGTGCCAGCAAACTTTTGTTCACGATCAATAATGGAAAGACGATTTAACTGCAAAATGTGGCGAGCTCCCGTGCTGCTCTCCACCTGTACTTCTCTGGCATAGGCTTTCACAGGAAGAATCGTTGAATCCTGAAAAGCTTCGCAAATCTCGGGGATGCTTTCAAAGACACTTGTATTTGCATTAATTGCCTTTTCTTCTGTGACTCCGGTAAATTCCTGGGAGGATCTGTTATAGAGAATAATTTTCCCCTTATTGTCTGTGGCAATCAGGCCGACCGGCAAGGATGCTATCAATATATCACGAAAGGCTTCAATCCTCCTCAACCTGGATTGAGACCCCCTCAATCCTTGCAAGGTCAGAATAGAGAGCCAGCCGGCCAATCCCACAAGCAGTAACACAATGGAGAGAATTATTATTTCAAGTTTTTGTCTTTGCAGGCGCTGATTAAAGCGAGCCATATCAAGTTCCAGGAGAATGACAAAGCGCTTCTTGCTTAAGGCCTCAAGGTCTGCTTTCCAGGGTGTTGTCGCCCAGCCGCGCATACCGCTACCAGAGAGCAGACTTTTGCCAAACCGATTGAGAGTATTGTGATGTTGTACCGTAAATTGCTCGAAGAATCGTTTTCCAACCGGAGGTAGCATGGCAGCGATTTGAAAGCTGGGGAGTTTCTGCTCTTTGACAACTCGAAAGCTGAATGTACTGGAATTCAGGCTATCTTCATCCAGTGCTGCAATAAATGAGCTGGTCTTTTCAGATACTTTACGGTTCCGGTCATCAGGATCCGAATTAGCTACAATAAACCCATCTTCATCAACAAGTGCTAAAAATTTCAATCCCGGATGTCCGGAGGCATGTTCCATCACTTCCTGTACGTTTTCAGGCCAGAGAGTATCAAGGGACTCCCCGGCACGCAAGCCGGCAAATATTGAGTTCCGTGAACTGGATGCGACAAAGCGAATAAGCGTTGCACCTTTCTCAAGCAGGATATCAGTCATTAATGCCTTATCACGCCGATAATTATTTAATGCAAAAACACCAATAATGAGGGTGAGCAGACCACATGCTGCAGCGAGAACCCAGGGAGAAACGCTGGCCAGATGCTGCTTTCTTATGAATCGCATACTGGAGCAGGCTCTTTAGTTGCAATTTTTTCGAAAATCACTTTGGTTATCATATAGGTGGGAACGATACCAATATCGCCCATGGGGCCGGCTGCCAGACTCTGTCCATGCTGCAAAGGATTATCTGAAGCATAATAAGCATATCGGGTTTTTATATCGCTGTCGACATGCCCCCGAATAATAGCGGCACTGATAGCACGCTGGTAATGCCCTCCTTCCATTTCAAGTCCTATGGCTTTCCAGTTAGAGCTATGAAAGCGCTCCAGCACATCCCTGTTTTGCAAAGATGTACCTAGTACGGTGACGATAGGTCCTTCATAGATGGGATAACCTTCATCAAAATCGTCAATATGGAGATCGTTGCTTACAATATAATTATTAGGAGTACCTTCCATCACATGGGATGTGGCAAGCATGATATCGCCTTTATTGCCAGCCAATATACCAGCTTTCCCCATAATATTAATTGATTTAAAAGCAAACCTCAGTTCGTTTTCATGCAAATGACAGGGACAAAGTAACTCATCCAGAATTTCAAATGCCTGTGCTCCAAAAGCATAATCGAGAACAACTATGACCGGCTTTTCCTTTTGCAGGTACTCATAATCACACTTTATGCTGCCATGGAGAAAAGATCCCCTTATTGCACCGGAATCAATGACCATTGCATCAATATTGGATTCAGATGTGTCTTTCAGATAGGAAAAGCCGTGCGGGGAAGCATACTCATAGATATCAGCCTTAACATCCTTGATATCTGAAATCATGGTATATAAATCTTCAGGAATAGTAACACCGTTTTCCTTAAGAAACCCTGCCCCGTATAGAAGGTTAACCATGGAATGCATATTTGCACTCACCACATGGATATCTCTTTTATCTAAACCGCTATCATGAAGAAAACGTTTAATATTTTTAGCCCAGAGTGTTGCATATTTGTGAACTCCAATCATCTCCTGCAGCGATGGAGTGAATGTGATGGTTAGCAGATTCTCTCTGGACCGCTTTTCTTCAATAATGCGGTGCCCCATTTCGTAGATTGTGCCCAAAAGTCCATTATTGTAATTACCATTCTTCAGATGGTAATTATCAAAATTCTCATAACTTACCCGAGTCTCACGATAGGTACGTCCCAGAATAATAGATAAGTTCCAGATTGCCTGATCAAGCTCTTTTCCTTCGGGGCTAATTCCACTTTCGACAAGATCCCTCAGGGCAATCCATTCGGCGCAGGGTTCCTCATCAATGGTACTCACTTGTTGCTGTATCTTCTGTGACTCAATGTTTAAGAATGTTAAATGTGTTATAATATCATATATTTCAGTAAGACCTCTGGTGATAACAAAACAAATTTCTTTGTCTGAGACCACATAGGACTTTCGTCTTCTCTTTAAGGGAATTATTTTTTCAAAAGAAGTCTCTCGAAAATCATCACCGGCAGTGAGAACAATGCGGTTACACTTTTCTATGCCACGAGGCATTCTGTCCATTACGTACTCAAGTCCCTGCAACTCAATAATTCGGGGATCAGACATGGAGCCATAGATTTCGGGATCAAACTCCTGCAGTGATTCGGAAAGCTTTTCTCCTGATTTACCTGACGCCTTATAATAACCGCGAAGAATCAGGGCATCTGAGATAACTTTAAACGTTCGTATGGCAAGACGCGCACGTTGCGATTTAGAAAGTGCTTCCATGACTAACTCCTTATTCTGTATTCGAAAAACACTACTTCTTTACTACAGCATACCGTATATAGAATATTTACACAAAAAAAGGGGTTAAACCGTTATAAACGGCTTAACCCCTTTTCAAATCGTCAACAAAAATTAATTTGTTTTTAGATCATATTTTGCTCACATTCGCAGCAGCAGGACCTTTAGGACCTTCGGTGATCTCGAATTCAACTCTATCACCTTCATTCAAGGTTTTGAATCCATCACTGTTAATGGCAGAGTAGTGAACAAATACATCCTTTCCACCTTCCTGCTCCAAAAAACCAAAACCTTTAGCCTCGTTAA
>JAOZKN010000244.1 GCA_029935315.1 Desulfocapsa sp. | reverse complement strand
GGCCTGATGACCTCGGCAAACTCAACGCTGTCCCGGGTGGATTCAAAACCAAGAATTTCTCGGCCATTATTGTAGATAATCACCCTGAACTGATAGCTTTCTGCGGTCAGTTTGTCCGGGGGCAGAAAGAAATTGATGCCCTGGTTGATGGAGTCCAGGTTGCCTGTACTAGGGAGAGCCTGGGACGGGACGTGAGCCGGCTTGACGGTAAAGGGCGTCCCGCTGTCCGGGGTGACGTAACAGATGGCATCAGTAATGCCGGCATTAGGAGCGGGACCCGGCTCACTGGTGCGGAGCTGCACCTGAAGAATGGTGTTTTTGCCCCGGACCAGGTCGTAGCTGTGTACTCCCTGGCTCAGCACCACCCGGTGCAGTTTGGCATGGGAAACGACAAAGTCAGACGGAGATGTCCAGATGGCATTATTTTCTCCCTGAACAACCAGGGGACCAGTAGTAACCTCGGGATAATCCCAGAGCTTAAGATACCCAAGTTTCTTTCCCGCCTGGAAATATGGTGCCATCAACTTGCCGCCGGCCGGTACTACAACGGTAATATGCTCATCAGTCTGGGTTTCAGGTTCGATTGTGGCGGAATATCCATTAAAACTGACCTGAGTCACCGAGAGAAGATCATATCCATCAATGGTTACTTTGGTCCCGGGCGAACCATTCTTCGGGGACCAATCCCCAACAAAAATGGGACTGCTTTTCACGTGAAGAGTAACATCATCAGTGTCAATACCACCCCGGTTGTCATCCACTGTGAGCCGGAGAACAATGTCCCGGTCCCTGCGAACAGATACGCTTATCAGAGGCGTACACTCATTAGAAGGACTTCTAAAAATGGCGTGCTCGCCAGCATCCAAATATGAAAGAACGCTCCACTGGCAGCCCAACGGGTCACCGTTGGGATCCGTAGCACTGCCCCAAAGGGTGAAAGAGGAATTATCAACGGTGGACCAATCGTCGCCGGCATCTGCCGTCGGCCATTCATTGATCGTATCATTGACATGGATGGAAATCGTATCTTCATCCACGCCGCCGGAAGGAGTGTTGATCCGCAGTTTGAAGACCAGATTAATGCCACCGGCCTGGGAAAACTTAGGCGCGGTAAATGACGGGTGACAGCTGGTTGCGTCCGATAGAGCAACCTGAATGCCGGCAGGGGCGGAATCAAGCTGCCAGACATAGCTCAGGGGGTCGTGGTCGGGA
>JAOZKN010000243.1 GCA_029935315.1 Desulfocapsa sp. | reverse complement strand
TGAGCAAAAACAGGTTCACGAGAATGGCGAAAAAATGGGTGTTTCTGTTGCAGAAGGCTTTGGTGGGACAGCGCAGCAGAATGCCGAAAAAATCCTTGGTTACAGCTGTGACCGGGCCGAAATGATGGGCACCATCGCCTACTCCATCCATGGTACTGATATTCCCCTGCGTGTGGAAAGTAATATGCTGGGAATGAGCATGAAGATTGAGGCCACTGCTGTTGATGAAGGAACGGTTGCAGACAAATTCTTTCAGTTACCGGAAGGGATAGAGACAGAGCTTGATCCGCAATCCGATGCCATTGCCCGAAGTATGGCAAAAGAAACCATCACCATGTTAAAAGATCCGAAGGGCGCCGAAAAACTGCAGGCAGAGGTCATGGACGAACGAACGAAAGCCAACGAGCAGATGAGCCCGGAACAGCAGGAACAGATGGAACAGGCCATGGAGATGTTAAAGGGAATGTTTGGTGGTGAAAAACAACAATAAGGAGATCTTTTGTGAAAAATTTTGCATTTGCAGCGCTCTTGTTTTTCTTTTGTGGCGCATGCTCTACCGTGAGCGTAAATACCGATTTTAATCCGGACTATGATTTTACAAAGTTCCACACATATGCCTGGCTTGATAACGAAGATGCTCCCTCCAGTGATACCAGAATCAATAATGACCTCGTGACTGATCGAGTACGAAGTGCTGTGGAAACGGCTCTTGCTGCACGTGGATTTTTGAAGACAGATGCCAGCTCAGCAGATTTTAGAGTAAGTTGGCATGGTGCCATTCAGAAAAAGCTACAAGTGGATAGCATCGATCATTTTTACAGCCCTTATGGGTATGGCTCCCTGTATCGGGATCCTTTTGTTGGTGCACGCACCCGCAACAGCACCGTGCGGGAGTATGAGGAGGGAACGTTGATTATTGATATTCTTGATCCTGTGCAACATAAACTGATATGGCGCGGAAGTGGCAGTGACAGGCTAAGTAGCAACCCGGATCCTGAAAAAGCAGGCACCAGAATCAATGAAGCAGTTGCTATTATTTTAAAAGATTTTCCACCCCTAGAAAAATATTGACAGCCCTGCCTTCGTCGTATATATTCCTGCGCCTACAGGTTGTCAGCTGTTGATGCTGATGGAGTTCAGTAGTCTTAGGCCTGTTGTTTTTAATCCTCGATAGCTCAGTTGGTAGAGCAGGTGGCTGTTAACCACCTTGTC
>JAOZKN010000077.1:10403-13651 GCA_029935315.1 Desulfocapsa sp. | reverse complement strand
AGTACTTCTTGCAGCATCTTTTTTAATTCCGCACTGTCGGCTACCTGTTTTTGTGGCAGTGGGTGTATACTTGTGTCCGCCAGGTATTCGCTGGCCGGCATCAGCCACTCTGCCTGGTGGCCTTCACCGCCAGAAACAGTAATGCGAAGATCAGCTGCCTTTTCTTTGACTGCAGGTGGAATTGTAAAGCTGAAAATACCTTTTTTATCCCCCGTTCCCTGCAGAACCAGCTCGCGAGTCTGACTGTTTTTCACAGTGATCGAACTTTTTACCAGGGGATGGTTGCCGAAAAAAGTGGATTCCACCGTAACAGTATCTCCTGAAACCCAGGCAAAAACATGAATTTTATGGCCATGTGCCTGCATGGGCAGAAGGAGAAAAAGGAGAAGAAGAAAGAGGCGTATGTACATGGTCGATTATGGTTCCAGGGAAAGGATTTCCGGTTGTACCCGGGCCAGAAAATTGACAACGAACATGGTGATCAGGCCTTCTATAAACATTACCGGGAGGTGGCTGAGTAATGTCAGTCCTGCAACTTCCAAAAATTCGTGATCTGACAGATAGAGGGCAGATGCCATAAGGATTGCCGAGAGAAGAATGGATACAAATCCGGCCAGAAAAGCAGCAGTCGTTCGTTTTCTGCCATTTTTTTTCAGCCACGGATGTAACAAAATTCCGCAAAGCACAGCAGGTCCTGCAATGATAAAGCCATTTACCCCAAGGACTACAATGCCACCATATTGAAAGAAGATGGCCTGCAGGACAAGTGCCACGACAATGGCCGGGAAAGCTGCCCAGCCAAGGATAAGGCCCAGTAAACCGCTGAGCAGAAGGTGTACAGAACCGGGGCCTAGCGGTACGTGAATAAGAGAGGCCACAAAAAAAGTGGCGGAAAGAAGGGATACGCTCATAATGCGGTCGTAGTCTACCTTTTTTAAACCAATGGCTGTACCCACTACGGTGAGAATGGCTCCGCCGGCAAGGATCGGTGCGTTGAGGATTCCTTCTGAAATGTGCATGCTAAACTGCTATCCTTCAGTGCAGGTTTTCGCCGGTTGAACCCATGGACAGGCTTGAGCTGCGAACTCCGCGCAATGCCCGTAAATTGTCGGCAAGTCCCTGTACCTGATGTGCTTTACCACGTACAATGATCACCTCCAGACAATTATTGTGATCCATATGCACATGGGTTGTGGAGACAATCTGGTGATGAAAATCGTGTTGCAGCTCAGTCACTTTTTCCTGTAGTTTGGGGTGGTGGTGGTCATACACCAGGGAGATAACACCCATGACATCCTTGTCGGCCTGCCATTCTTTTTCAATGATTTTATTGCGGATAAGATCACGTAAGGCTTCTGAACGGTTCTGATAATGGCGCTCTTGAATAAAGTCGTCAAAATCTGTCAGCAGTGAATCTTCCATGGAAACGGTAAAACGTTTGAGCATTGTAACACCTTTTTTTGAATTGTGTTACAGTAACACTGCTCAGGGTGAAGGTCAACTTTTATGGAGAAGGAAGATCTTTACTCCGGTTTTGATTATGAAGGTAAGCGAATTTACGAGACTCCGAGAGGATTTATGAGCTGCTTGTGGGAGCGGCATCCCGGAAATTGCGTAGTATTTTCTCAATATTTTGTTATCTGATTTGGATCTGTTCTTGCGAGAATCTCGCATGATCCAAATCAGATAACAAAATATTTGAAAATCAAGTCATTTACGGTCAAAGCGGACAGAAGCAGCTCATGAATCCGTTTCCAAGCCGTTGCAATATCTAAGCGGATAGCCTTGATTTGTTTATGTGTGCTGAATTACGCAGTGTAAATTGAGCTATGACTCTATCACCGCAGAGTTCCAAGTGCTTGCCGCCAAACGTCCTCACTCGTGCCTCGCTGCGAATTGTTTGTCAGTAAACACTTGGAACTCTGCTATGAGCGAATACTGGAACCTTATGAAATTTTCAATTGAAGCCATTGCTGTTGTGCATTCCTGCTATAGCGAAAAATTCGGTATCCCCAGGCAGCCCGGGCTGGTTAAAAGTGCAATTGGCAGTATTGAAATGCTGCCCCCTTACGACCGTGAAGAAATGTTTAGGGAGTTGGATCAATTTTCCCATATCTGGTTGCAGTTTCGCTTTCACGAATCCATGGGAGATGGCTGGCGGCCAACAGTACGCCCACCGTGGCTTGGTGGGCAGAAGCGGGTGGGACTTTTTGCCAGTCGTAGCCCGCACCGTCCCAATGGCTTAGGTATGTCGGTGGTTCGTTACCATGGTTTACGCATGGAAAAAAACAAATTGTTACTTGATATCAGTGAGATGGATATCTTGCAGGGCACACCCGTTTTTGATATTAAACCCTATGTTCCATACAGCGATAAGGTTGAAGAGGCGAGCAGTGGTTTTGTAAAATTTGCAGAAAAGGAAATAACTGTTTGTTTTAGTTCCGAAGCCGAAGAACAGTGTCAGCAGTATAGAGAAGAGACGGGAAGAGAGATGAAAATACTGATTGCAGAGATTTTGAAGCAGGATCCACGTCCCGCCAGTCAGCGAGGGAAAAAACGGGAATACGGAATGCTTCTCTGGGAGATGAATGTGCGCTGGCTGGCCGAGGATCAGACTTTCACAGTGTTTTCCATCCAGCATAGACACTAGCCGTTTATAGAATGGAATGAACGTAACGGGCGCGTATCCTGGCAAGTTCACCGCTTGCCTTGAGTTTTTGCAGCGCCTGATCCACCCGGGTGATTATTTCCTCTGGAGTTCCGGGGGCGAAGGCAACGTAGTGATGATATGTTTTGAAGATTATTGGCAGCACTCTGATTTCTTTTTCGTAGCCATTTCGTTTAATGGCACCCAGCAGACCGATATCATGGAAGTAAATAAACCTCCCCCTGCCATAGAGCAGTTTTTTCAGATTTGCAGCAATGTTTAATCCCTCGGAATCAACATTGAGTTCTTTTTGAGCCTTGAGCTGACGTTCAGTGGCGGTGCCATAGTTGGTGAGGATGATATTGTCAGGGGCGAGATTTCGGATATCATCCAGGTTGTGTATCTCGACTGTATCAGTCCGCCGAAGGACGACGATCTGGTTAACTTCATAGAGGGGAGTGTCGACAAAAATATATTTTTTCAGGCGGGCCTCATTTTTGGCCATGCCGATAAAGAGGTCAATTGCTCCGCTTTCAAGTCGTGCCTGCAAGCGTTTGAAGGGGAGGAAGTTGTGGGGAGATTGTATTTGCAGTCCGCTTGT
>JAOZKN010000077.1:5026-10303 GCA_029935315.1 Desulfocapsa sp. | reverse complement strand
AAATAAAAGGATTATTAGTACGTTAGAAATTCTTTTCGTGCCTTTTTTCAAGGTGGGAGAGACGTACTAATTTTCTGCAGGAGTTTTTCTGGGTGCTGAAAAATTGCTCAATTTACAGCGAATCCGCCCACTGAGGTCGTAGGCCTTGGTGAGGGTATTAAAGATAAGAGAATGACCCGTGATATCAATTTTTTCACCAAGGACCTGGGTTCTGCCAGGTGAATGGACAATATGGGTTGTTTCGTTGTAGGTGAGCAGGTCGGTGTACAATTCGAATTTATCTTTGGGTTTCATCACCACTACTTCATCGATAAGAGTGAGGATAGTGGTATTTTTATCGAGAATCCCATGGCGGGCGGTGATAAAGGTCTGCTCACCAGTTTTGGAGATAATAACAGCATCTACCTCGTCCAGCTTAAATACATCTGTCTTTTCTCCCGTGTAGGCGTGTTTGGCGACAATTTCAAGACTTTTTTTTCCATCTTGGCTCTGGGTGATATGGATTCCCTCCAGGGCAAAATTGTGTGTATCGAGTTCTCGCTCAGCAAGGCTTGCATCATAGCCGCCACGTGGACTCAAAAATGCGGCGACAGGAATACGCCACAGTGGAAATGTAAGCAAAAGAGCAAGGGGGATGATCCAGATCAGGTTTCTTCGGGTGATCATCGGCTCATATAGTGTTGTAGAAGTTTTATGTGCTCTCCTCTGGCTTCGAGAATGAGGTCGCAAATTTCACGTACAGCTCCGTGTCCACCCGACTGCTCACACACGTAATGCGCCATTTCCCGTACCTCGATAACACCATTTGCGGGAGCCACAGCCAGTCCCACACGTTTTAAGAGGACCATATCCAGCCAGTCATCACCCATATAAGCAATTTCAAAGGGCTTCAGCCCTGTCTTTCTGGTGATTTCCTTGTAGGCATCGAGTTTGTTGGACGCTCCCTGATAGAGGTGACTGATTTTCAGGTCTTCACCCCTGCGGCTGAGTGCTGCGGAGCTTCTTGCGGTGATAATACCAACTTCCACACCACTGTCCTGCAGCATGCGCAGGCCAAATCCATCCTGGGTATTAAAGGCCTTGGATTCTTTTCCCTCGTGGGAGTAGATAAGATTACCATCGGTGAGAACACCGTCCACGTCCAGGAGCAGGAGTTTAATTTCTTTTGCTTTGGGTAGGGTTTGCTGCCAGTTTTCACTGCGATTACTCTGTCCGGCTTTTTCACGTACCCGTTGCCGGTAGCCTTCACGAACTTCGCAGTCGGACGGGTAGTCCCCCGCCTTTGAAGGAGTGCAGGAGTCGTTAATCATGGGTTGACTGCTTCCTGAATACGAAGCAGTTGTTTCAGCAGTGCTTCTATGGCATCAAGGGGGATGGAGTTGGGGCCATCACACAGTGCCTTGTCAGGGTCGGGGTGTACCTCCATAAAGAGGCCATCAATCCCCGCGGCGACTGCAGCACGGGCGAGCGGGGCAATAAATTCACGTTGTCCGCCGGATGAGCCTCCGGCACCACCGGGAAGCTGTACAGAGTGGGTGGCATCAAAAATGACAGGACAGCCAAAACCACGCATAATGGGCAGGGAGCGCATGTCCACCACCAGGTTGTTATAACCAAAGCTTGCACCACGTTCCACAAGCATGGTTTTCATGCCACCTGCACCTCTGAGTTTGTTAACCCCGTTTTCCATATCCCAGGGAGAGACAAACTGTCCTTTTTTCAGGTTGACCGGTTTATCTGTTTTGGCTGCTGCCACCAGAAGATCGGTCTGTCTGCAGAGAAAGGCGGGGATTTGCAGGATATCCAGGACTTCGGCAGCTTGTGCAACCTGGCTCACATCGTGCACATCAGAGATAACAGGAACCTGTAACTCGCTCCTGATTTTACTTAAGATATTCAGTCCTTCGTCAAGGCCGGGGCCGCGGTAGGAATCGAGGGAGGTTCTGTTTGCTTTGTCGTAGGAGGCTTTGAATACATAGGAAATTCCAAGACGAGCACAAATCTCCTGCATTTCTCCTGCAACACGTAAGGCCAGTTCGTGAGATTCCAGAGCACAGGGACCCGCAATCAGCAACAGGGGATTTCCGTCCCCAACCTGAATGGTATCTCCCCCGGGGGTGGCAACAGAAACAGTCATCTTTGTTTACCCCTTATGCTTAATGGCAGCTGCGATAAAATCGCGGAAAAGTGGGTGTGGCTTCATGGGTTTGGATTTAAATTCCGGATGAAACTGGCAGGCGAGGAACCATGGATGGTCTGCAATCTCCACAATTTCCACCAGATTGTTGTCTGGAGAAGTTCCGGAGATAACCATGCCTTTTTCTTCTAACTGTGCACGGTAGTCATTGTTGAATTCATAACGATGACGATGCCGTTCGGAGATCTCTTTCTCTCCGTAAGCAGCTTTGGCAAAGGAATCATCGGCAAGGACGCAAGGGTAAGCACCAAGGCGCAGAGTCCCGCCCATATCCGAGGTTTCGTCACGAATCTGCATCTTCTGGGTACGATAATCAAACCATTCCTTGATAAGGTAAATCACCGGATTGGATGTCTTGTCCACAAGTTCTGTGGAATGTGCATCTTTTAGACCGAGAACATTTCTGGCATACTCCACGACGGCCAGCTGCATACCCAGGCAAATACCAAAGAATGGAATTTTGTTTTCCCGGGCATAGGTGATGGCATTGATCTTTCCTTCCACACCACGTCTGCCAAAGCCGCCGGGAACGAGCACGCCGTGACAACCTTTTAACAGCTCTGTTGCCTCTTTTGATTCAAGATCTTCGGCGCTAATGTAGGTCAGCTCAACTTTTACATCGTTGCCAACGCCGCCATGAATCAGAGATTCGTGGAGACTTTTGTAGGATTCGGTGAGATCCACATATTTACCGGTGATGGCAATTTGAATGGTGTCTTTGGGATTCTTAATCTTGTGAACCAGCTCTTCCCAGGGTTTGATATTGGGCTTTGCTGTCCACATATTCAGCAATTCAAGGATCTTGTTGTCAAGTCCTTCCGCGTGCAGACGAAGTGGAACTTCGTAGATGGTGTCCACGTCAATGGCTGTGATTACGGCATCAACGGGGACGTTACAGAACATACTCATCTTCTGCTTCAGGCTGTCATCAATGGGAACCTCAGTACGGCAGACCAGAATGTCGGGCTGGATCCCATCGGCTCTCAGTTCCCGGACAGAATGCTGGGTGGGCTTGGTTTTGACCTCTCCGGCAGCTTTGATGTAGGGAACCAGAGTCAGGTGGATAAAGAGAGAATGTTCACGGCCAAGATCAATGCGCAACTGACGAATGGCCTCAACAAAAGGGAGACCCTCAATGTCGCCGATGGTGCCGCCAATCTCGATGATGGCTACATCCACAGTGCCCTCAAGCTGCATAACAGCAGCTTTGATTTCATCTGTGATATGGGGAATCACCTGAACAGTACCGCCAAGATATTCGCCGCGCCGTTCTTTCTGGATAACTGAATAATAAATCCGTCCGGAGGTGTAATTATTTTTCTGCGCCATTACTGCGTTGGTGTAGCGCTCATAATGTCCCATATCCAGATCCGTTTCCGCGCCATCATCGGTGACAAATACTTCACCGTGCTGAAAAGGATTCATAGTGCCCGGATCTACATTGATGTAAGGATCGAGCTTCTGGAAGGTGACGGTGAGTCCTCTGGCTTCAAGGAGTGCGCCAATGGATGCCGCCGCAAGTCCCTTTCCCAGGGAGGAAAGTACGCCGCCAGTTACGAAAATAAATTTTGTCCGTTTGGGTGATTTTGAATTTTTCATGGAGCCACTATAGCGCTTCATATCAGTTTTTAAAACCATAAAAATGAACCTCAGCTTCATTGTTTGTGAGCTTCCTGGAACCGCCAGTGTTGCAGCAGGATACCAGCAAACGTCCACGCTCGTGCCTCGCTGCGGGATTGTTTGCTGGTACCCCGCTGCAACCCTTGCTGCCAGCTAAATCAGAAGAATGGGGCCTGCTGGTAGCTGAGTTTGGGTGTGGGTAGAATGTCTTTTTTCTTGTTTTTCGGGGTAACAGTGCATAATTTCTTTTGCTAGGAATGATTATTGAAAAATGGAGACCGGAATGATAAAAAACCAGGGAGCTGTAAGGCTCGTAATTGAAATACTAATGATAGTTTTGATCTGCGGGAGTAGTGCAATGGCAGAAGAGCGAAGGGCAGTATTTGGTGGCGGCTGTTTTTGGTGTATGGAACCACCTTTCGAACAGCTGAAAGGGGTGATTGAGGTACGGGCGGGATACAGTGGCGGCACAGAAGAAGATGCACGTTATGATCTGGTCAGTAGTGGACAGACTGCTCATTATGAGGCGGTGCAGGTTCGTTATGATCCTGAAAAAATACATTATGGCCAGCTTGTGGAAACCTTTTGGCAGCAGATAGATCCCACCGATGACGGAGGGCAGTTTGCTGATCGTGGTGCTCATTATAAGACTGCTATTTTTTATGGAAATGAAGAGGAAAAACGTGTTGCCGAAGAGTCAAAACAGCGCCTGCAGAATTCAGGGCTTTTTGATAAGCCGATTATGACAGATATTGTTCAGGGAAAACCTTTTTATCCGGCAGAAGAGTACCATCAGGATTATTATAAGAAAAATTATGCTCATTATTCCGCATATAAGGCAGGATCTGGACGGAAGGATTTTGTGGAAAGGGTCTGGCCGCAAAAGCTGGCCCGGCAGAATGTCAGCTACAGCAAGCCATCGGAGAAGGAGTTACGCACCCGCCTTACTCCCCTGCAATATAAGGTGACCCAGAAAGAAGGAACGGAACCATCCTTTAACAACGAGTTCTGGGACAATAAAGCAGAAGGGATCTATGTCGATATCGTCTCCGGCGAACCCCTGTTCAGTTCAAATGATAAATTTAAATCAGGAACCGGCTGGCCAAGTTTTACAAGACCTCTGGATGCAAAAAATGTATTGGAAAAAGAAGATCGTGGCCTGTTTTCTGTGCGTACGGAAGTTCGAAGCAGCCACGGGGATTCTCACCTTGGCCATGTTTTTGCTGATGGCCCGGCACCAATGGGACTCAGGTATTGCATTAATTCTGCAGCACTGCGTTTTATTGCAAAAGACAAGCTGGAAGAAGAGGGGTATTCAGAGTTTCTGGGGTTGTTTGAATAAAATATTTCTGAAACCTGCCAACATGCCGTATACTACTTTTATGGTAAGAAGGTGTCTTATCAATAGAGTCTGATCTTATGCCACAGGAGGCGAACATGTCTAAGAAGAAAGATAAGAA
>JAOZKN010000077.1:0-4926 GCA_029935315.1 Desulfocapsa sp. | reverse complement strand
TAGAGTCTGATCTTATGCCACAGGAGGCGAACATGTCTAAGAAGAAAGATAAGAAGAAAGTTAAAAAGAAAGACGAGAAGAAAAAAGCCTGCAAGAAAAAATCATGTAAGGCTAAAGATGTGAAAAAAGGTAAGAAAAAAGACAAAAAGAAGAAAAGTAAAAAGAAAAAATAGTATCCTTGTTAATCTTTTATATGCCGTGCTGCTCTCCTGAGTAGCGCGGTTTTTTTATGTTTTTTACGAGCACAGGCAATCGTAAGCGCAGCAAATCCATATGCAAAAAAAAACGCCCGGAAGAAAGATCAATCCTTCTCCAGACGCTTTGATTCAAAGCTGACCATTGAAAATAAAACGCTATGGCGTGGCACATTCCCCGGTGGAATCTGCACCATTGAGAGAGCTTCCGAAATCTTCAAGACTGAAGAGTGAGAAAACTTTTGTTTTAGCTGTTTTATCCGCCCCAAGCGAATCCTTTGCGAGAGAAACACTTGTCACATTAAGCCTTACGTCAGTGCCATCGAGATAAGTGGTAAATGTGTAGGCATTGCCTTTCATAAAGGTATAGCTGAAAGTCCCGCTCCCATCGTTGATACAGCCTCCGGAAACTGAAGCGCTGAAGCTCTTGTAACCGGAGGTGGTCTCAGTAAACGGTTCAACACTAATACTTGACGAGGCGCAATCCTCAGCCGAAGACGGAGTGGCCGTCGATGATTTTGTTATCCCGTCAAGGGTGACTGTGAAGGTCATGTTGGACACGGTACAGCAGATTCCACTCTTTGCTGTCCATTGCGGGTTGGGAAGCTGCACTATCTTTTTTGGTATAAACATGGCCCAGGGGAAGGGGTCAGGTTCGCCGATCTGTACTGAGATTCGTCCAATGTTGCTGGGACTATATGAATACACGCCAATTGAAACAGGATCGGCAGATCGCAACTTGTCTTGCATCATTAACCTCGTCAAGGTCACATCAAACCCATTAGAATGCGTTACATACCGTGCTGGACCATACGAATTTGTAGCGTCTGCACCGCGAGAACCTAAGATCCCAATGATGTCTCCTTTGGATATTTTTATGTCGGTGTCCAGCATGCCGCCCTGCTCATTATCACGTGAAAGAAAGAGGGTGTCAAAGTCAGAAGTGCTGGGGTCGGTGTTGAACTCAGGAGGAGTTTGCTTAAAACGCAACACCGCAACATCAGAACTCTTGACACTTGCATCATTTGGAACAGCGAGTCCGGTTATTTTAAAATCTGCTGGTGCTGTGAACCAAAATCCGCGAGTGGATCCTGAGTAAGGGGGGGCTTTGTGAGGGCCAACGTCAATTGTAGAGGTGGAAATTTCAAAGAAAACTCGTCCAAGAGGCCAACCGGCGGGTGAGCTCACTACAGCGTCAACAGGGTGGGTGTCTCGTAAGTCTTCTTGCATTTCTAGACGCTTCAACGTAACACTCGACCCGTTGATCTCAGTCGTATACTCAAGTGAACCATAAGAATTCGTAGAGTTTGCACCACGGGAACCCAAAATTCCAATAACATCTCCAGCAGATACCGCTATATTGGTGGTCAGCATGCTGTTTTGACTATTATTACGAGAAAGAAAGAGTGTGTCAAAAGTTGTAGTGGGTCCAGAAGGAACCTGGGGAAGACGTAATACAGCAACGTCAAAACTCTCGATACTTGCATCGGTTGGAACACCCAGTCTGGTTATGATAAAATCTGATGGTGCTGTAAACCAGAATCCCCGAGTGTCGCCTTCATATGTTGCTACTTGTGGCCCAACATCAATGGGGGCAGCCGAAGCAGGGTTGGTGGTAAAACAGAGTAGCAGCATTGCAAGCGTAATGAGAATACCTGTTTGAATTTTTTGGCTCATCCTGGGTTCCTTCTTGTTTGTGTTAGTGTGTGCGTATTTTGAAGTGGCAGTGGATCCCGTGGTAAAGAAAAAATATCTGGAAAACAAGGTGGTCTCTTACAAAGCACCCTTTTGCCAGTTTCTTGAGAAGGGCTTCGGTTTTACGGAAGGCACTGTCAATCTTTCCTGCAAATCTCTTCGATTTATGTATTCTATTCTATTCAATTGTTTTTTTGAAGAAATTTCGCACAATCCTTATAAAGGACTGGGAGAGCTATCTCCCAAGCAAAGCTGCACCAATACCATTGCCCACCTCACAATGTTCAGGGAAGTTAATGTCAGTCCCCAATTTGCTGGCAACATTTGGCAGAAAATATTTTGCCGCGGCACCAATACCAATAAGCGGTATCTTCAAACTGAACTGCACTCCCAATGCTGGATGATCGTTGCGTGTATTGATAAAGTTAGTGAGTGATTTTCCCCAGTAATGGTGAATAATATAGTCGATGAGCAGGTTTTCTATGCGCTCTTCTGTCATCGCAATAATTTTGTGACAGAAGCTCGTTATCTCCATCTTCGCCAGTGCGGCAAGGATTGTGGCCCCGGCTTCGGCCTGTGTTTTGTCACCGATGGATATTTTACCCAGCACATGTAAGGCATCGGTGGGGGTGAATCCGATCTCCAGAATAAGTTGCTTTCTTGTCAGTTGTTCCAGATGCTTTTCCAGGGGAACCCCTGAAAACCCGGTGGATTGCTGAATGGCAGTGGAGGTGGCAGGGCCGTTTTGGGCCAGAAGATTGAGGATTGGGTCGTCATACTCTGAGATATTCAGGTCCGGTACCATGGCAATGCATTTGCCGTCCAGTTCTGCCCCCAGCCATTGTTTCGGGTTTGGGAAATCCTTGGCCATGGAAAGTGGAATAACCCGGTTCGGCCCAAGGCTGATCATGCCATTTGCATCAAGCATTACATGGGAATCTCCGCCAATTCCCCCTGTGAACATATCAACTGCTTCCACATGGGTCTGCCAGCGGCCAACCTGACAGCCATCAGGGGATAAAACAGTTTTCCCGTCTTTGATCATTGCAATATCGGTGGTCGTTCCACCAACATCAATCACCAGGGCATGTTCTACTCCCTGGGCTGCACCAAATCCTGCGGTACAGGCGGGGCCGCTTGCCACGGTTATTCCTGCCTGTTTTGCTGCCTTGTCTATGGAAACCTGGTCTCCGTTTCCGGCAATAAGAACAATGGGGCAGTCAAGCTTGTTTTTCGAGGCAGCAGTTTGCACACCACCAATATAATCCTGCATAATTGGCATGAGCTTGGCGTGCAGGGCCGCTGTTGCGGTACGTTCCTGCATACCGGCATGATGACTGATGGTGTGGGAGCAGAAAACAGGTTTGGGATCCAGCATGCTGATGGCCTTTTCTGTGACCATTTCATGGCTGGGATTCTTCATGGACATGGCAGAACAGACTGCGTAAGCATCCACTTCATTTTTCAGGCCCTGAATAGTGTCTACGATATTGTCGATATCCAGCGGCTCCTCTTCTTCTCCGCTGATATTATGGCCGCCCTTTATAAAAACAGTAGCGGTAATGGGCAGTTTGAAATGCTTCACATAGCCAATAACAAAAGCAGCCACGCGGGCTCCTTTGTTTTCGATAACAGCGTTTGTGGCAAGGGTTGTGGAGAGAGCGAGACGGGAAATATCTTTTGTGTCGATATTTGCTTTCTGCAGCAGGGTCTCCAGTGCTTTCCCTGTTGAAATTGCCAGGTCGTGGTGGCTGGTGGGCTCTTTTGCAGTGGCAATTATTTTGTTGTTTTGTGCATCCAGAAGTACTGCATCAGTGTACGTGCCGCCGGTGTCGATACCTATTATATATTTGGACATGATTATTTGGTCTGTTGGTAAAGGTGCTGGATTCGTAAAAACTCTTCATCTTCTTCGTTGCTCAGATATACTGCAAACGTGCCTTTGAAGCAATAAGCCTTTGTATCCCTTGAACCTCATAGTCGTTTTCTGGAACCGCAGTGTTGCAGCAGGATACCGTCAAACGTCCACGCTCGTACCTCGCTGCGGGATTGTTTGTCGATACCCCGCTGCAACCCTTGCTACTAGCTATATTAGAAGAAAAATTCCTGCCGGTAGTTGAGTTTGGGTGGTAATCAAGTTGTATCTTGTTATCAGCCCCTCTCTGGTGTATCTTTTCACGCAATTAAACTCATTTGCCAAAGGAAAAATATGGGATTTTTACAAATAGAAGAAAAAACCTTCGTTATTTTCGGTCTTGCCAATAAAAAATCAGTGGCAACGGCCATTGCCAGGGTTCTGGTCGAAGAAGGCGCCACGGTTATCCATGTGGTACGCTCAGAAGAACGGGCCGAGGCTGCCAGAAAACTGTTTCCGGATTCTCCAGTTTTTCTGTGTGATGTAGAGGAGGAAGAAAACATTATCCGTGTTCGCAAAGAGATAGGGGAATTTATCAAAGAAGAGGACGGCGGGCGTATTGCCGGTCTTGTGCATTCCATTGCCTTTGCCAACTATTCCGAAGGACTGACGCCATTTCACGGAACCTTGAAAAAAGATTTCCTCCAGGCCTTTGATATCTCCTGTTTTTCTTTTATTTCCATCTGTAATCATTTTAAGGAGCTCTTTGCAGCCGATGCCTCTGCGGTTACCATCTCCATTTCCACCACCACCATGGCTGCAGAAAATTATGGTTATATGGCTCCAATTAAAGCAGCTCTCAACTCTTCTGTCTGTTTTCTGGCTAAATCCTTTTCCTCCTTTTCAGCAGTGCGGTTTAATGCGGTTGCGCCCAGTCTGTTGAAAACGTCGGCTTCTGCCGGGATTCCCGGCTATGTCGATTCGTATCTCTATGCAGAAAAGGCGATTTTACGGAAGAAGGCACTGAAAACAAGAGAAGCCGCAGATCTGGCTGCATTTCTACTTTCGCCACGGTCGTCAGGGATTACCGCACAGACCGTTGTGGTGGATGCGGGGATGTCAGTGAATTATTTTGATTCTGAAATTGTGCAGGGGGCTGTTGCTTAAATTGCTGTATGGCTG
>JAOZKN010000159.1 GCA_029935315.1 Desulfocapsa sp. | reverse complement strand
GAGGCGTACTTAAGTACGTCGCAGCGACAGCAAATTTACAGTGACGAAGAAGATGAAGAGTTTTTACGACGCCATCCGCGTAAAAAATAAAACAAAACTTATGCTGAAAAAAATAGATCATCTTGGAATTGCAGTCCACTCCATAGAAAAGGCTCGCCCCTTCTATGAAAACGTACTGGGACTTATCTGTGAAAAAGAAGAAGAGGTGCCTTCCCAGAAAGTACGCACCGCTTTCTTTGCGCTGGGAGAAACCCATATAGAACTGCTCGAACCCACATCGGACGACAGCCCCATTGCCGGATTTCTTGCCAAACGAGGTGAGGGCCTGCATCATGTTGCTTACCAGAGCACAGACCTTGAAGCACAATTACAGCAAGCCAAAGATAACGGCTGCACCCTGATCCACGAGACCCCCATCACCGGTGCCGGCAACAAACAAATTGCCTTTCTTCATCCGAAATCCAGTAATGGAGTACTCACCGAATTCTGCAGCGGAGCACAACAATGAGCGATGCCCTGAAACAACTCTTTACCCTCCGCGCCGAAGCCAGATTAGGTGGCGGCGAGGAACGAATCGAAAAGTTACACGCAAAAGGCAGAATGACCGCCCGGGAACGTATAGACACTCTCCTTGACCCCGGCTCCTTTGAAGAATTTGACATGTTCAAGACCCACCGCTGCCATGAGTTCAGCATGGAAAAGAAGATTTTTCCCGGAGACGGTGTGGTCACCGGATATGGTACAATAGATGGCCGTCTCGTCTACGTGTTTGCCCAGGATCCTACCGTACTTGGAGGCTCCCTCTCTGAAACCATAGCGGAAAAAATCTGCAAGGTGATGGATCTGGCCATAAAGAACGGTGCACCAGTCATCGGCTTAAACGACTCCGGTGGTGCCCGTATTCAGGAAGGCATAGAATCCCTTGCCGGATATTCTGACATCTTCCTGCGTAATGTTATGGCCTCCGGGGTTGTCCCCCAGATTTCCGCCGTATTTGGCCCCTGTGCTGGTGGTGCTGTCTACTCTCCTGCGCTGACTGATTTTATTGCCATGGTCAAGACCAACTCTTATATGTTCCTCACCGGCCCTAAGGTCGTGAAGTCAGTGACCCACGAAGACGTTACAGTTGAAGAACTTGGAGGTGCTGCCATGCACTCTTCCATCAGCGGAGTCTCTGATTATGCCGCAGAATCCGGCGCAGACTGTGTGGCCTATGTCAAAAAGCTGCTCTCCTTTCTGCCCCAGAACAATGTGGAAACGCCCCCCGTTGTTCCCACCCGGGACACGGCTGATCGACGTGCCGAAGAGCTAAACGCTATTATTCCCGAAAGCCCCACCGAAGCCTACGATATGAAAGAGGTTATCCTTGCAACGATAGACAACCGGGAATTCTTTGAGATCAAAAAAGATTTTGCCCCCAACCTTATCATCGGTTTTGCCCATTACGATGGACGTTCAGTTGGCATCGTTGCCAATCAGCCCATGCACCTGTCCGGGGTGCTGGACATTGATTCATCGGTGAAAGGGGCTCGATTTGTCCGTTTCTGCGACTGTTTCAATATTCCGGTAATCACCTTTGTTGATGTTCCCGGATTTCTTCCTGGTACTACCCAGGAACGGGGCGGAGTTATCCGCAATGGTGCAAAAATGCTCTACGCTTACGCAGAAGCAACCATCCCCAAAATCACGGTTATTACCCGCAAGGCATATGGCGGCGCATACTGCGTGATGTCATCAAAGCACCTGCGTGGTGATATCAACTACGCGTGGCCCGGAGCTGAGATTGCAGTTATGGGCGCAAAAGGTGCTGTGGGTGTACTCTACGGCAGAGAGGCACAGAAGCAGGACGACCCGGCCGCCTTTCTGGCAAATAAAGAAGCAGAGTACCAGGAGGCCGTTGCCAACCCATACGTGGCAGCAAGGCGTGGGTATGTGGACGACATCATAGAACCTGCCAGAACCCGTTTTCGCATCGTCAAGGCACTGGGTATGCTGGAAAACAAAAGGGACAGCAACCCCATGAAGAAGCACGGGAATATTCCACTATAACGAGTAACTTATTTATGTCATTTACAAATATAGGTTTCCATAACATTGTCTATCCCGGATTCAATGGCCTGCAATTCTCCCTGATGGGAATGGGACTGGTGTTTGGCGGCCTGCTGATCATCGCTGTTTACATCCTCATCCTCCCCAGGCTTCTGGCCATTGGTGCTCCCAAACCACAAAAGAATACAGGAAAAGATGAAAAAGATGCGGCAGAGGAAGAAGAAATCCTCCTTGCCATTGCCACGGCACTTCATCTGCACAATGACTTCCCGGAAGGAGAAGACCGGATCACATGGAAAAGCCACGGGGATATGGAATCACCATGGCTCGTCTCAGGACGTCTGCACTCTCTGAATATCCGCAAACCAGCCAATACCTGGAATATTTCAAAATGAAAGAATACAAACTGACAATCAACAGCAACAGCTACACAGTTGTTATCAATGACGTCACAGACGATGCAGTACTGGCCGATGTGAATGGCAAGCAGTATGTGGTAGAGATTGACAATACGGCCAATCTGCCCCAGCCTTCCAGCTTCCAGGACACTGCACCTGCAATCGCAGCTGCTGCACCACAGGTGCCCAAACCTTCAGCGCCTGCAGGCGCAGGTGCCGGAGCAATTCTCTCCCCTATCCCGGGTCAGATCATCTCTATCAATGTCACGGTGGGAGAAAAGGTACGCTCGGGCCAGAAACTGCTGGTTCTTGAAGCAATGAAACTGGAAAACAGTATCACCGCAAGCACCGACGGTACGGTTAAGGAAATTCTTGTCGCCGGCGGTGATGTGGTGACTCAGGGCCAGTCTCTGGTTGTTATCAGTTAAGGAGATATTGTGAATCTGTTCACTTTTTATAACAACTCAGGTATTGCCCATCTGGAATGGACCAATCTTGTCATGATTGCTGTGGGCGTTATTTTTATTTACCTTGCAATCACCAAAGATTACGAGCCACTGCTCCTGATCCCCATCGGATTTGGTGTCATTGTTGGCAATATTCCTCCAATCGAGGGGATGCCCCTTTCCGTGTATGCTGAAAACTCCGTATTTTCATATCTCTACCTGGGAGTGATGAAGGGCATCTATCCACCCCTTATTTTCCTGGGCATTGGGGCCATGACCGATTTTTCCACCATGCTCTCCAATCCGAAACTGATACTCCTGGGAGCGGCAGCCCAGATTGGTGTTTTCCTCACATTCATTGGATCACTCTACCTTGGTTTTTCTCCCCAGCAGGCAGGAGCCATTGGCATCATTGGCGGCGCGGATGGGCCGACGGCTATCTTTCTCTCCTCCATGCTTGCCCCGGAACTTCTGGGGCCCATTGCCATTGCAGCCTACTCGTATATGGCGCTGGTTCCGGTGATTCAGCCGCCTATCATGTATCTCTTTACCACCAAAAAAGAGCGACAGATTCATATGAAGCCGCCACGGAGAGTCTCCAAGAAAGAAAAGGTTATCTTCCCCATCGTGGCCTTTCTTATCTGCGCACTTATCGCACCCGGCTCCATGACCTTACTGGGCATGCTCTTTTTCGGCAATTTACTGAAAGAATCCATGGTCACTGAACGACTGGCAAACACAGCCAGAAACTCACTGATCGATATTGTCACCATTTTACTTGGCTTTTCCGTGGGGGCCTCCACCCAGGCACAAACCTTTTTGACGGCTCAATCCATCCTGATCTTCATACTGGGAGCCGCCTCCTTTGTCGTTGCCACCACTGGTGGTGTGCTCTTTGCCAAACTGATGAACCTCTTCTTAAAAGAAAAGATCAATCCGCTCCTTGGTGCCGCCGGTGTTTCTGCCGTACCTGATTCTGCAAGGGTTGTACATGCTGTTGGTCTGAAAGAAGATCCCACTAACTTCCTGCTGATGCATGCCATGGCTCCCAATGTGGCCGGTGTTATTGGCTCCGCCATTGCCGCAGGTGTACTCTGGTCAGCACTGGGCGGCTTTTAGCCATGGGCATCCCTTCCCTCTCCCTCGGTACATTTCAGTTATTCTGGCTGAACGGTGGTCATTTCCGTCTGGATGGCGGGACCATGTTTGGTGCTGTGCCGAAACTCTTATGGGAGAAAAAGTGTCAAACAGATGAAGGGAATACTATTCCCCTGTGCAATGACGTGCTGCTGGTGAGAACACCCGGGAAAAATATCCTTATTGATACCGGGATTGGCAACAAACTGAGTGCCAAACAACTTTCCATCTTTCAGGTTACTTCCCCCTGGTCTGTGGTCACAGATCTGGACGAACTGGGCTTAAGGCGAGAAGATATTGACCTTGTCCTCCTTACCCACTGTGACTTTGATCATGCCGGGGGAATTGTCATGCACAACAGCAAGGGTGAGGAAGAGTTAAGCTTTCCCAATGC